>NZ_CP120742.1:6792500-7092500 GCF_029581275.1 Micromonospora sp. WMMD1155
GATCGCCGCGTCGCCCGCCACCCAGCCGCTGGTCCGCCGCATCGGCGGAGCGCTGATCGAATCGACCACGGCCCTGACCGGCGGCCGCGGTGGGAGCGACCTGTCGGCGAACGGGCGGTTCCTGCTCGCCCGACTCCGGCTCATGATCTCGACGCCGGCCCTGCGGGCCAAGCACCTGGACAACACCTACGCGCTCCAGCAGGCCATCGTCACCGCGCTCGGGGACGACGCCACCGATCCCGACGCCGCGTTCCACGCCCACGCGGCGGCGAGCGCCTGCCTGGCCGCCATGCACACGGCACTGGTGCGGTGGGCCGAGGACGACGGACGAAGCGAGCTGCCCGACCTGGTCACGAAGGCCCTCACCGCCGCCTTCGGCGACGACGCCCGGCCGGACCCTCGTTGAGCCGCAGCGCTCACCCGCTCCTGTGAACGGAGGCTTCGCCGTCCTGCACCGCCGTACGTACCTCGTCGTTCGCCGACGTCGCGTCGGAGCCGATCGCACGGAGCAGGTCACTGGCGGCGGTACGCAGTTGGGTCACCACCGCGTCGCCGAACTCGTCGACGCCCTGGCCGCGGGCACGACCCGCCTGGTAGACGGCGTCGCGCACCGCCTGGCGGGTCCGCTCCGTCGGCCGCCCGGCACGGTGCTCCCGGCGCAGCAACTCGACCGCGTCGGCGAGCCGCCCGACGCTGGTGGACAGGGCGGGGGGAATCCGCTCGCGGTACTGCAGCGCCATCGCCGACCGGCGGGCGACGCCCCGGCTGTGTTCGATGACGCGTTCCACCTGCCGGCTCGCCCGCGCGAACCGCTCCACGTCCTGCCGCCGCAGCCACCGGGCGGGGGCGAGGCTGACCACCTCCTCGGCGCCGCTGAGCGCCTGGTGCATCCGATCCAGGGCGGGACCCATGTCGCGCAGGAGGTCCAGGGCGCGGACCGCCCGCTGCTGATCCCCGGTGGTCAGCGCGGCGGCCACCTCCCGCAGTTGGCCGGCGAGCCGCTGGTAGATCGGCGCGGCGTCCCGGTCGAGGATCCGCATCGGGTTCAACGGCACCAGCAGCGCGACAACCACGAGGCCCACCGCGCCGCCGACCAGCGCCTCGACGATCCGCGGCCATTCCAGGTCGTTCTGGGCCGGGGTGAGGGTCGCGAGCAGCACCGCCGTACCGCCGGCCTGGCCGACGGCCGCCCCGCTGCGCCCGAACAGCACGAGCGTCGCGAGCACGGCACATCCGACGACGAATCCGGTCTGCCAGAACCCGGTGCCCAGGAAGCTCAACAGGAGGTCGGTGGTGGCGATGCCGAGGCCGACGCCGAGCAGCAGTTCGATCGTGCGGTGCGCGCGTTGGCCGAGCGCGGCGACGATCGTGCCCACCGCGGCGGAGGGCGCGAAGACCGGCGCCGGGTTGTCCAGCAGGTCGTGCCCGATCGCCCAGGCCAGTGCCGCGGCGAGCCCGGCCTGCACCGAGATGACCAGGGCGGCCTCCAACTGGCTGAGCCGCAGTCGGCCCGCCCGGCCACCGCGACTGCGGATCTGCGCGACAGCCGCCTTGACGCGTCGCGCCGCACCGCGCCGGGCGCGGCTGATGCCGTGTCGGCGGCGACCGTCAGAATCCACCGAGCACTCGTACCACGCCGAAAGCCAGTCAGTCCGGCCAATTGCGACACCGGTGCCGTGCCCCAGGTGGGTGATCGACTCGGGTTCAAGGAAGGTGGGGTGTCCTGGTCACGACGATGCGGCGGTTTCAAGGAACACGAGTTGATCAGACCAGCTTCGACTGCACGAGGGCAGGCGTCACGGCCCGTACCGCCTGGACGCCGACCCACCGTCGTCGCGCGGCAGTCGCGCCACCATCTCGCGGAACTCCCGTACGGTCATCGCCTCCCGCAAGGTCGCGAAGACCGCTCCGGTTCCGGCCCGGGCGGCGGCCGGGTCCACCCCGGCACGCTGCTCCACCCGACGGAGGAACTCCGCCGGGCCGGCGTCCGACGGCGGTGCGGCCCCGGCGCCGCCGTCGACCGGGGCCGGGCCGGTCAGATACCCGCCGACGTTGTTGGGGAGGTGGCCCACGAGGTCGTCGGGCGCGCCCCCGGTCACCCGTTCGGCCATCGTCTGAAGGACGGCGCGGGCGAGCGCGGCGGCCTGCTCGGTCGGCAGGCCGGACCGCCGGGACACCGCGTCGATGAAGTACGGAAAGCCGTCGCCGTCGGTCACGTCGGGGCGGTTACCCCCAGCCGACGTCGACAAACTGCGCCCTCAGCGCAGCAGGTCCTCCGCCAGCAGGTGGTCGAAGATGATCTGGTCGACCGCGGAGGTGCGGTGCCGGTCGGCGTAGCCGAACCAGGCCATCTCGGCTATCTCGCTGGCCGGGCGCAGTCGCCCCTGGTAGCCGGCCCGGTAGCAGGTCATCCGTACGGTGACGCCGGCCGCGTGAGAGTGCGCCTGAGCGGTGAAGGTGCCCAGTGGCACCGCGCCGCGCACGTCCACCTCGACGCTCAGCTCCTCGTGGATCTCCCGACGCAGGGTCTCCAGGTCCGTCTCGCCCGGCTCGCGCTTGCCACCGGGCAGGTACCAGACGTCCTTGCCCTCCGACCGCGTACTCAGCACCCGGCCGTCCTCGATGAGTATCCAGGCCACCTTGTCGATCTCGCGCACGATGTTCCCTCCGGCCGGTGGACCGGGCACGCTACCACCCGCGGCGGTCTCACTCGCTCAGCAGGTCGAGCAGCAACGCGGCGGTCCAGCTGAACGCCGGTGAGCCCAGCCCGACGCCGGTGTCCGGATGGAAGTACTCGTGGCAGCCGGCATTGGCGACGAGGTCGATCATCGACTGGCGCAGCCCGGCGGCCAGCTCCGGATGCCCGTGCGTGAGCAGCCCGCGCCGGACCAGCCAACCGATGTTCAGCCAGCTCGGCCCCCGCCAGTAGCGCAGCGGCTCGAAGTCGGGCGCGGTGCGGTCGTAGGTGGGCAACGGCCGCTCCATGTGCCGGGCCACCCCGAAGCGCGCCGACCGGGCCTCGACCACCAGCGCGTCGACCTGTCGGGTCGGCAGGTCGGGCAGGACCAGCGGGGTCAGCCCGAGCACGGTACGCGCGCCGACCAGCCGGCCGGTACGCAGGTCGCGGGGCTGGAACGTGCCGGTGGCCGGGTCGTGGAGCCGGCGTACCAATGCTTCGGTGATCCGGGCCGCGCGGGCGCGGTGCGGCCCGGGGTCGTGGCCGAGGAGCGCGGCGATGTCGGCGAGCGCGTGCTCGGCGGACCCGAAGGCCGCGTTGAACAGCGGACACTCGACCAGGAACGGGTGGTCGTCGGCGAGATCCCGGTCGGCGTAGCCGTGCTCGCGGTAGGCGGCCACGATCGCCAGGTAGCGCGCGTAGTCCAGGTCCGTGGGGCGGTGCGCGGCGTCGGCGTGCGTGGTGTCGTGCCGACGGTACGCGCGCATCACCGCCGCCTCGGCGTCGACCGCCGCCATCGGCGCGTCCCAGGCGGGGCTGTTGTCCAACCCGGACTCCCACGGGTGCACGACGCAGACCAGCCCGTCACCGGCCACGTCACGCCGGTCGGCCAGGTAGCGCTGCTGGGCGACCAGGGCGGGATAGAGCCGCCCCAGCGCGGCCAACGCGTCGGGTGCGGGGGCCCGCTGGTACGCCAGCAACGCGGCGAGCGCGTGCACCGGCGGCTGGACCAGGCCGGACGTGTCCACGGCGGGGGCGCCCTGGGCGTCGGCGCTGCGCCACATCTCCGGGCCCGGGAAGTACGCGCCGACCCGCAGCGCCGGGTTGAACACGATGTGCGGCACCCGTCCGTCGGCCCACTGGGCCCGGAACAGGCTCGCCAACTCCTGCCAGGCCCGTTCGGGGCGGACCTGGGCGAGCCCGATCGCGATGAACGCGGAGTCCCAGCTCCACTGGTGCGGGTAGAGCGTGCGCGACGGCACGGTGTGGTCGTGTTCCCAGTTGGCGTCGAGCGTGTCGACCGCCAGCCGACGCAGCGCGGCCGGCTCGGCCGGGCCGCCGGTGCGGGTGCGGGCGGCGTGTGTCGCCCCGGCGTCGGCGGTCACGCGGCGGCCCGCCGGGGCAGCGCGTGTCGCAGCACCGTCGCGGCCTCCTGCAGCGCCCGGACCGGGTCCCCGCGCAGCCGGCACTCCAGGGCGAGCCAACCCCGGTAGTCCAGCTCCAGCAGGGTACGCACCAGCGCCGGCCAGTCCAGGTGCCCCGCGCCCGGCTGGTAGCGGTTGGAGTCGCTGACCTGCACGTGCCCGAGGTAGGGCGCGGCGGCGCGAAGCGCGCGGTGCACGTCGTCCTCCTCGATGTTCATGTGGAAGGTGTCGGCGACCACCCGGACCGAGGGCAGTGCGAGTGCGGCGCACAGCGCCACCGCCTCGTCGAGACGGTTGACCATGTGGTCCTCGTACCGGTTGAGGGGTTCCAGGAAGAGGGTGACCCCCTCGGCCTGGGCGTGCTCGCCCAGCTCGCCGAGGGCGTCGAGGAGGACCTGCCGGTCGTCGGCGGGCGGGCGGGGCGGCTCGAACGGTGGCAGCCGTCGGGAGAACATCCCCCAGGACGCCGGGGTCATCACCCCGACGCCGCCCAGCTCGGCGATCACCGAGAGCTGGGAACGCAGGTTGCGGACGGCGTCGGCGGACCGGTCACTGTCGAAGTCACCGATGAAGTGGTCCATCTCGACGCAGACGGTGGGCATCACCACCCCGGCGGCGCGGGCCCGACGCAGCTCCGGCAGCCGGCGGGCGAACGCGAGGTCGCCGCGTCCGCGTAGTTCGATGCCCTGGTAGCCGAGGGCGGTCGCGAGGGCGTACTTCTGGATCAGGTCGGTGCCCGGCAGGAGTTGCTCCTGGCAGGCCAGCGCGATGGTGGTCATCTAGAACCTCAGCACCACTTGGAGGACGTCACCGGCGCCGCGGTCGAGCAGCGCGAGGGCGTCGGCGACGGCGCTGGCGTCGACGATGTGGCTGACCAGCGGCAACGGATCGACGCTGCGGTCGGCCACCAGGTCCATGAAGGTCTGGGCGACCCGGTCGCCGGTCCACCGTCCGGCCATGCTCGGCGCGGGGGTGGGCCCGGAGACCTGGGCGGCGACCAACTGGATGCGGTTGTGGTGGAACTCCTCGCCGAGGCCGAGCGCGTCGGCCTGGCCCTGGTAGAAGCCGGCGGCGACGACCCGGCCGGCGTGTGCGGTGGAGCGGATCGCCTCGTGCAACGCCGGGTACGCGCCGGACAGCTCCAGGCACACGTCCGCGCCCCGGCCGTCGGTGGCCCGACGCAGCGCGGCGGCGGCGGACTCGCCTCCGGCATCCACAGTGCGACGCGCGCCGTATCGGACGGCGTGGTCCAGCCGGGCGGGCACCGGGTCGACGGCCACCACCCGGGCGCCGGAGAGCACCGCGAGTCGGGTGGCGAGCAGCCCGATGACGCCCTGCCCGAAGACACCCACCCAGTCGCCGAGGTGCAGGTCACCGGCGAGCACGGCGGTCAGGGCGATGGCGCCGGGTCGGGCGAAGACCGCGGCGAGCGGGTCCAGCCCGGCGGGGAGCGGACGGACCGCCTCGGCGGCGAGCACCGCCTCCGCCCGGTGCCCCCAGATGCCCCAGACCAGTTGCCCCGGGTGCCGGTCGGTGACCTCCGCCGCCACCTCGACGATCTCGCCGACCTCCTCGTAGCCGAAGCCGATCAGCGGGTAGGGCACCGGTGCCTGTCGGGGGACGAACATCCGGGCGGTGTCGTCCCAGTCCTTGCTGAGCCGGGGGTTGCTGCCCCGGTAGAGGGTCAGCTCGGTGCCGGCGGAGATGCCCGAGTAGCAGGTGCGGACGCGAACCTGGCCGGGGCCGAGCGGATCCGGGGAGCAGGGTTCGAGGCTGATCCGTCGAGGCCCGGCGAGAGAGACAACCCAATTGACCATGAGTCACATCCCGGTAGCACTGGGCTCCAGGATAGCAAAAAATCGCCATATGTCTTGCCATTCATCAATCGAAGGTGTTGAATCCGTCATGTACCCTTCGAGAGGAGTGCCACCGATGTCAGCACCTCCGAGGCGGATACTCGCCACCACCCTGATCCTGGCACTGACCACGTCCACCCTGCTGGCCTGTGGCGACGACGAGTCCGACAGCAACAGCAAGAAGATCACCGTCTGGAGCCTGGAGGACGTCGCCGACCGGGTGACCGCCACCAAGGCGATCATCGCCGACTTCACCGCGAAGACCGGGATCCAGGTCGACCTCGTGACCGTCAACGAGGACCAGTTCCCCTCCCTGATCGCCGCCAACGCCGCCGCCGGCGACCTGCCCGACGTGGTCGGTTCGGTCTCCCTCGCCGGCATCCGTACGCTCGCCGGCAACGAGCTGCTGCACGCCTCGGCGAACGCGGAGGTCGTCGACGGGCTGGGCCGGCAGACCTTCTCACCGCGCGCCCTGGAGCTCACCTCCGACGACGGCAAGCAGCTCTCCGTGCCCAGCGACGGGTGGGGGCAACTGCTCGTCTACCGCAAGGACCTGTTCGCCGCCGCCGACCTGCCCGCCCCCGACACGTACGAGCGGATCACCGCCGCCGCGGCGGCGCTGAACACCGGCGGCGTCGCCGGGATCACCGCGGCGACCGCCCCCAGCGACGTGTTCACCCAGCAGACCTTCGAGCACCTGGCGCTGGCCAACGGGTGCCAGCTCACCGACGACTCGGGCGAGATCACCCTGGATTCACCCCAGTGCGTCGAGGCGTTCCGCTTCTACGGCGACCTGATCCGCACCAGTTCGGTGAAGGGCGCACAGGACGTGGACACCACCCGGGCCACCTACTTCGCCGGCAAGGCGGCCATGGTGATCTGGTCGCCGTTCATCCTCGACGAGTTGGCCGGGTTGCGTGACGACGCCAAGCCGACCTGCCCGCAGTGCCAGGCCGACCCGGGTTTCCTCGCGAAGAACAGCGGGTTCGTCACCGCGATCAAGGGCCCGAACGGCGCCGAGCCGGCCCAGTACGGCGAGATCAGCTCCTGGGCCGTGCTGGACGGCGCGGTGACCGACCCGGCGAAGTCCTTCGTGGAGTACATGCTCGGCGACGGCTACCCGCGCTGGTTCGGCATGTCCCCCGAGGGCCGCTTCCCGGTCCGCAAGGGCACCCCGGCCGAGCCGGAGGCGTTCCTGACCGCCTGGAACACCAGCCAGGCCGGGGTGGACGCGAAGAAGCCCCTCGCCGACGTGTACGGCGACGAGGTGTTGGCCACGCTGCGCCGCAGCCCGGACACCTTCGGGCGGTGGGGGCTCACCCAGGGGCAGGGCAAGCTGGTCGGCGCCATGCTCGGCGAGCTGCCGGTGCCCAAGGTGCTGGGCGACCTCGTCTCCGGCAAGTCCGACGCGGCGGCGGCCGCGAACCGCGCCGAGAAGGACGTGGACGCGATCAAGGCGGGCGTCAATTGACCACCACCGCGCCCGGCCCCGGCCGCTCCCCCACCCGGGAACGGCCGGGGCGGGCCCGCCGCCGACCGTTGACCCTGCGCCGCCGCGAATCCCGGGCCGGGCTCGGGCTGGTCGCGCCGACAGTGCTCGTCACGATCGCCGTGATCGGCATCCCGATCGTGTGGACCGTGGTGCTCGCCTTCCAACGGGTCCGGCTCGCCACGCTGCGCAAGACCGGCCTGTTCGGCGAGTTCACCATGGACAACATCGACCGGGTTCTGCACACCCCCGGCTTCGCCGACACGCTCTGGACCACGGTGGTCTACAGCATCGGCGGCACCGTCGGGTCGATAGCGCTCGGCCTGGTCGCGGCGCTCGTGGTCCGTCGGCCGTTCCGGGGCCGCACCATGGTCCGGGCGTCCATGCTGCTGCCGTACGTGGCACCGGTGGTCGCGGTGACCTTCGTCTGGCAGGTGATGCTCGACCCTCAACTCGGCATCGTCAACGCCTGGGGCCAACGGCTGCTCGGCTGGGACGCTCCGGTGCCGTTCCTGTCCCAGGAGTCGACGGCGTTGACCACGGTTATCGTGTTCGAGGCGTGGCGGTACTTCCCGTTCGCCTTCCTGTTCCTGTTGGCCCGACTCCAGGCGGTGCCCGGTGAGTTGGAGGAGGCCGCCCGCGTCGACGGGGCCACCCCCACCCAACGGTTCCGGCACATCCTGCTGCCTCAACTGCTGCCGGTGATCGCCCTGCTCGGCGTGCTGCGCTTCATCATGACGTTCAACAAGTTCGACGACGTCTACCTGCTCACCGGCGGCGCGGCGGGCACCGAGGTGGTCAGCGTGCGGGTGTACGAGTTCCTCACCGCCCGTACCGACATCGGCGCGGCGGCCGCGCAGGCGGTCGTGCTGGCCGTGGTGCTCGTCGTGTTCGTGCTGATCTACCTGCGCTTCTTCGGACGGAGGGTGAGCTGATGGACCGGGACGTCGTCGAGACGGTGAGCCTGCGCTGGCTGCGCCGTCTGGTGATCGCCGCGTTCCTGGTGGTCACCGTCTTCCCCTTCTACTACATGCTGGTGCTCTCGGTGCGCCCCATCGAGCGTCTGCTGCTCGACCCGGGCGCGCTGGTGGTCGGCTTCGGTGAGCTGACCGTGGCCACGTACGCCGAGGTCCTCAAGGCCACCGACGACGGCGGCCAGGGATTCCTGACCTTCATCCGCAACAGCGGCCTCGTCGCGGTCGCGGCGACGGTGCTCACCCTGCTGGTGGCGATCCCCGGCGCGTACGCGGTGGCCCGGCTGCGGTTCTTCGGCCGGCGGCAGGTCGACTTCCTGTTCCTCGCGGTCTACCTGTTCCCGTCGATCGTCATCGCGATCCCCCTGTTCGTGGTCTTCACCTGGGGTGGGCTGCGCGGTTCGCTGTTCGGCCTGGTGCTGGTCTACATCTCGCAGACGTTGCCGGTGTCGGTCTACATGTTGAAGAACTACTTCGAGACGATCCCGGTCAGCCTGGAGGAGTCCGCCGCCATCGACGGCGCGGGTCGGCTGGGCATCATCCGGCGGGTCAGCCTGCCGCTCGCCCTGCCGTCGATCATGGCGGTCGCCCTCTACGACTTCATGATCGCCTGGAACGAGTTCCTCTTCGCCCTGCTGTTCCTGGTCGACAAGCCCGGCCGGTGGACGGTGTCGCTCGGGTTGTCGCAGCTCGCCGACGGGGTGGAGGTGCCCAAGACGGTGCTGATGGCCGGCTCGGTCGTCCTCACCGTGCCCATCGTGATCCTCTTCTTCGCCAGCGAGCGACTGCTCACCGAGGGGCTGACCAGCGGCGCGGAGAAGGGATGATCGTCTCCCTCGGGTCGAGCGTCACTCCCCCACCGGCCCGGTTACGGTGGCCGTATGGCCAACCCGACCCGCTGGGCGACCGACACCGGCCCCGAGCACTCGCAGTGGTACATCGACCGGTTCCGCAAGCTGGCCGCCGAGGGAGCGGACCTGGCCGGCGAGGCCCGCCTGGTGGACACCCTGGTCGCACCCGGCTCGCGGATCCTCGACGCCGGCAGCGGCACCGGCCGGGTCGGTGCCGCGCTGGCGCAGCGTGGGCACACCGTGGTCGGGGTGGACGCCGACCCCGCGCTGGTGGCGGCGGCCCGCGCCGACTATCCGGGCCCGACGTGGCTGGTCGCCGACCTCGCCGAACTGGACCTGCCCGCGCTCGGTGAGGCGGAGCCGTTCGACGCGGCGGTGCTGGCCGGCAACGTCCTCGCCTTCGTCGCCGTCGGCACCGAGCCGGAGGTGCTGCGTCGGGTCGCCGCCCACCTGCGGCCGGACGGGGTGCTGACCGTCGGCTTCGGCACCGAACGCGGCTACCCGCTCACCGCGTTCGACGCCGACGCGGTGGCCGCCGGGCTGCGGGTGGAGCATCGCTTCGCAACCTGGGACCTGCGCCCGTGGCGCGACGACGCCCCGTTCGCGGTCACCATCCTGCGCCGTCCGGCCGACTGAACACCGTCACCGCACGTTGCTTCCCGGTGATCAAGAGGTTTGCGTCAGGCTCGCGCCACATTCTGACGCAAACCTCTTGATCACCGCCGCCGTGGCGTGCCGCTGGCGGGCTTCGGGGGGTCAGTCTCCGACGGCTACGGCGCGGGCGGCGGCCGGGTCGAGGGTCGCGCCGGCCGGCACCAGGCTGACCAGACCGGCCGGCAACCGCAACGGGCGTACACCCCCGTAGCCGAGCATCGGCAGCACCTCACGGTCGGCCAGCACGTACCGCCGGCCCAGGTCGGTGACCACGGAGACCGCGCCGCCGGTCGCGCCGGGCGCCGCGGTGGCCTCGACCACCGCGCCGCGGCCCGGCTCGACCAGCACGTGGTCGGCCAGCACCGCGCCACCGGTCGGCACGGTCCGTGGAGCAGCCGTCAGGTCCCGCAGCGGTACGCCCCAGCGCACCTCAGCCACCCCGCCGTCGTCGGCGACGCGGGTGCAGAGCGCCCCGTCGCCGCCGGCCGCCAGTCGAGGTGGGGTCGGCGGTGGCGCGTTCTGGCCGGTCGGTGCGAGGTCGGGCACCGTGGGCAGCGTGGCGAACTGCCCCAACGGCAGCGGCACCGGAGCGCCCTGCCCGGTGCGGGCCAGCAGCAACCCGGCCTGCAACTCGGTGATGCCGGCCAACCCGGCGTCGAGGGCCACCGCGTACTGCCGGCCGCCGCCGGAGTTGCTCACCAGGTAGACCGTCCCGATGGCGGTGCCCGGAACCCGGGCGGCGGGTCGGCCCAGGCCGGGCAGGTCGAGCGGGGCCAGGTCGGTGCCGGCCGGCAGCGAGTTGAGCAGGGCGGGGGCCACCGGCACGGCCTGCGCCCGGGTGGTGGCGAGTGCCGCCAGGACCCGGCTGGGATCGCGGATCGGATATCGCCGTTGGTGCCAGACCAGGTGCAGCCCGCCGTCGGGGTGGCGCAGCAGCAGCGCCTCGTCGCCCAACTGTCGACCGCCGTCGGGCTCGGCGCCGATCAGCAGCGCGGAGCGGGGTGCCTCGCCGGTCAGGACGGTCGAGCAGACCGTCCACGCCGTCGCGACCAGCCGCCCCGGGGCGGGCAGCGAGTCGGGCGCGTCGGCGATGCCCAGGGGCAGACCACGCGGCACGCCGTCGATCGTGCGGCGCGAGACGAGGACGGTCTTCGACCGGTCCGCGCCGACGATGAGCAGCGCGGAGGCGTAGTTGAGCACCGGGTGCAGCTTCTGCTCGCGGTAGACGAACCGGGCGCCGGACTCCTTCTCGACGATCACCGCACCCGGGTCGCGCCAGCCCTTGCCGCCGCCGGCGAACAGGCCGTAGAGCGCGAAACCACCCAGCAGGATCGCCGCGACCAGGACGCTGGCCAGACCGGCGCCGGCCAGCCGTCGAAACGGTGACTGCGCGGGGTCGGTCTCCCGCATGACCAGGGCGGCGACCGCCCGTTGGACGCTGAACTGGTAGGAGTGCAGCTGGTCCTGCCGCGACGGCATGAGGTCCCTTCCGGTGGATCGGCCGGGCACAGGATAGGCGCTGCGTCGATGTCTCGCGGACCCTGCGTGGCCGCGCGGTGCCGGGCAACCGGTACCATCCATGGACGAATCCGGCGGCGAGAGGGCACCCGTGGGCGCGCGTTTCGAGGAGCTGTCCTGGCGGGAGACCCCGATCGGCGCGATCAGCCTGCGCCGACGCCGGGACCCGGCACTTCAGGTCGAGGTGTACGAGGTCAAGCTCGACGACGAATACCTGATGTCCAGCCTCTTCCCGGTCGCGGAGATCGAGCTGGCCCGGTTGGGTCTCGCCGAGGTGACCGGTGAGTCGGTCGACGTGGTGGTCGGCGGTCTCGGTCTGGGATACACCGCCTGCGCGGCGCTGGGTGATCCCCGGGTGCGGTCGCTGCTGGTGGTGGAGGCGATCGAGGACGTGATCGACTGGCACCGGCGAGGGCTGCTGCCGTTCGCGGCGGGGCTCGCCGAGGACCCGCGGACCCGGTTCGTCCAGGCCGACTTCTTCGCGGCCGTCGCCGGTGACGTCGGCTTCGACGCCGAGGTGCCGGGGCGGCGGTTCGACGCGGTGCTGCTCGACGTCGACCACTCCCCCCGCAACGTCCTGCACCCCAGCCACGCCGCGTTCTACCCGCCGGCCGGTCTGCGCCGCCTGGCCGCCCTGCTGCGCCCGGAGGGGGTCTTCGCGCTCTGGTCGGACGACCCGCCGGACGCGGAGTTCACCGACGCGCTCACCGAGGTGTTCGCGAACGTACGGACGCACGTCGTGCCGTTCGCCAACCCGCTGACCGGTGGGGAGTCGGCCAACACCGTCTACGTGGCGCGCACCGGCCCCTGACCTCGGGCGAGCGGACGCCGGAACCCGAGTCGATCAATCGGCATGGTGTCGGCCGGACGGGGAACGTTGGGGCGGGCCGGCCGGAACGGGCGCGGCCGGTTACGGGAGGTCGAGATGCGTGCGCTGCTCTGGGTCGTCGGCGTGGTGGCCGGTGTGCTGATCCTGCTCGGGTTGATCCTCGAGGCGGTCCGCTGGCTGATCATCATCGGTGTGATCGCACTGGTGATCGTGATCGTCTGGGGCGTCGTCAAGGGGCGGCAGGCGGTGCAGCACCAGGGCCGACGACGCTGACCGGTCAGAACCAGTCCGGGCGCATGTCGAGGGTGGTCCGGTCCCGGCTGTCCAGCAGGTCGAACTGCGGCCCGGTGCGGGGCAGCTCGACAGCGTAGAAGTAGCGGGCGGCCTGTCGCTTCCCGGCGTGGAACGCGTCACCGGCCCCCTCCGGCGGCAGGGCCAACACCTGCTCCAGCCACATCCACGCGATCACGACATGCCCGACGGCCTCCAGGTAGGCGCTGGCGTTGGCCAGCGCGAGCACCGGGTCACCGTCGGCCCACAGCCGACCGGTGACCGAGGTGACGCGGTCCACCGTCTCGGCCAGCCGGTCCGCCAGACCGGCCGCCTCGCCGCCGGCCTTCCGCGCCTGCTCGATGGTGTCCTCGATCGTCGTGGTCAACAGAGCGAGACCGGCGCCGCCCTGCATGGTCATCTTGCGCCCCAGCAGATCCAGCGCCTGGATGCCGTGCGTGCCCTCGTGGATCGGGTTGAGCCGGTTGTCCCGGTAGTGCTGCTCCACGTCGTGATCGCGGGTGTAGCCGGCACCGCCGAGCACCTGGATGGCCAGGTCGTTGGCGGTCAGGCACCACTGCGACGGCCAGCTCTTGGTGATCGGGGTGAGCACGTCCAACAGCAGGTGGGCACGCTCGCGGTCCGCCTCGGTGGGTGCGGTCCCCTGCTCGTCGAGCAGCCGCGCGCAGTAGAGCACCAACGCCAGCGCCCCCTCGACGTAGCTCTTCTGCGCCAGCAGCATGCGGCGTACGTCGGGGTGGTCGATGATCGGCACCTGCGGCGTGGCCGGGTCCTTCGCACCGACCGGTCGGCCCTGCGGCCGCTCCCTGGCGTACGCCAGGCTCTTGAGATAGCCGGTGTAACCGAGCGCGGTGGCACCCGCCCCGACCCCGATCCGGGCCTCGTTCATCATGTGGAACATCTGCGCCAGACCCTGGTGCGGCGCCCCGACCAGCTGACCGACCGCACCGGCCCGGCCGCCCGGGGTGTGCCCGCCGTCGCCGAAGCTGAGCAGGGTGTTCGTGGTGCCCCGGAAACCCATCTTGTGGTTGAGCCCGGCCAACACCACGTCGTTGCGTTCCCCGAGCGACCCGTCCGGACCGACCAGCACCTTGGGCACGATGAACAGCGAGATGCCCTTCACCCCGGGCGGCGCGCCGGGGATCCGCGCCAGGACCAGGTGCACGATGTTCTCGGCCAGCTCGTGATCGCCGCCGGAGATCCACATCTTGGTGCCGAAGAGCCGGTACGAGCCGTCGGTCTGTGGTTCGGCGCGGGTGGTGATGTCGGCCAGCGAGCTGCCGGCGTGCGGCTCGGACAGGCACATGGTGCCGAAGAACCGGCCGTCCAGCATCGGCCGGACATAGGTGTCCACCTGCTCGGCGCTTCCGTGGGCCAGCAACAGGTTGGCGTTGCCCAGGGTCAGGAACGGGTACGCCGAGGTGGCCACGTTGGCCGCCTGGAACCAGGCGAAGCAGGCCGCCGTCACCGCGTGCGGTAGTTGCAGGCCGCCGACCGAGGCGTCCAGGCCGGCGCTGAGCAGGCCCGTCTCGGCGAAACTGTCCAGCGCGGCGCGAACCTGCGGGATCAGCCGCACCCGCTGCCCGTCGAATGTGGGCTCGGCCAGGTCGGCGGCCCGGTTGTGCGGGGCGAACTGTTCGGTGGCCACCCGTTCGGCGAGGTCCAGCGCGTCGTCGAACGTCTCCCGGGAGTGCTCCGCGTAGCGGGGGCGCTCGACGAGCTGGGACACCCGCAGCCAGTCGTACAGCAGGAAGTCGAGGTCACGGCGGGAAAGCAGGGTGGACGGCACGGAACTCCTCAGCGGGCGCGGGGTGGGACTGTCCAGGACGACGGCCCAGGGTCGCCAGGGCCCATCCTGACGGATCGTCGGAGCGCGCACCACCGGGGCGGGCGGCATCCGCTGAGCCGGCGGTTTCGCCCGGCATGCTCCGGGGATACCGCCTTGGGGGGGGCCGGGTCGGTCGGCTCCCGGCTGGAGCCGACGACGCCGCGGGGGCGGGTGAGGAGCGGGTCGATGTCCACGCTGCCCACCCGGCCGGACCCCCGGTTGACACCGGTGCTCAGTGAGAGCCGGGTGTGCACCGGGGTGACGTCCCTGCGAGGGCGGGTCTTCCTGAGCTACCCGTCGGCGGACGGGCCGGGCGTCCAGGTGGTGGAGGCACTCCCGGACGGCCGCCGCGCCCCGTACCCGGACGCGGCGTGGAACCAGGCGAACGCCTCACCGGACAGCGCGTTCGTGCACGTCAACGGCTTGCGCGCGGGCCCGGACGGCCGGCTGTGGATGATCGACTCGGGCTCGCCGCAACTCGGCGGGCAGCAGGTGCCGGGAGGCGCCCGGCTGATCGCCGTCGACGCGCACGACGACCGGGTGGAACGGGTCTACCACCTCGGCGAGGCGCTGCACCCGACCAGCTACGTCGACGACGTCCGCTTCAACGGGGCGCTCGCGTACCTCACCGACGCCGGGATGCCCGGCCTCGTCGTGCTCGACCTCGAATCGGGTCGGCTTCGACGCGTGCTCGATGGTCATCCGAGCACCGTGGGCGGTCCGTTGGTCGCCGACGGGCGGGTGCTGCGCGACCCGCACGGCACCGAGGTGCGTCTGCACGTCGACCAACTGGAGGTGTCGCCCGACGGACGCTGGCTCTACTACCAGCCGGCCTCCGGTGGGATGTCCCGCGTCGACACCAGGTGGATCGACGACCCGGCGGTGTCGGCCGACGAGGTGGCCCGGCGGGTCGAACGGTGGTGCGACACCCCCAGCACCGGCGGCACGGCGATCGACGCCAACGGCACCATCTACCTCAGCGACGTGGAGCGCAGGCGCATTCTCACCGTCGCACCGGACGGCAGCGTGCGTACCCTGGTCGCCGACCCCCGGCTGGTCTGGGTGGACGCGATGTGGCTCGACGCCGAGGCCCGGCTCTGGATGCCGGCGGCCCAGTTGCACCTGACCGCCGGGTTCAACGGCGGACGCTCGGCCGTCGACTACCCGATGCACATCTACCGGATGTCGGTGCCGACCGGGCCGTCCAGACTGGACCACTCCTGAGCTGACGGACGTCGATATGCTGCCTCGCATGCATCGAAGTCGCGTCTACGCCCTGCTGATCGACGCCCCCGCGGCGCAGGCCACCCGGGCGGCGGAGTTCTGGTCCGCCGCGCTCGGCGTCAGCACCCGATCCCATCCGACGGAGCCGCAGTTCGTCGGACTGCACGAGGCGCTACCGGGGCTGGTCACCGCGGTCCAGGCGGTCGACGACGAGCCCCGCTTCCACCTCGACATCGAGACCGACGACGTGCCGGCCGAGACCGCGCGGTTGGTCGGTCTGGGTGCCGTCGAGGTGTCGCAGTGGCTCGAGTGTCGGATCCTGCGGGCGCCCGGCGGTCACCTGCTCTGCGTGTTGCCGGTGGAGAGCCCGCCGGAGCTCTTCGCCGCCGAGGCCCGCACCTGGTCCTGATGCGGGGGCGTCTTCACCGACGGCCGTCGGGCGCAGGCGAGCAGCCAGTCGGACAGCAGGTCGGGCCGGCAGGGCTGTCAGAGGGTGCGGCTAGGGTCCCGCTCATGGCTGAATTCGTGTTGGTGGCGGGGGCGTGGCTGGGGGCGTCGGCATGGGACGACGTGGTGTCACCGCTGCGGGCGGCCGGCCACGGCGCCCACGCGTTGGACCTCTCGGGGCTCGGTGACAAGCGCGGCGTGCCCGCTGGGCAGCAGACCCACGTGCAGGACATCGTCGACGAGATCGAGCGTCGCGACCTGCGCGACGTGGTGTTGGTCGGGCACAGCTACTCCGGCATCCCGGTGGGTCAGGCCGCCGAGCGCATCGGCGACCGGTTGACCAGGGTGGTCTTCGTGGACGCGGAGGTGCCGGTCGACGGCGGGTCGTTCGCCTCCGGTTGGTGGCAGGGCCGGGAGGCGTTCGAAGCGCAGCTCACCGAGAACGGGGGTTACTGGCCGCCGATCGGCGCGGCCGACCTCGACGGTCAGGGTCTCACCGACGAGCAGGTCGCCCGGTTGATCGAGGGCTCCGTGCCGCACCCGGGGGCCACGCTGACCGAGCCGGCCGTGCTGACCCGCCCGTTGGGTGAGCTTCCCGCCACGTACGTCAAGTGCCTGCTCGACGGGCCCGAGCCCAACGACACAGTGGCCGAGCTGCTGGCCGGCGACCATTGGCGACTGGTCACCATGGCCACCGGCCACTGGCCGATGTTCTCCCAGCCCACCGAGCTGGCCCGGGTCCTGGCGGCGCAAGCAGATTGATCGCGCCGGTGACGTGCGTGTCGGCGCGGCGCATACAGGCCGCCGACGGCTCGGTGCCGCCGCCCATGGTGTCCAGCGCCGACGAGGTCACACGGTCTGGTCGTCCAGGGTTCTGATGTGGCGTACCGGCGACGCGGCCAGCCAGAGCACGGCGAGCACGCCACCCAGCCCGGCGATGGCCAGGGTGGGTCGCAGCCCGATGGTGGTGCCGAGCGCGCCACCGACCAACGCGCCGATCGGTCGGATGCCGTAGTTGACGGCGCTGTACGCCCCGGCCCGGCGTCCTCGCGCGTCGTCGGGTGTCACGGCGGTGAGCAGGGCGTTCAGGTTGACGTCCATCAGCATCACTCCGATGCTGGAGACCAGCTCGATGGCCGCCAGCATGGCCACCTTCGTCCAGGTGGGGCCCGTCACCAGTGCGGTCAGTGCCAGCGGTGCGGGGAAGAGGACCGCGCCGATCATGGCGGTACGCCCCAACCCGATGGAGCGGGAGATGCGGGGGGCGAGGCCCGCGCCCGCGAGCCCGCCGAGGGCGCCGAACCCGAGGGCGACGCCGATCGCGCCGGCCGACAGGTCGAGGTCTCGGCTGGCGTAGAGCACCAGCAGCGCGCCGGTGATGAAGGTGAAGAAGTTGACGGTGCTGGTGCAGCCGAGCGCCGCCCGCAGCACCGGGTGCCGCAGCACCAGCACGAGCCCTTCGCGGACCAGACCGAGAGTGGAGGTCCGGCGCGGCGGCACAGGTGACTCCGTCACCGGGATGCGGCGGAGCAGCAGTGCCGAGCCGAGGAACGACACCGCGTCGACGAGGATCGCGACCGGTGCGCTGAGCGCCTGGACCAGCCCACCGCCGACGGCGGGACCGGCGATGAAGGACAGCGATCGGCTCATGCTCAGCTTGCTGTTCGCGTCCACGTACGCCGATCGCGGCACCAGGGCGACGAAGAAGGCCTGACGCGCCATGGCGAACAGCACCGCTCCGAGGCCGGTGAGCAGTGCCACCAGGTAGAGCTGGGCGAGGGTGATCGCGTCGAACAGGTACGCCACGGGCAGGCTGAGCAGCACCGCCGCGCGGACCAGGTCCGCGATGATCAGGAGTCGCCGTTTGTGGGTGCGCTGGTCCACCCACGCGCCGAGGAACAGGCCGAGCAGGTTGGGCAGCCAGATCAGGGCGGTGAGGACGCTGACCTGCACGGGTGTCGCGGTGAGCAGGGAGACGGCGATCAGTGGCAGTGCCAGTTCGCTGACCCGGTCGCCGAACTGGGAGATCGTCTCGCCGGCCCAGAAGGTGCGGAACCGCCGGTCGCGGTGCAGGGCCGGCGGGGGTACGGCGCCGGTGGCGCTCGCGGTGCCGCTGGCGGTCATGATGTGCCCGCGCCGTCGTCGCCGGGCTCGGCCGAGGAGTCGTCGCCGGACTCGGGCAGGAGGTAGCGCAGCATCCGGACGATTCGCGCGCCGTCCGGGGCCGCCTCCTCCTTGCGCCGCACGTAGGGGGCGATCAGCTCTTCGATCGACTCCTCCAACCGCCGGAGCTCGTCGGCGGTGGCCACGAAGCGGGTGTCGGCGACGCCGGCCAGCCCGCGCCACTCGGCGTCGAGCCGGGGTTCGTCGTGCAGCAGCCACTGTTGGGGCACCTCGGCCCGCCGGGCGAACATCTCGCCGCGCAGTTGCCGGCCGGCGGCCTGCCCCTCGGCGTCGTCGGGCAGGGTGAAGCGGAAACCCCGGGCCGCCGCCTGCCACCAGCGTTCCCGTTTGCTGGTGGCACCGTCCCAGTCGGTGACGAGGCCGAACGTCGCAAGGTGCCGCAGGTGCCAGCTGACCACCGACGGCGTGGCGCCGACGTGCGGCGAGAGCCCGGTCGCGGTGGCCGGGCCCTCCCGCTGGAGGTGTTCGAGGATGGCCAGCCGGACGGGGTGCGCCAACGCCCGCAGCGCCTGCGGCTCGTTGATCTCGAAGTCCCCGTACGGATTCTTGAGAGACATGTTTCGAGAGTAGTCTCTCAGGTTTTTGTTCGGCAACCCCTCCGCGCTCGGCGGTGAGGACGATCAGGCGATGCCCAGCCGGGCCAACGGCTCGACCAGTTCCCGCTCCTCGTAGCTGAGGTGCGACAACAGGGCGTCGGTCAGCAGGTCCACCGCAGCCCGCAGGTCGGCGAGCCCGTCCGGAGACCCGACGTACGCGACCAGGGCCCGGTCGACACCCTCCAACACGTCGTGGATGACGTGATGCTCCTGCTCCAGCCGGTCCACGACCGGGCCGAGCCGCGGATCACGCGCCCGCAGCCGGGGGAAGAGGGACTGGTCCTCGATCGTGTGATGGGTCGTGACGATGCGGCAGTACGACTCGCAGTAGACGCCGAGCGTCCACCGGTTCTGCCGCATGGTCATCGTGTTGATGTGCGATCGGGCCGCACCGGCGTCGATCTCACCGGCCGCGACCTGGTCGATCAGGTCGTGGATCTGGGTCAGCTCGGCACGTAGCCCGTCGTGGATCTGCACCAGATGCGCACCGGTGGCCTGCTCCTGCGGCGTGTAGGTGCGATCCGGGTCGGGCATCGGCCCGGTCGGTCGGGTCGACTCGTCCCAGACCTGCTGGTCGCTGCGCCGCACGCCGTCGTCGGGCGTCGGCACCACGGCGAACGCGCCACCGGTCACCGTCGCGCGGCTCGGCCGTACCGCCGGGGCCGCGACTGGCTCCGCTGCCGCTCCCCGACCGCCCGCCGCCGCGCCGCGGTCGCCCCCTGCCGCACCCCGGCCGCGTTCGGCCGCGCCGCGGCCGCCCTCCGCCGCGCTCTGGTCGCGTCCGGCCGTGCCAGGGTCCCGTTCGGCCATGCCCTGGGGGCGCTCGACCGCGCCACGGTCGCGTTCGGCCGAGACCGACTCGCGGACGGCGGGGGCGACCTCAGCCGCGAAGCGACGCAGGTCGTCGGGGTCGTCACCGGCGAGGATGAAGGTGCTCACGCCCTCGCCCAGGGCCAACTCGGTCAGCTCCCGCACCCACTGCTCGGCGGGTCCGTTCAGCGGCCCACTACCGACGGCCGAGAACCGGCCGGCGATGTTGAGCAGCCGACGTACGTCCCGGGGCGACCGGCCGGCCTCCTGCGCTGCGTCATCGATCATCGCGTTGCCCTTGGCGAGGTCGCCGGGCTGCAGATAGCCCAACGTGGGCAGCCAACCGTCGGCCCGACGACCGGTGAGCTGGAGCATCCGGGGCTTGTACGCGCCCAACCAGATCGGTACGGCGTGCGCCGGAGCCGGACCGCGCTTGGCGCCCACCACCCGGTGGAACTCGCCGTCGACACGAACCCCGCCGCGCGTCTGGGTGTCCCACACCTGCCGGATGATCTCGATGGCCTCCTCCAGCGCGCGTACGCCCTGGCCGGGGGTCAGCCGTCGGCCACCCATCGCCTCGATGGCGTCCCAGAAGGCTCCCGCGCCGAGGCCGAGGTTGATCCGGCCGTCGCTGAGCAGGTCCAGGCTGGCCACGCTGCGGGCGAGCACCGCCGGTGGGCGCAGCGGCAGGTTCGTCACGTTCGCCGCCAGGTGCACCCGGTCGGTGCGGGCCGCCACGTAGCTCAGCAACGTCCAGGTGTCGAGGAACGCCGGCTGGTACGGGTGGTCCTGGAAGGTGACCAGGTCCAGGCCGACCTGCTCGGTCAGGACGGCGAGGCCGACCGTGCGGTCCGGGTCGCCGGCGTCGGGGGTGACGAAGGATCCGAAGACCAGGTCGTGGCCGTAGTCGCTCATCTGCGAGCCTCCCGTTTCACACGACGCGTCGGGCGATGCGCCATGAGCTAAACCTTATGCCTGCCAGAACATCTTCTGCCAACAAGGTCTGTGGGACTGCGCTACTGTCGAGACATGACGGGTGCCACCCACCGGCCGGATCGGCCCGATCCCCTCGACGAAGACCTGGGCTGGATGCTCGGGATCGTCTTCCGTGGCTATGTCCGGGCGGCCGACCACGCGCTCACCGACTTTCCCGGCGGTCCCCGCGGCTACCAGGTGCTCACCGCCGCGATCAACGGTCCGGCTCGCAACCAGGGGGCGATCGCCGAGGAGCTCGGCCTCGACCGCACCGTCTTGACGTACCTCATCGACGACCTGGAACGGCCCGGCTTCGTGGCGCGTCGGGCGGACCCGGCGGACCGGCGCAACCGGTTGATCGACGTCACCGACGCCGGCCGCACGGCCTGGGAGGAGCGGCGCGCCGCGCTCCGGCGGGTCGAGTCGCATCTGCTGGGTGCGCTCGCGCCGGCCGACGCGGCGACGCTTCGGGCGCTGCTCCAACGGGTCGCCTGCTCGGCCCAGGCGGTGGATCCGCTGCGTGACCTGTGCGAGGTGGTGGCGCAGGTGCAGCCGACGACGGACCGACCCGACGCCGCGTCCGCCCGGGTGCGGAGGACTCCGACCCCCCGAGCCCGCCGCCGCGCCTGACACCCGCCGCCGCGCCTGACGCCCGCCGGACACGGATGGGCGCCGCTCGACAGTCGTCCGTCGAGCGGCCCCCGCGTCACCGCTACCGCGCTGGTCAGCGCACGTGTACGAACACCGGGTTGGAGTAGAACCACAGGTCGTCCCACGGGCTCTCCAGCCCGTCGGCGAGCGGCTCGGCCTCGTCGGTGCTGGTGCCGCGAACCCGCGCGTAGGTGTCGGCCTCGACGTTGCGCAGCGTGTGCCGGATGACGTAGCTGTCGCCGTGCCGACGCCAGTCCCGCGGGCCGAACCGGGCCGCGACCTTGGTGGTGGGGTTGGTGTCGGCGTCCAGGCTGGCGCTCGGACCGGTGATCTGGCCGACGATCAGGTCGACCCGGCGGACCTCCGGACGGTCTCCGTTCGCGTTCACGCCGCCCAGCGGGCGGAACGTGATCTCGATCTCCACGTCGGTACGGCTCCGACGGCTGACCGTGATGGTCTGACCCACCTCGGCGGTCTTGCCCTGGGACGTGGCGGTGACGTCGAGGCTGCGGATCAGGTCGCCGGTGGTGACCCAGATCCGGCCGTTGCGCAGACCGTCCATGATGTCGCCGTAGTCCTGGCGGGCGTGCACGTACGTCTTGCTGTACTCACCCGGCCAGAAGTCGGAGCCACCGCGGGTCCAGTGCACGTGCGAGTCCGAGGTCGCGGTGATCCACCACCGCCGGCCCTCACCGAGCAGCGAATCCCACAGCCCACCGACCCGGGCGGTCATCTGGTCGAAGCCGCCGTAGGTCGGGTGGTTGCCGTACCCGCCGCGCTTGCCGCCGTTGAGCGGGCCGGCCTGGTGGCCGGGTGCGCCCTCGAAGCCGATGTAGACGTCCGGCGCGGCGTTGTTGCCGTTGCGGAACTCGCGTGGGGTGTCCTGGCCGTAGACGCCGAGGCCCGGCGCCGAACGGGACGCGTGGTGGGCGATCACCAGTGGCTTGTGCGGCATGCCCCGGGCGACCTTGAGGAACTCGACCATCTTCGCCTCGGTGTCCCGGGCCGGGTCGGTGGGGAACGCGTCGTACTTGGCGAACCGGCTCTCCAACTCGAAGAGCTGCTTGGCCTCGTCGTCGTGGCGCGGGATCATCAGCGTGTGGTGGTCCAGCGACGGCGCGTCGAACTCCATCCCCCAGAACTGGAGCACCTCGGGCACCAGTTTGCGCGACCGCAGCAGGTCCGGGTACGCCTGCTCGATGTTCACCTTCGAGTGGGTCGGCCCACCGTGGTCGGTGCACATCGCCCAGGTCAGGCCGAAGTGCTTCGCCATGATGGCGTTGGTGACGATCGGGTAGACCGCGTCCGCGCCCTTGTGGAAGACGATCGGTGACTTCGTGGTGTCGAACTCGCCGCTGTACTCGGAGTGGATGTGGTGGTCGCCGGCGCGCCACGCCCGGTTCCTGGAGGTGCCCCGGTCGCCCTTGTCGTCGTCACCCGGCTTGCGGTCCTCGTCGGCCCACGCCGCGCCGGCGCCGACCAGAGGGCTGGCCGCGGCCAGCGTCGCGCCGACACCCGCGTACTTGACCAGCTTGCGCCGTGACAGCTGCGCCTGCTCGATCTCTTCGGCTTGCTTGTCTCTCACGTGAGAGCCTCTCCTCGATCAAGCGAATGCTCTTTCGATCAAGGAGCCTTGAAGAGCGTGGTGAACAGCCCTCGTACGACGGGCGTGTCCACGATGAACACCCTGCCCAGTGTGGGTGGCACCGGTTAGATCCGGGCGCGGGGCAGCCAGCCCAGGAAGCGGAGCCGGACCCGGGGCAGCGGCAGCGTGGGCAGGTCCTGGGCGGCGGCGACGAGGCAGGAGCCGAGGTAGACCGCGAGGGCGGCGCGCGCTCCGCCGAACTCGGCGAGCAGTTGGCTCTGCTTCGTCGCGCAGGGCCACTCCCGACCACATCCGGTGCAGGTCCAGCTCGGCGGGTTGGGTAGGTGCTCGGGCAGTTTCGCCCGGCGGTACCGACCGACGACACTGTTGTCCGCACGCACATCGCGTCGTCGCGGCGCGGGGCCCTCGTTGCGGTGGGTCGGACGGGCAGCGGGCAGGTAGCGCCCGACGGTGCCGAGCAGCACTCCGACGCGGATGAGCGCGTCCGGGCCGACGTGCTGGGCCAGCAACGCGGTCATCAGGTAGTGCCCCAGCAGGTCGAAGGCGTCGCGGTGCAGACGCAGTTCACGGCAGAGATCGACGAAGTCCGGCGTGGTCAGCGGCACCCGGTCGTCGAGCGCGCGGTGCAGCACCTCGCGCAGAGCGCCGCCGAGTCGATGCACCGCGTCGCCCTCGCCCAACCCCAGGCTGTCCTCGTCCGCCACGCGGGCCAGCGCCTCGGCCACCGCCAATCGAACGATGCGTTCCGGTTCGGTACTGTCCAACGCTCATCCCTCCCGTGGGCCGGTCCATCGGGCGGTGGCCATTCGTCAGGCGACCGTCCGCGGTGATCGTGAATAACATTTCGTTGTCCGGCGTACGGGTGGCTAGGACGGCAGGCGTAGAACGTGTCGACGCGTTAGTCGGAAAGCGAAGTCGACCCGCCGACAGACGGCAGCGATTCGCGGGACGGCGCAGCCGTGGTTGTCGTATGGTGACATTCCCATCGACAGATATTGCGCCTTGAATCGCCCCGAACATCAGGGCCATTCCCGACGCCCCCGACCGGTCGCCGCCGTCCCGCTCGCGACGTTCCACT
Organism: Micromonospora sp. WMMD1155; assembly: GCF_029581275.1. Lineage (NCBI taxonomy): Bacteria > Bacillati > Actinomycetota > Actinomycetes > Micromonosporales > Micromonosporaceae > Micromonospora > Micromonospora sp. WMMD1155. Next base: position 6,816,463 of record NZ_CP120742.1, read on the forward strand.
CCACCGCACCGCCGGCCACGACGTGCCGGGCCACCGCCGAACACCCCGGCACGTCCCGATCCGCCGCCGCACCGTTTCTCGCACCGGCGGAACCCGCACCGGACGGAGGCAGCAGCGGATGACGTCAACACCAGTGCAGACACACCAGTTCGACAGCCACGACCCGGTGGCCATCCACGAGTTCCTGTCCAGCACGTACGACCCGAAACTGCGAATCCAGAGCAGGAACGGCTACCGGCTCAAGCACCACCGCGTCGACGCCGGCCCGTTCGCCATCGCGACCACCCGGCAGACCGGGCACCTCGACATCGACGCCGGCAGACTCCACGGTCTGGTCGTCGGGCGCAGCCGAACCGCCCGTGTCGATCGCGCCTGCGACGGCTCGCCCGACCGGTTCGGGCCGGGCGACGTCTTCCTCGTCACCAGGCCGGAGGAGCCGTGCCGCGTCCGGTGGCATCCCGGCGAGGTGGAGCTCTGCGTGCTGGACCTGTCGGTGCTGGCACAGGTCGCCACCACCGCGCCGACCCGGCGGCCCGGTCCGATCCGGTTCACCGACCTGGGCCCCGCCGGCGCGGCCCTCGCCCGCCAGTGGCGCGACACGACCAGCTTCGTCAGTGACGTGGTGCTGAACAGCCCGACCGCCGGCACCCAACCGCTGGTGATCGGCAACGCCGCGCGGATGCTCGCCGCGGCGGCGCTCACCGTCTTTCCCAACACCGCTGTCACCGAACCGACCACCGGCGACCGCCACGACGCCAGCAGCCTCACTCTGCGGCGGGCCATCACGTTCCTCGAGGAGCACGCCGACCAGGACATCAGCGCCGCCGACATCGCCGCCGCGGCCCGGGTCTCGGTGCGGGCGGTGCAGCTCGCCTTCCGCCGCCACCTCGGCACCACCCCGACGGCGTACCTGCGTCGAATCCGCCTCGACCGCGCGCACCACGACCTGGTGCGGGCCGACCCGCACCGGGAGACCGTGTCGGCCATCGCCAGCCGGTGGGGGTTCGCCAGCCACAGCAGGTTCACGGCCCGCTACCACGCGAGCTACGGCGTACCGCCACGCGAGACGCTGCACGCCTGACGCCCGAGGCTTGTGAGCCGGCCAGGATCCGACGACAATCGTCGATGTGGCGATCCCGCTGCGGGTGGCGGTACCGCTGGTGACGCTGGCTACCCTCGCCGCCTGCGGCGCCTCGTCGAGCCGACGAGTTGGTCGCGATGCTGGAACGTGACCAGGCCGACCGCGGCGGCACGCCGCAGACCGAGTCCGACCAGGCCCGCACCGCACGGTTGAAGGACATCATCCGTACCCACGGCTGGCCGACGATCGCGTTGGTCGGCGAGGACGGCGCCAACGCGGCGTGGGCCATCGCCCAACACTCCGACCTGGACCCGGCCTTCCAACAGGAGGCGCTGAGCCTGCTGCGCGCGGCCGTCGCCATCGGCCAGGCGTCGCCGGGCAACCTGGCCTACCTCGAGGATCGGGTCGCGGTGGGCAAGGGCGAGCCCCAGGTGTACGGCACACAGGTCCGCTGCGGTCCGGACGGCCCTTCCCCGACCACTCCGATCACCGACGAGCCCGGTGTCGAGCGGCGTAGCGCCGAGGCCGGTCTACCCACCCTGGCCGGCTACCTGGCCGAGATGACCACGATCTGCGAGCAGGACGGCTAGCCTCGGTCGCGCTCGTGGGTGTCGCGGGCCGACTCCACCTCGGGCACCGAGGCTTCCAACAGGTCGGCGAGGCCGCGTAGCTGTTCGGCGACCCGGGAGCCGAGGGGCGTCAGCGAGTATTCGACGCGGGGCGGGATCGCGGTGAGCACCTCGCGGGTCAGCATTCCGTCCCGTTCGAGTGTCTGCAGGGTCTGGGAGAGCATCCGCTCGCTGACCCCGTCGATCCGGCGGCGTAGGGCGTTGAACCGGTAGCGACCCTCGCCGAGCGCCAACAGCGCCAGCGAGGCCCACTTCGAGGTCACGTCCTCGAAGGCCGCCCGGGAGGTGCACCCCCGGGCGAAGACATCGCTGACGAATTCCTGGGTAGGCCCCGCCGGGTCCTGGGCGGGCATGTCGCTCACCTCACCAGCCTACCCTACGGTTACTCGCAGATAGTGCTGTAGATTCGTAAGTGCATGCAGAATTGACACCACCCATCGGAGGTTCCCATGCCCACCTACGCCGTGACCGGCGCCACCGGCCGCCTGGGCCGCCTGGTGATCGGGCAGTTGCTCGACAGCGGCGTACCGGCCACCGAGATCGCCGCCGTCGTCCGCAGCCCGGAGAAGGCCGCCGACCTGGCCGCGCGCGGGGTCGAGATCCGCAAGGCGAATTACGACGACCCGTCGACCCTGCCCGGCGCCGTGGCCGGCGTACGCCGTCTGCTGCTCATCTCCGGCGACACTCCCGGTCAGCGCGTCCCGCAGCACACCGCGGTCATCGACGCCGCCAAGCTCGCCGGGGTCGAGCGGCTGGTCTACACCAGCATCCTGAAGGCGGACACCACCACGAACCCCCTCGCCCCGGAGCACAAGGCCACCGAGGAGGTCCTCGCCGCGTCCGGCCTGACCTACACCGTGCTGCGCAACGGCTGGTACACCGAGAACTACACCGACCAGCTGCCGCAGTACCTGGGATCCGGCACCATCCTCGGCGCCACCGGCGGCAGCAAGATCTCCGCCGCGACCCGGGCCGACTACGCGGCTGCCGCGGTGGCCGCGCTGACCCGCGAGGAGACCGGCAACGCCGTCTACGAGCTGGGCGGCGACCCGTTCACCTTCGACGAGCTGGCCGAGGCGGTCACGGAGGTGACCGGCACCCCGGTCGTCCACCGGGACCTGTCCACCGCCGAGCTGGCCTCGGCCCTGGAGAACGTCGGCCTCGACGCGGGCACGGCCGGATTCGTCGCCGCACTCGACAACTCGATCGCCATCGGCGAGCTGGTGACCGACAGCGACGACCTCGGCCGACTGATCGGGCGGCCGAGCACCCCGTTGCGTGACGCCATCCGGGCCGCGCAGGCCTGACCTGGTCGTCATTCACGCTGATTCCGGGCGGTTGACGGGGCAGACGCCCGGCCGCCCGCCCGGGCCTACTCGCCCTGGTCCTGCTCCTCGATGAGCAGACCGGTCAGCAGACCGCGCAGAGTCCGCTCGACGAGGTCCGCCCGGGGCGCCGGCCCGGAGGGTCGGCCGAACGCCGCGACCAGATGCGGGTACGCCGCGAGGTCGACCCCGGCGAGGTCGAACGCCCCTGCCGCGGCGTCGCGACGGGCGAAGAGGCCCATCACGCCGGTCATCATCGCGATGGCCTCGAATTTGGCCGCGTCGGGGCAGCGTACGGGCTCCAGGACGCGGATGCAGTTGTCGAACCAGGCCAGGCTCTCCGGGCCGACGCCGGACGGCCGGTGGATCACGTCGAGCAGCCACGGATGCCGGCCGAACAGGGCCAGCTGCCGGCGCCCCAGCAGCACCATCGTGTCCAACCATCCGCCGTCCGCCCGCGGGTACGGCCGTAACTCCCCCACCGCCCGGTCGGTCATCAGGTCCAGCAGGTCGTCCCGGGACGACAGGTACCGGTAGAGGGATCCGGCCCCCGTGCCGAGCGCGCCGGCCACGGCGCGCATCGACACCGCGGCCAGCCCTTCGGCGTCGGCCAGGGCGACGGCGGCCGCGACGATCGCGTCCCGGCTGTGCGCCGGAGCGGGACCACGGCTGCCTCGTTCGGGCCTGCTCCAGATCGACTGCCGGTCGGGGCCGGTACTCGCGGATGCGTCGCTCACCGATCTACTGTAAACTGCAAACGTCGTTCGCAGTTTTTGTCGGCGTCGAAGGGGACCAATCATGGAGCAGGTCAGGGCACGGGACGGCGCGGCGATCGTCCTGCACTCCACGGGGGCGGGGCCGGGTGTCGTCCTGGTGCACGGCGGTGGCACGACGATCGACGTCTACCGGCGGCTGGCCCGGGCGCTCGCCGACCGGTTCACCGTGCACCTCTACAACCGACGGGGGCGGGCCGACGCGCCACCGAGGTCCGCGCCCTACACCGCGGACCAGGAGATCGGCGACCTCGCCGCCGTGCTGGAGCACACCGGCTCGGGCAACGTCATCGGCCACAGCAGTGGCGGTTTCCTGGCGCTCGAAGCCGCACTCCGACTACCGATCGACCGGCTCGCCCTCTACGACGCCGCGATCTCGATCGACGGCAGCTTCCCGTCGGCGTGGTTGCCGTCCGCGCGGGCGGCAGCGGAGGGCGGCGACACCGCTCGGGCTCTCGCCATCACGACCGCCGGGATCAACTCGCACATGGCGGCGGGGAAGCTCCCGCTCGGCGTCCGGATCGCGATCATCCGCGCCTTCCTGCGTACGCCGATCGGTCGGACCATGGGCGAGCTGCTGCCGACCACGTTGGAGGAGACGGCCCTGATCCTGGCGCACGACGGCCCGGCCACCCGCTGGGCCGGGGTGAAGGCCGAGGTGCTGCTGGCCTGCGGTGCCGACGGCCCGCCCTACTACGTGCAGCAGAACGCCGCGCTGGCCCGCGCGCTGCCACGCGCCCGGACGCTGACGATCGCGCGCAGCGGCCACGACGCCATCAACCGGGCGCACCCGCGGATCGTCGACCCCCTCGCCGCGTTCTTCGCAGCGCCGGTGACGCCGGAGCGGGCGCGTCACTGACGAGCGGCACGTGATCGCGTACCGTCATTGATCTTGGCTAGGCTGGTGGGCATGCCCGCCCACCAGCCGCACCGCCCCGACGACGGCCGGAGGTGGGCACCCACCGCCGCCCCGGCGCGCCCGATCGGTCCGGCCGGCTGGTGAGCGACGCACCGGTGCCCGCCCAGCGAGGTGGGCCTGCCACATCCCCGCGGCACCGCTCCGGCTGGGCCGCCCGCTGCGCACGGCTCTCCCGGTCGCGCCCCTTCGAGATCGCCATCGTCGTGGTCATCCTCGCCAACGGGATCGTGCTCGGCCTGGAGACGTACGAGGACCTGAGCCCGGCGGGCACGGCACTGCACTGGCTGGAGTTGTTCTTCCGCGCCGTCTTCGTCGTCGAGATCGGTGTCCGGCTCGCGGCATACGGCAGACGTCCGCAGGACTTCTTCCGGCACGGTTGGAACCTGTTCGACTTCGTGGTGATCGCGGCCATCTTCATACCGGGCCTGCACGGCGACCCGGCGCTGCTGCGGGTCGTGCGGGTCGCCCGCATGGTCCGACTGGTGCGGTTCTCACCGGGCCTGCGGACCATCGTGTCCGCGCTGTGGCGCAGCCTGCCGGGTGTCACCGGCTTCCTCGCCCTGGCGGTGGTGACGCTCTACGTGTACGGCATGGCCGGCTGGTTGATCTTCGGCAACAGGTATCCCGAGGAGTACGGCGACATCGGCCGGTCGCTGCTGACGTTGTTCGTACTGCTGTCGTTGGAAACCCTGCCGGACCTCATCGAGCAGGGCATGGCCATCTCACCGTGGACGCTGCTCTACTACGTCAGCTACGTCGTCATCACCGTCAACCTGCTGCTCAACATCCTCATCGCGGTCATCGTCAACTCGATGGAGGAGGCGCGCCGGTTGGAGATGACCGAACGGTTGGCCCCCGACTACGACGAGGACGGCGACGGCGTGCCGGACGAGGTGGACCGCATCGCGCTGACCCAACGGCTGGACGACCTGCGGGCGGTCATCGCCGAGTTGGAGCGGGAGTTGCGGATCGACCGGGAGGACGGGCACGGCCGACCGCACCGGGACGGCACCCGCACCGGACGGTGATCCGACACTCGCGCTCCGTACTCCGCGTCGGATAGTCTCGGCGACGGTCCCACCGCTTCGGCCGAAGGGGCGCCAATGACGTCCACCGTCGACAGTCATCAATCCACCGCCGATGTCACCGAAGCGCTCGGCACCGTCATCGACGAGGTGATCCGGCCGCAGGCGGCGTCGATCGACCGGGAGGGTGTCTTCCCTCGGGAGGGCGTCGACGCCCTCGGCGCAGCGGGCCTGCTCGGTCAGGCCTCCTCTCCCGAGGTCGGCGGCGGCGGCCACGGCATGCGGACGATCGCCGGGGTCGTCGAGCGGCTGGCCGCCGAGTGTGGCTCCACCGCGATGGTGGTGCTCATGCACTACGCGGCGACCGCCGTGATCGAGGCGCACGGCCCGCGCGACGTCCGCGCGGCCATCGCGACCGGCCGCCACCTCACCACGCTGGCCTTCTCCGAGTACGGGTCGCGCAGCCACTTCTGGTCGCCGACCGGCACCGCGACCCGCACCGACGACGGCAGCGTCCGCCTCGACGCACGTAAGAGCTGGGTCACGTCGGCCGGCGAGGCCACCAGCTACGTCTGGTCGAGCCTCCCGCTCTCCGGCGACGCCGGTCCGATGACGCTGTGGCTCGTGGAGGCCGACAGCGCCGGCCTGACCGTGAGCGGGGGCTTCGACGGGCTCGGCCTGCGCGGCAACGGCTCCCGGCCGATGACCGCCGACGGGCTACTGGTCCCGTCGACGGCGATGATGGCGGCCGACGGCGCGGGGCTCGACACCGCCCTCGGCGCTGTCCTGCCCTGGTTCCTGGTGCTCAACGCCGCGTTCTGCCTCGGTCTCGCCGACAGCGCGGTCGCCGAGGCGGGTCGGCACCTCACCGCGACCACGCTCGCGCACACCGGCGCCGCGCTGCGCGACGCGCCGGTCACCCGCCGGGACTTCGCCCGACTGATGATCCGCACCGACGCGTTGCGCGCCTTCCTGGGCGACACCCTCACCGCCCTGGAGACCGGCCGCGCCGACGCGATGCTGCGGGTGCTGCAGGTCAAGGCGCTCGCCGGGGAGACTGTCGCCGAGGTGACCGACGGCGCGATGCAGCTCTGCGGCGGCAGCGCGTTCCGCAGGGAGCTGGGCCTCGAACGTCGTTTCCGGGACTCGCGCGCCGCCCGGGTGATGGCGCCCACGACCGACGCGCTGCTCGACTTCGTCGGTCGGGTCGCCACCGGTCTGCCACTGCTCGACGAGGCGAACCGCTGATGCCGGCGCCCAGTGTCCTGATGGGTGCGGTCGCGTACGACCCCAAGGTGGTGACCATCTGGGAGGGCTTCCGCGCCTGGCTGCGCGGACGCGGCCTGGACTTCGACTTCGTCCTCTACTCGCACTACGAGCGGCAGGTCGAGGATCTCGTCGCCGGGCGGATCGACGCGGCATGGAACTCTCCCCTGGCCTGGCTGCGCGCCGAGCGACTGGCGCTCGCCAACGGCACGAGGGTGCGCGCGCTGACGATGCGCGACACCGACCAGGAGCTCACCTCGGTCGTGGTGGTCCGGGCCGACTCACCCGTGCGCACGGTCGCCGACCTGGCCGGGCTGACGGTCGCGGTCGGAGCGGTGGACAGCCCCCAGGCGACGTTGATCCCGCTGGGCCACCTCGCGGCGGCCGGGGTCGCTGTCGACGTACGCCGCTTCGATGTCGGCGTCGGCCTGCACGGCGACCACGTCGGCGGTGAGCGCGACGCAGCCCGCGCCCTGGTCGGCGGGTCTGTCGACGCCGCCTGCATGATCGACGCGAACCACCTGGCGTTCGTTCAGGAGGGCACCCTGCCGCCGGACGGCACCCGGATCGTCGCGCAGACCACACCGTACGACCACTGCAACATGACCGTCCGCGAGCCGGAGTCCGCCGGGGTCCGGCTCTTCGGCACGTTGCTGCTCGGCATGTCGTACGCCGATCCGCAGGTGCGTCCGCTGCTCGACCTGGAGGGGCTGACGGCCTGGAAGGACGGTCGGACCACGGGGTACGACTCCCTGGCCGCAGCTGTCGACGCCACCGGCTTCTACTCCCCGGACGGGCGGGTGACGGCCCCGGACTACCGGCCGTGAACGCGGCACCGGCCGCCGACGCCGAGGTCCACCTCGGCGAGTTGGGTTTCGGCCGGGGGGCGCACCTGCTGGTGCAGCGTGCCCTGGCCCGGTTGCCGCCCGGCGGTCGGCTGGCTGTCCTCGGGGGCGACCCGGCGGTGCCGGTGCACCTGCCCGCCTGGTGCCGTGGCCGGGGCCACCGGGTCGAGGCGCCCGGTCCGGGTGACCGGAGCGGCCTGGTCGCGGTGATCGTGCGAGGCACGGCGGACGACGACCGCTGGTTCGGCGCGGAGCGGGCCGGGCCGGCTCTACCGACGACGCTCAGCAGTCGCCCGCCGGCACGGTGGGGGCTCGGTGTCCGGGGCGCGCTGCTCGAAGCAGGCGGCCCCGAGGCCCGCTTCGACCTGGACGACCGCGACCTGGTGTGGGCCGACATCGCCCCGCACCTCTACGCGCAGGCGGCGGCGCGGCAGTGGGACCCGCAGACCGCGGTGCCCTGGGACGACCCGTTCGACCTGCCGTCCGACGTCGAGGCCGCCGTGGTGCAGGTGATGACCTACCTGGTCGAGAACGAGCAGGCCGCGCTCGTCGTGCCGGCCCGGTTCGTCGGGCGGATCCACCCGCACTTCCGCGAGGTGGTGCAGCTCCTCGCCGTGCAGATGGCCGACGAGGCCCGGCACATGAACGTGTTCGGGCGGCGGGCGCTGCTGCGCGGCGCCGAGTTGGGTACGTCGTCGGCGGGCGGTCGGCAGTCGCTGTTCACCCTCGTCGCGGAGTCCGACTTCGCGTTGGCCTCGTTCCTGCTCTCCGTGCTCGGCGAGGGCAGCTTCGTCGACCTGCTCTCGTTCCTGCACCAATTCGCGCCGGATGAGGTGACGCGCCGGATCTGCTGGCTCGCCGTGCAGGACGAGCGTCGACACGTGGTGTTCGGCATGGCCCACCTGGAGCATCAGGCACGGCTCGACCCGCTGCTGCGCGACCGGCTGCGGGCGGCTATCCACCGTCGCCACGACGCGCTCGCCGACACCGCCGGCCTCAACGCGGACGTCTTCGACGCGCTCGTGGTGCTCGCCGCTGGCGGTTGGCATCCCGACGACGTGTCCGCCGGCTTCGACCGCGTGCAGGCCCTGCAACGGGCGATGGACCAGGGCCGCCAGCGCAGACTGGTGCGCCTGGGTTTCCGGCCCGACGAGGCTGCCGCGCTGTCGGCCCTGCACACGCGCAACTTCATGTAGGCGGTCGTCTCGGAATGCAAACACTGTGACCACGGTCATTCGGCAGTACCGTGGAGCGACCATGGACCGGAACACCGACGCGATCCGCGAGGAACTGCAGCGGCTGCGCCAGCAGACCGAGGCGCAGGTCACCGCCCTCGACGGCGACCTGCGCAACCTCTTCGAAGCGTCCCGGGCGTCGAACGCCGACGACGAGCACGACCCCGAGGGCGCCACCATCGCCTTCGAACGCGCACAGCTCACCGCGGTCCTCGACGCGGCCCGCCGACGCCTCGCCGAGTTGGACGTCGCACTGCACCGGGTCGACGACGGCAGCTACGGCGTGTGCGAACGGTGCCGCCGTCCCATTCCCGCCGAGCGGCTGGCCGCCCGCCCGTCGGCGCGTACCTGCGTCGCCTGCGCCAATAGGTGACCCAGTCGAGCTGACGAATGACCCGGAACCTGATGGGGCGATTGAACTGAACACTGGCTGCTCGCCCCACGATCAGCAGGTCACCGGCCTTCATGCCAACCACCCGAGGAACCTGCGGTACACGGCGTCGAAGGGAGCCCAGGACATGTCCTGCGTAGCCGCCGCCAGATGCGATGTCATGTAGATCCGGAGAGCCAACGGCGTCGTGGCGTACTCCCCCAGCAACTCCACGCGCCCTGTGGCACAGGGCCACGCGCGTTCGCACGCCTCGCACAGCCACAACGGGAGTACCGGCCTGTGCGCGGTCATCAGCTCTCACCTGGCCAGTGCCCCCGACTGATCGGGATCTTGTGCCTGGCCCGACAGGGCAGCGCGTTTCCGCACTTGCAGACGTTCCGCCACCTGATCCACGACCACACCGGCTGATGCCTGCGGGCCAAGGTCAGGGCGACGGCGAGCAGATACTCGGCGTACGCAACCCGTCGCGTCATGCACCTACGGCACCACAGGAGTTGTCTTAAGGCCACCCCTGTGGGGGTTTAACGACCCGGTTTACCTATAGGCACTCCCCATGGACCATAGCGTCAGGCCGTGGAGTTGCTTGGACTGGATGAGATCCGCGACCTGCTTGGCGGGATCAGCAAGCAGCGCGCCACGATCATCGTTGGCCGCAAGGGCTTCCCTGATCCCCTCGCCACCTTGAGCATGGGCCGAGTCTGGGAGGGCAAGGCCGTCCGGGCTTGGATCGCCAAGAACCGACCCGCTCCGACCGACGAGGACTGACGCCCGGGGCTGCTGAGCGGACCACGATTACCTACCTCCGGCAGTTCAAGAGGAACCGCAGCGCCCTGACGATCCGACAGACGGGATCGAGGCGCAGCGCGCCGCCATCCACACTCAGCCAATACGTCTCCTCAAGTAATGACGGGGCTGCGCCGCTCCAGCAGGACCACGTCACGCCAGCGTCCGTGGTGACGACCAACCCGCTCGCGTACGCCGACCAACCGGAACCCGGCCCGCTGGTGGAGCGCCAGACTGGCGGCGTTCTCCGGGAAGATCCCGGACTGGATCGTCCAGATGCCGGCCGCCTCGGTGGAACTGACCAGCGCGTCCAGCAGCAGTCGCCCGGCACCACGGCCCTGGGCGGCCGGGTCCACGTAGACGGAGTGTTCGACCACACCGGCGTACACCTCCCGGGTGGAGGTCGGCGAGGCGGCGACCCAGCCGAGGACCGTGCCGATGCGGTCGACGGCCACGAACCGGTGCGCGGTCAGACGGGCGACGTCGAACGCCGCCCAGGTCGGCGCGGTGACCTCGAAGCTGGCGTTGCCGGCGTCGAGGCCGGCCTGGTAGATCGTCAGGACCCGGGGGGCGTCGGCGACGGTCATGGCACGAGTGGTGATGTCACTCATCTGCGGGTGTCCCCTTCCATTCCAGGCCCGGCCCGGTCCAGACCGCACCGTTGATCGGAGGCGCAGCGAAGCGCGGTCGCCAGGGGCTTTGGCTGGCCGCCATGTCGATGTGCTGGTGAGCGGTATACCTCAGAGGAATGAATATGACTCTGAGGTATACCGCTCACCACCGCATCCGCCCCCACGACGATGACCGACGATCACCGACGGCCGCCGGGTGCGGCATGGTGCCTTACCGACTCCCGGCATAGACGGCGCGGTCGCCGAGCTCCTCCTCGATGCGGATGAGCTGGTTGTACTTGGCCGTACGGTCCGAACGCGACAGCGAGCCGGTCTTGATCTGGCCGCAGCCTACGCCCACGGCCAGGTCGGCGATCGTGGTGTCCTCGGTCTCGCCGGAGCGGTGCGACATCACCACCCGGTACCCCGCCTTGTGGGCGGCATCGACGGTCGCCAGGGTCTCGGTGAGGGTGCCGATCTGGTTGACCTTGACCAGGATCGCGTTGGCGTATCCGCCCTCGATGCCGTCGCGCAGCCGGTCGACGTCGGTGCAGAAGACGTCGTCGCCGACCAACTGCACCCGCTCCCCCGCCAGCGCCGTCAGCCGCTGCCAGCCGGGGATGTCGTCCTCGGCCATCGGGTCCTCGATCGAGGTGATCGGGTACCGGGCAGCCAGGTCCACCAGGTGGTCGATGTGCTCCTCGACGCTGCGCCGACGTCCCTCGCCGACGTAGTCGTAGACGCCGTCGCGGTAGAACTCCGAGCTGGCCGGGTCGAGGCAGATCGCCACCTCGGTCCCGGGCTGGTAGCCGGCGTCCTCGACGGCGCGCACCACGAAGCGCAGCGCCTCGTCGGCGGTGGAGAAGTGCGGCGCGAACCCGCCCTCGTCGCCCACGTTGGTCTGGTGACCGGCAGCGGCCAGGGACGCCTTCAGGGTGTGGAAGACCTCCGAGCCGACCCGGACCGCCTCGGCGAAGGTCCGTGCCCCGACCGGGGCGATCATGAACTCCTGGAAGTCGAGCGGGTTGTCGGCGTGCGCACCGCCGTTGATGATGTTCATCATCGGCACCGGCAGCAGGCGGGCACCGACGCCGCCGACGTAGCGGTAGAGCGGCTGCCGGTGAGCCGCCGCCGCTGCCTTCGCTGTCGCCAGGGACACCGCGAGGATCGCGTTGGCGCCCAATCGGCTCTTGTCCTTCGAACCGTCGAGTTCGATCATCGTCTCGTCGACCAGCGCCTGATCCTCGGCGTCGAGCCCGAGCACCGCGTCGGCGATCTCGCCGTTGACGGCGGCGACCGCCGTCGTGACGCCCCTGCCGTGGAAGCGGGCGGGATCCCCGTCGCGCAGCTCGACCGCCTCGTTCGCCCCAGTCGACGCGCCGGACGGTACGGCCGCCCGGCCGATCGAGCCGTCGCGGAGTTCCACGTCGGCCTCCACCGTCGGGTTGCCCCGGCTGTCGAGGATCTGCCGAGCACGCACCCGATTGATTGCCGTCATCACACACTCCCTGGTCACACTGCCTTTTCACCGCCAGACTGGCAGGAAACGACGGTCCCGGCACCGCGACGATGGACACGTTGACCCGTACCCCAGGGTCCGGGTTTAGGGTCGCGGGATGCGGGTTGGTGAGCTGGCACGACGGACCGGGACGACGGTCCGGGCATTGCGGTACTACGAGTCGGCCGGGCTGGTCGTGCCGAGGCGGCTCGGCAACGGCTACCGCGAGTACGACCCGATCGCGGTGCGGCTGGTGGCGCAGATCCGCGAGCTGATGGCACTCGGCCTCACCGTCGAGGAGACCCGCCCGTTCGTCGAGTCGATCGCCGGTGGCGCCGACGACACCGACGTGTGTGCGGCGGCGGTGGCGACCTACCGCAGCACCATCACCAACCTCCAGGAACGGATCGGCAGGCTGACCGCCCAGCGGGACGCGCTGGACGCGCGCCTGGACGCCGCCGCGACCCAGGTCGTACCCGGCGGTGGCGAGGCCGGGGGCGACCCCGCCGCGCTGGTCGGCACCAGCCTGCCGTCCCTGTCCTTCTACGGCACCGACGGCCGCCCGGTCGACCTCGGCGCTCTCGGCGGCGGACGCACCGTCATCTTCGTGTACCCACTGACCGGGCGGCCGGGCGTCGACCTGCCCAACGGGCTGTTGGAGGTCCACGGCGCCCGGGGCAGCACCGAGCAGGCCGCGTGGTTCCGCGACCACCACGCGGAACTCCGCGCGGCCGGCGCCGCCCGGGTGTACGGCCTGTCCGCGCAGTCGACCGGGTACCAGCGGGAACTGGCGTACCGGTTGCGGCTGCCCTACCCGCTGATCCCCGACCCGAGGCTGACCCTCGCCACCGCGCTGCGGCTGCCGACCCGCACCGCTGGTGACATGACGCTCTACGAGCGGTTGACCCTGATCGTCGCCGATGGGGTGGTGGAGCACGTCTTCCACCCGATTCCGGACCCGGCGTCGCACCCCCTGCACGTGATGCGATGGCTCACCAAGCGACGCCGGGCCCCCGGATCGGTCGCCGCCTAGAAGTCGTCGTCGAAGGCGACGGTGCCGGTCACCCCGACCTGGTACGCGGACACCCGCCGCTCGAAGAAGTTGGACAGCTCCTGCACGTCCTGCAACTCCATGAAGGCGAACGGGTTGCCCGACCCGTAGTGCGGGGCGATGCCGAGCTGGGCGAGGCGACGGTCGGCGACGTGCTGGAGGTACTCCCGCATGTCGGCCAGGGTCAGGCCGGGCACGCCCTGGCCCAACAGGTCCTCGGCGAACTGCACCTCGCACTCGACGGCCTCGGTGAGCATCTGCCGCACCTGGTCGGCGAGGTCGTCGTCGAACAGGTCCGGCTCCTCGGCGCGGACGGTGTCCACGACGTCGAACGCGAACGCCATGTGCATGGACTCGTCGCGGAACACCCAGTTGGTGCCGGAGGCGAGCCCGTGCAGCAGGCCACGGGAGCGCAGGAAGTAGACGTACGCGAACGCGCCGTAGAAGAACAGCCCCTCGATGCAGGCGGCGAAGCAGATCAGGTTGAGCAGGAACGCCCGCCGGTCCTCGCGCGAGCGCAGCTCCCGCAGGTCGCCCAGGGAGTCGATCCAGCGGAAGCAGAACTCGGCCTTGCGGCGGATCGAGGGGATGTTCTCGATCGCGGCGAAGGCCTCGAACCGCTCGGTCTCGTCGGGCACGTACGTGTCGAGCAGGTTGAGATAGAACTGGACGTGCACGGCCTCCTCGAACAGTTGCCGGGACAGGTAGAGGCGACCCTCGGGGCTGTTGACGTGCTGGTACAGGTTGAGCACCAGGTTGTTCGCGACGATCGTGTCCCCGGTGGCGAAGAACGCCACCAGGCGGCTGACCAGGTGCCGCTCGGCCGGCGACAGCTTGTCCAGGTCGGTGAGGTCGGCGTGCAGATCGACCTCCTCGACCGTCCAGGTGTTGCGGATGGCGTCGCGGAACCGGTCGAAGAAGTGCGGGTAGCGCATCGGGCGGAGGGTGAGGTCCATCCCGGGGTCGAGCAGCATGTGCGTGGTCCTCGTCTCGGCGGTGGTGGCGGTGGCGTCGGCGACGGTCACTGGCAGGCCTCGCACGACTCGGGGTTCTCCAGCGAGCAGGCCAGCGCCTCCGCGTCGAGCGCGACGGGCGCGACGGCCACGGGCGCGACGGTGCTGACGGTGGCCTGCTGGATCCGCGTCGCGGGGCGCGAGCGCAGGTAGTAGGTGGTCTTCAGCCCGGCCTTCCAGGCGTACAGGTACATCGAGGAGAGCTTGCCGATGGTCGGCGCGGCCAGGAACAGGTTCAGCGACTGCGACTGGTCGATGAACGGGGCACGGGCGGCGGCGAGGTCGATCAGCGCCCGCTGCGGCAGCTCCCACGCGGTGCGGAACAACTCCCGGACGCCGACCGGCAGCTCGGCGATGTCCTGCACCGACCCCTCGGCCCGCTTGATCGCCGACCGGATCCGGTCGGTCCACAGACCACGGGCCTTCAGCTCGCGGACCAGAGCGGTGTTGACCTGGAGGAACTCCCCGGACAGCGTCTCGCGCTTGAACAGGTTGGACACCTGCGGCTCGATGCACTCGTAGCACCCGGCGATCGAGGCGATGGTCGCGGTCGGGGCGACGGCCACGAGCAGCGAGTTACGCAGCCCGTGCGCCGCGACCTGCTCCCGCAGCGCGTCCCACCGGGCGGTCTGCGTACCCTCGACGCCCCACAGGTCCGGTTGCAGGTCGCCCCGCGCGGCCCGGGTCTGCGGGTACGCCGGGTGCGCACCGACCCGGCGGGCCAGGTCGGCGGAGGTCTCCAGCGCGGTCAGGTACAACTCCTCGCTGACCCGGGTGGACAGCTCCCGCGCGGCCGGCGAGTCGAACGGCAGCCGCAGCGCGAAGAAGACGTCCTGCAGGCCCATCAGCCCGAGCCCGACGGGCCGCCAGCGGGGGTTGCTCGCCGCCGCCTGCGCGGTCGGGTAGTAGTTGATGTCGATGACCCGGTCGAGGAAGGTCACCGCGGTACGGACCGTGGCGCGCAGCCGCTCCCAGTCGATGCCACCGTCGGCGAGGTGGGCGGCGAGGTTCACCGAGCCGAGGTTGCACACGGCGGTCTCGGCGTCGCTGGACACCTCGACGATCTCGGTGCAGAGGTTGGACAGGTGCACGACGTTGCCCGGTTCGGCGGTCTGGTTGCACAGCCGGTTCGACGCGTCCTTGAAGGTCATCCACCCGTTGCCGGTCTGGGCCAGGGTCCGCATCATCTTCCCGTACAACTCCCGCGCCGGGACCTGCCGGACGTAGCGGCCCTGCGCCTCGGCCTCGCGGTACGCGGCGTCGAACCGCTCCCCCCACAGGTCGGGCAGTTCGGGCACCTCGTGCGGGTCGAACAGCGACCACATCTCGTCGGCCTCGACCCGGCGCATGAACTCGTCGGGCACCCAGTTGGCCAGGTTCAGGTTGTGGGTGCGGCGGGCGTCCTCGCCGGTGTTGTCCCGCAGGTGCAGGAACTCCTCGACGTCCGGGTGCCACGGCTCCAGGTAGACGCACGCCGCGCCCTTGCGCCGGCCGCCCTGGTTGACCGCCGCGACGCTCGCGTCCAGCGTGCGCAGCCACGGCACGATCCCGTTGGACTGCCCGTTGGTGCCCCGGATCAGGGCGCCCCGGGACCGGACCCGGGAGTACGCGATGCCGATGCCACCGGCGAACTTGGACAGGTTGGCGACCTGGGCGTAGCGCGAGTAGATCGAGTCCAACTCGTCCAGCGGTGAGTCGACCAGGTAGCAGGAGGACATCTGGGTGTGCCGGGTGCCGGAGTTGAACAGGGTCGGCGAGCTGGGCAGGTAGGCCAGGCTGGACATCAGCCGGTAGAAGCCGACCGCCTCGTCCGGCGTACGGGACAGGCCACAGGCCACCCGCAGCAGCCAGTACTGCGGGGTCTCCAGCACGAGTCGGCTGGTGGGGTGGCGCAGCAGGTACCTGTCGTACACCGTGCGCAGCCCGAAGTACTCGAACCGCCGGTCGCCGTCCGGGTCGACGGCCTCGTCGAGCACCGCGGCGTGCGCGGCGACGAACGCGGCGGTGTCGTCACCGATCAGACCCTCGGCGTGCCCGACCCGGATCGCCGCGCTGAACGAGGTGATGCCCTGTCGACGCACCTCCTTGTCGACGTACCCGGCGAGCAGCCGCGCCGCGAGGCGTGAGTACTGCGGCTCCTCACCGATCATCTCGGCCGCCGTCTGGATGGAGAGCCGGTCCAGTTCCGCGGTGGTCGCGCCGTCGTAGAGGCCGCTGATGGTACGGGTGGCCACCCGCATCGGGTCGACGTCGGTCAGGTCGTCGGCCCACCGCTCGACCGCTCGGACGATCTTGTTCACGTCCACGGGTTCGGTGCCGCCGTCGCGCTTGCGGACCTGCATCGGCGTCCGCCGCTGGGCCGCGTCGGCACTGGCCGGGACTACCTCGGTGACTGTCACCACTCGCTCCTCGGAGTTCGAGACCTGGGGGCCCGAACGCGCGGAGACAGACACCGACGGACGCCACACCGGCGGCGTGGGTCAGGTGGCGTCAGCCGTCCCACGCGGCCTCGGACCGCCGCACACCCGGGTCCGGGTACGCGGCGCGCTGGCAGGTCTTCGGACTCGTGGGCACGACCGGGCTCGCCGGTCTCCTACCGGCCGTCGCTTCCCAGACCGTGTGGCCCAGTGCTGATGACGGCTGTCGTTCCCACTCACCGCTGCGGGACAGTCCCGGATTTCCACCGGGTTCCCTCTTGCCTCGACCGCTCCGGATGAGCGGCCGAACCAGCTGCGCTCGACACCATATATAGGGACCCAGCGGTTGTCACACCCCACATGTCGGTGTCGGCGTGTCGGCGACGGAGGCGGTGACGACCGTCACCCGAGCGCGGCCCGGCCGCCCGGCCCCAGACGGGCCCGAATGCCGACGACCCCCGCAGTACGACGACCGCGATTCACAAAGATGCGATGTATGCAGGATCCAGATGTAAGGAACCTTGCTCATAATCCACCGTCGATACGCTCAACCGAGGCGAACATCCAATCTTCAAGAACACCGCTCGACCGCCGATTCTTGCCCTCGATCCGGTTGACGGGCGGCCGTTCGCGACCCGACACGCATCACCGGCCGACGGTTCAGTTCGAACAACGTAAGCCCTTGAGCTGCGCCGAAATCCTCGAAAGTAGGGGTCGAACGCGGACGCTCGGCCCGCTGCGAGGGCCTCGGCGCCATCTTGGCGGTCGTCCGGGATCCGAACGCGGCACCCGCGAACGGCCGATTACCCGCCGGTCACCATCGACGAGAAACATTGGATGTCTGTACCGACCGGGTGATCGCCGTCGTTGACGCGCCTGATCCAGCCTCCGTATACTCCGAATGATCATCTGATCTTTTGCCTAGTCGGGCGAGGAGCGCATGCCGCAGATCACTGCCGTCACCGTCGAGGACGTCCGCTTCCCCACCTCCCTGACCGCTGACGGGTCAGACGCCATGAACAAGGACGGCGACTACTCGGCGGCCTACGTCGTCCTGCACACCGACGGCACCGACAGCGTGGGCGCGCCGCTCGCGGGCCACGGCCTGACCTTCACCATCGGTCGGGGCAACGACATCGTCGCCGCCGCGGCGGTCCACCAGGCACAGCTCCTCGTCGGCCTGGACGTGGCGACGATGGCGGCCGACATGGGGGCGGTCTACCGCCTCCTCACGTCCGACTCGCAGATGCGGTGGCTCGGTCCCGAGAAGGGCGTCGTCCACCTGTCGCTCGCGGCCGTGCTGAACGCCTCGTGGGACCTGGTCGCCCGGCTCGCCGGCAAGCCGCTGTGGCGGCTCCTGGTGGACATGTCCCCCGAACAACTCGTCGACATCGCGGACCTGCGCTACCTGTCCGACGCGCTGACCCGGGACGAGGCACTGGCCATCCTGCGGGCCAAGGAGAGCACCAAGACCGACCGCCTCGCCCAGTTGGTCCGGACCGGCTACCCCGCCTACACCACCTCGGCCGGGTGGCTCGGCTACGGCGACGACAAGCTGCGCCGGCTGTGTCAGGAAGCGGTCGACAGCGGCTACGGCTACGTCAAGCTCAAGGTGGGCGCCAACCTCGACGACGACATCCGCCGGTGCGCGATCGCCCGGGAGATCCTCGGCCCGGACCGCAACCTGATGATCGACGCCAACCAGGTGTGGGACGTCGGTCAGGCCATCGAGTGGGTCACCGCCCTCGCCCGGTTCAAGCCGCTCTGGATCGAGGAGCCGACCAGCCCGGACGACATCCTCGGCCACGCGGCCGTCCGCCGGGCCGTCGCCCCGATCGGCGTCGCCACCGGCGAGCACTGCCACAACCGGGTGATGTTCAAGCAGCTCTTCCAGGCCGGGGCCATCGACTTCTGCCAGTTGGACACCGGCCGGCTGGCCAGCATCAACGAGATCGTCGCCGTGCTGCTCCTCGCCGCGAAGTTCGACGTACCGGTCTGCCCACACGCCGGGGGCGTCGGGCTGTGCGAGATGGTCCAACACGTGTCGGTGCTCGACTACGTCGCGGTCTCGGGAGATCTCACCAACCGGGTCACCGAGTTCGTCGACCACCTGCACGAGCACTTCACCGACCCGTGCGTCATCAGTGACACCGGCTCGGGCAGCGGCTACGTCCTGCCCGACCAGCCCGGCTACTCCACCCGGATGCGCCCCGAATCGATCGCGCTCTACCGCTTTCCCGACGGCCACTACTGGGCGGCGGCGGACCCGACTACCGTGTCATCTCCGGAGCCGTACGTGATCGCGGGTGGGACGGCCACATCCGCCGGCCGCTAGGGGGGTCATGTCTCGCACTGACGAAGTGGTGAACGGCATCAAGCGGATGATCCTGGACGGCAAGTTCAAGCCCGGGGACCGTCTGCCGATCGAGAAGGACCTCGCGGAGTCGCTCGGCGTCTCGCGCGGCTCCCTGCGCGAGGGGATGTCGGCGCTGTCGATCCTCGGCATCGTCAACATCCGTCAGGGTGACGGCACCTACGTCACCAACCTCGACGCACCGCAACTGCTGGCCCCGATGGGCTTCGTGGTCGACTTCCAGGGTCAGGGCGACCCACGGCACATCCACACCGTCCGGCGGCTGCTGGAGTGTGAGGCGGCCCGGTTGGCCGCGACCAGGATCACCGACGAGGCCCTCGCCCAGGCGGGGGAACTCCTCGATGAGGCGGCCCGGATGGTCGGCCAGTCACCGCAGGACCACGAACGCATCCTCGAGATCGACATCGCCTTCCACCGGATCATCGCCGTGCACGCCGAGAATCCGGTGCTCGTCGGCCTGATCGAGGCGTTCGCCGGTCGCACCATCCGCGGGCGGCTCTGGCGGAGCCTGCACGAGGAGGGCGCGGACCGGCGTACCCACGACGAACACGTGGCGATCCTGAAGGCCCTGGTGGCGCGTGACCCGGAGCGGGCCCGCACCCGGATGGCGAACCACCTGATCGGTGTGGAGGAGTCGTTGCAGGGGCTGCCCGACGACGGTGAGGCGACCACGACCGAGACGCCGCGATCCTGACCGCTGACCCTCAGGGCTGCACGTCGAGCAGCCCCGCCTCGTACAGTGCCGCCCAGAGCTGGTCCGGGACGTCGGTGTCGAAGCGACGCAGGGTCTCGGTCGCCTGGACCGCGTCACGCACGCCGACCACGGTCGAGACGACGGCCGGGTGCCGACGGACGAACGCCAACGCCGCCTCGGGCAGCGTGACTCCGTACGTCTGGCAGACCCGCGCTATCCGCCGGGCCTGACCGATCACCTCGACCGGCGCCTGCCGGTAGTCGTAGGCGGCGTCGCTCGGTGGCAGGTCCCGGGCCAGCAGCCCGGAGTTGTAGACCCCGGCGATCACCACCCCGACGCGGCGGGCCTGCGCGGCGGGCAACAGGTCGGTCAACGCGCCCTGCTCCAGCAGTGTGTACCGGCCGGCGCACATCACCACGTCCACGTCGGTCTCCGTGACGAAGCGGGCCAGCATGGCCGACTGGTTCATGCCCGCGCCGATCGCGCCGATCACGCCCTGCTCGCGCAACTCCACCAACGCCGGCACCGCCTCGTACGCGGCCTGCTCCCAATGGTCGTCCGGGTCGTGCAGGTACACCACGTCGATCCGGTCCAGGCCGGTGCGTCGAAGGCTCGCCTCCACCGAGCGGTGTACGCCGTCGCGGCTGAAGTCCCACACCCGTCGGTGGTCGGCGGGCACGTCGAATCCCTCCGGGTCACGCCGGTGCGCGGTCTCCGGCGACGGCACGAGCAGCCGACCGACTTTCGTGGACACCACGTACTCGGCACGGGGGCGGGAGCGGAGGGCGGCTCCCAGACGCCGTTCGGACAGGCCGAGCCCGTAGTGCGGCGCGGTGTCGAAGTATCGGACGCCCCCGGCCCACGCGGTGTCGACGGCGGCGGCGAAATCCTCGTCCGACGTCCTCCGGAAGAGGTTGCCGCCCTGCGAGGCGCCGAAGCCCAGTGGACTGAGCCGCAGCGACGGGCGGGCGGCGGCCACTGTCGTCATCCGAGCGAGGGGACCGGTCATCGGCCGTGCCCGCCGTCGCCGTCGGCCGGGACGCCCGCCGTCACCGCTCGTCCCGATCCGCGCTGGTGCTGCCGGTCATCGCCGCGACCAGGTCGTCGGTGGTGACCTCGTCCGCGCGGAGCTGGGCCGCGCGGCGGCCGAGGCGCAGCACCTCGACCCGGTCGGCGATGTCGAGCACCTGCGGCATGTTGTGGCTCACCAGCACCACCGACATACCGGCGTCACGGGCGCGTCGGACGACGTCGAGAACGCGCCCGGTCTGGACCACACCGAGGGCTGCGGTGGGTTCGTCGAGGATGACCACGTTCGTCGCCCAGATGATGGCCCGGGCCACCGCGACGCACTGCCGTTGCCCCCCGGACAACATGGCGATCGGGGTGGTGACCCGTGGGATCCGCACACCGAGTTCGTCCAGTGCCGCGGCGGCGCCCTGCCGCATGGCGCGCTTGTCCAGCAGACCCAGCCGACCGAGCGGTCCGGAGCGCAGGATCTCCCTCCCGAGATACAGGTTGGCGGCCACGCTGAGGTCGTCGGCGACGGCGAGATCCTGGTAGACGGTCTCCACCCCCGCGCGGCGGGCGTCGACCGGGGTCGAGAACTGCACCGGGCGACCGCTCACCCGGATCTCGCCCTCGTCCGGAGGATGCACACCGGAGAGCGTCTTGATCAGGGTGCTCTTCCCCGCGCCGTTGTCGCCGATCAGCGCGACGACCTCACCTCGGTGGACGGTGAAGTCCGCACCCCGCAACGCCTCGACGTGTCCGAACCGCTTGACGATGCCACGCGCTTCCAGGACCGGCGGTTCCCCGGCGGGCGACAGTTCGTCGGTGTCGGCGGTTGCCGTCGGAGTCGTTCCCATCACTGCACCGGCGGGTTGGCGCAGCTGGGCTCGAGCACCGCCTTGATCTCCGCCGAGTCGATGTTCTCCTTGGTGACGAACGTGACGCCGGTGTCGGCCGACGCGAGTGGCGCCTTGTCCCGCAGGTGCTTGACCATCTTGTCGACGCCGAAGTAGCCCATCTTGAACGGGTTCTGCACGACCAGCGCCGAGATCTGACCGCTGCGCAGCCCGGCCACCTCGTCCGGGGCGGCGTCCCACCCGATGATGACCACCTTGCCCGACTTACCCGCCGCCTGGATGGCCTGGGCGGCACCGAGCACGCTCGGCTCGTTGGCCGCGAAGATGCCCTTGAGGTTGGGGTTGGCGGTGAGGATGTTCTCGGTGACCCGCCGCGCCTCGTTGACGTCGCTCTTGCTCGGCTGTTGGCCGACCAGCTTCAGGTTGGGGAACTGGGCGAGGCCGGCCTTGAAGCCGTCGACCCGCTCGGTGTTGGTCTGCGATCCGGGCTGGAACTCGACCAGGGCCACGTCGTGGTTGCCGGGGCCCAACTCCTTGGCGAGCAGCTTCGCCGCCTCGGTCGCCGACGCGCGGTTGTCGGTGGCGAAGAGCGGCACGCTCGACGGTTGCGGGCTGGTGCCGGAGTCGATCATCGCGACCGGGATCTTGGCGGCCAGCGCCTGGTCGGTGGCCGGCGCCAGGGCGCTGGAGTCGGTCGCCGCGTAGACGATGCCGTCGACCTTCTTGGTGACGAAGTTCTGGATCAGGTTGACCTGGCCCTCGACGTCGGTCTCGGTGGTCACCCCGTCCCACTGGACGGTGACGTCCCCGGCGCGCTGCGCGGCGCACTCCGCGCCCGCCTTCACCGTGTTCCAGTAGTCGGCGCCGACGGCCTTCGGTACGACGGCGAGCTTCAACGGCCCGCTCGCGTCCTTGGTCGCGCCGTCTCCGCCGTCCCGGACCTCGACGCCGCCGCAGGCGCTGAGCAGAGCGGTGGCCGCGACCGCGGCCACGACGGCCTGTGCACGAAGGAGACGCGTGCGCGCCGGTCGACTGGTGGTGGTGTGTGCCATGGTGGGTGTCCTTCCTCGTTCGGACTCGTGGAATGGCATGTCAACCCCGCGATTCCAGCCGCCGGCGGCGGTACTGGTCGAAGTAGACGGCGGCCCAGATGATCAGGCCGACGATCACCTGCTGGTAATGGATGCTGATGTCGAGCAGGACGGCCCCGTTACGCACCAGGGCGATGAGGAAGGCGCCGATGATCGTCCCGACGATGCGGCCCTGGCCCCCGAACAGGCTGGCTCCGCCGATGACCGCGGCGGCGATGACGTCGAGTTCCAGCGAGATCCCGTAGTTCGGCTGGCCGGAGTTGACCCGGGAGGCGGCGATCATGCCGCCGAGCCCGACCAGCACACCCGCCAACACGTACACCCCGGTCAGGTGACGGCCGACCCGGATGCCGGAGCGACGCGCGGCCTCCAGGTTGGAGCCCATCGCGTAGGTGTACTGGCCGAAGCGGGTCTGGGAGAGCAGGAAGGCGACCCCGACGGCGACCAGGACGGTGATCACGACGGCGAACGGGATGCCGATGATCTCCCCGTTGCCCAGCAGCTGGAACGACCGGGGCAGGCCGTAGACGCCGACCGCGCCGGTGATGATGAAGACCAGACCACGCCCGACGGACATCGTCCCCAGCGTCGCGATGAACGGCGGAATCCGGGCTGCCGTCACCAGCAGGCCGTTCAACAGCCCGGCCAGCGCGCCGACGCCGATCGCCACCGCCGTCGCGGCCCACAGGGAGAAGCCGAGGTCGCGGACGACCATCGCGCCCAGCACTCCGGCCAGCGCGGCCACCGACCCGACGGACAGGTCGATGCCCTTGGTGATGATGACCATCGTCTGCGCCGTGGCGATGATGGCGATGACCGCCGTCTGCGCCCCGATGTTGAAGAGGTTGTCCGCCGTCAGGAAGTAGGGACTCGCGAAGGTCAACGCGACGAACAGGACGACCAACGCGGTGGCGGCGGTGAATTCGGAGACGGCGTGGGAGATCCGCTCCCGGAGCCAGTCCCCGAACTCGCCGCGCTGCGTGCCGGCGGATGCCTCGACGGTACTCATCGTCGGACCTGACCTCCCCAAGCGTGGGGCCGGCACTCGACGGAGGACCCGCCGTCGTGCCGAGCACCTATGAGCGGCCGAGCCTCCCCGCGGAGGAGAGGGCTTGGCGTGGACCTGCCGCACCGTGACGATAGATCAGATGTTTCCCTTGATCAGCCGTTACCATGCCATGCACTCACGCGCGTTGCCAAGGTCTTACAACCATGTTTTGACATCGTTACCCGAGACGTCAGGTTCATACGTCTGATCAACTCGCCACAACTGCGGCCGAGCGGCACGCGACTGTCGACCAGTGACGGTCCACAAAGGATCGAAACGTCCGCCCCGCCGACCATGCGCACCCCGCACCCTTCGGGCGACCCTCCGGCTCGATCCGGAAGATCATCGCCAGCATGTTATCGATAACATGCTATGCCCGGTGGCGTTCGCGGGCACCTCTTTCTCCGTCGACCAGCCGGCCGGTCAACCCATCGCCCCCCGGCCGGGTCACGACGCCGCGAGCCGGTACTCCCGGGACGCCGTCCCTCGCCAGATCGCCGCGCGCTCGTCGTCGGTCAGTGGGTCCAGCAGGTCACCGAGGACCCTGACCCAGCGGGTGTACGAGGTGACGAGCAGGCACACCGGCCAGTCCGAGCCGAACATCAGCCGGCTCGGGCCGAACACGTCGAGCGCGTGCTCGACGGCCGGCCGCAGGTCCGCCGGCGTCCAGGAGCCGCCCCTCACCTCGGTCACCAGGCCGGAGAGCTTCGCCGTCGTGTTGGGCTCGGCGGCCAGCTCCCACAGGTCCCGGGGCCAGTCACCGAGCCCTCCGCTGCCGAGCGCCGGCTTGCCGAGGTGGTCCAGGACGAACCGGACCTGCGGCAGGTCGCGGACGAGCCGGGTGGCCGCCGGCAACTGATGCCGCCGGACGAGCAGGTCGAAGGCGAGACCGGCGGCACCGACCGCGGCGATGCCCCGCCGGACGTCGGGGCGGTCGAGATATGCCGGGTCCGGCTCGGACTGGACCAGATGACGGATCCCGACGAGCCGCTCCCCGCCCCGTGCCGCCCGGAGCCGTTCCAAGCGCTCGGCGACATCACCTCCGGTGAGGTCGACCCACCCGACCACCCCGGCGATGAGCGGGTCGTCGGCCGCGATCCCCAGCAACTCGGGCGTCTCCGACCGGGCGGCGACGGACTGCACGACGACGGTCCGCGTGACTCCGGCGGCGCGGGTGGCCGGGCCGAGATCGACCGGGGTGAAGTCGTCGTCGATGGTCGCCATGGTGTGCGGGTCGATCCAGGGTTGCGGATGCCGGGCCCGCACCCAGAGGTGATGGTGCGCGTCGACGATCCCCGGCCGCCGCACGGCCGCACCGGTCGTCACCGGCCCCGCCCCGGCGCGCTCACGTCCACCCCACACCCCGCTCGGCACCTGGTCGAACGTCCGGTTCGACCCGGTGCCACAGAGCCGTTCCGGCAGGGTGACCATGTTAGCGGTAACAGGCTGGCAGCCGGCGGCAGAACGCGCCCATCAGCGGGAACTCCGTCGGCACGCTCCCGACTGGAGCGAGAACGGTCGTGGTTCCGCTCCGCCCGACGTTCACGCCACTCATCGGCTCGTCCGCCGGTGGGCGCGGCGGTGCCAGGGCCGGGTTGACCGCCTGAGGCGGCACGGATACCGTCGACCCACTATCTGCGGCGACGCGAGGGAAGCCGGTGTGATTCCGGCGCGGTCGCGCCACTGTAAGCGGTTCCCCCACCTCACGTGTGGGCCGCGAGCCAGGACGCTCGGTCGTCCGCAGCCTTGCGATGGGGACGCGTCATCCCCGGGGAGGTTCGTGATCACATGTCCAGTTCCACGTCCAGTCAGCCGTTGGTGAATCCCGCCGGCACCACGCGTCTGCTGTGGATGGTGATGGCGACCGTCGTCGCTCTCGCCCTGCTGGCCTACCTCGTCGCCTTCGACCAGGGTGCGGTGTCGCGCAGTGGCATGTACCTGCACGAGCTGATGCACGACGGCCGGCACCTGCTGGGTGTTCCGTGCCACTGACGGCCACCGCCGCCCCCTCGTTCGTCACCGTTCTCGTCCGTGGTCTGCTCGCCGGCCTGATCGCCGGCCTGATCGCCGGGGCGTTCGCCTATGTCGTCGGTGAGCCGCACGTCGAGGCGGCCATCGCGATCGAGGAGGCGGCGTCGGCGCATGCCGAGCCGGGGGCCGACGCACACGATCACGAGGATGCCCTGGTCGGCCGCACCGGCCAGCGCGGCGGCCTGTTCCTGGCCACCGGCCTGTTCGGTGCCGCGATGGGTGGCCTGCTGGCCACCGCGTACGTCGTGCTGGCGCGCCGTCGGCGGATCCACGACGACGGACGGTCGGGTTTGCTGCTGGCCGGCGCGGCGCTGCTCGGCGCGGTGCTCGTGCCGTTCCTCAAGTACCCGGCGAACCCGCCGGCGGTCGGCGACCCGGCCACCATCAACCAACGCACCGTGACCTACCTGCTGATGGTGGTGCTCGGTCTGGTCGCCGTGTGGGCGGGCTCGCTGGGCTACCGATCGGTGGGGGCCCAGGCACCGCTGTGGCAGCGCGCCGCTGCGGGCGTCGGCGGATTCCTGCTGGTCAGCGTGGTGTCCTACGTGGTGCTTCCGTCGTTCCAGGAGGTCCCCGCCGACTTCCCCGCGACGCTGCTGTGGGACTTCCGGCTGGCCTCCCTCGGCACCCAGGTGGTGCTCTGGACCGGGATCGGACTGCTGTTCGCGGCCCTGATGCACCACGAGCGGCGTCGCCGGATCGCGGCAACACCCTCCAGCGCGTGACGGCGACCAGCCTCCGGCTGGTCGCCCACGCGCACACCACCGCCCTTCGCCGGGCCCACTTCGGTGGGTCCGGCGAGGGCTTGGACGAGGGTGGCCGGCGTGCCGCCCTCGCCCAGGCGCAGGCTCGACGGTCGTTCCCGGGCGTCGACGACGTCTGCGTGTGCAGTCCGGCGGTGGCGGCCGTCCAGACCGCCGAGGCACTCGAGCTGTCGCCCCGCCTCGAAGCGGCGTTGGCGGACTGTGACCACGGCGACTGGGCCGGGCGGTCGATCGAGGAGATCGCCGTCGAGCAGCCGCACGCGCTGCACGAGTGGATGTCCGAACCGGAGTCCGCTCCACACGGCGGCGAGTCCGTCGCCGCGGTGCGGGACCGGGTCGGTCGCTGGTTGGACGGGCAACGAGGCGCCGAGCGGCGGATCACCGCGATCGCGCACCCGCTGGTGATCCGGGTTGCGGTCGTGCACGCCCTGGACCTGCCGTTGCCGACGTACCGGCAGGTGGACGTCGAGCCGCTGGCGGTGGTTCGGCTCACCGGCCGTGGGGCGCGGTGGCATCTCCGACTGAGCCCACCGGCAGGCTGATCACGCCGAAACGATCGTGGGCGGGCCGTTCTTCCGGCCCGCCCACGATCGTCGCTGCTACCCGGCGGCGTTAGCCGGTGACGGTGAACGGTCGGGACACCTTCGTGGCCGACGTCGCACCGGTCAGCGTGACGCTTGTCGCCCCGGGCTTCGCCGCCCCCGGAACGCTCACCGTCGCGCCCGAGATGACACCGTCACCGTTCGCGCGCAGGGTGCTGACCGCGACACCCTCGCCGAAGGCCACCGTGACCACCTCGTTCGGCACGAACCCGGAACCGTCGACGGTGATCGCCGTCGCACGCGGCCCCGAGGCCGTCAACAGCACCACCCTCGGCTGGTAGGTCCGCGCCTGCGCCGGTTCGGTCACCTGGACGGTGGCCGTGGCCGGCGTACCGGAGGACGCGCCGGTCGCGGTGACCGCGTACCGGCCGGGTTGAGCGTCGTCGGACGTCGGAACCGAGACCCGTACCGTCCCCTTCGCGGAGGCCGCGACCTTCGTGGTCCGGGACGGATCGGTGCCGACGCTGACCGTCACCTGCTCGCCCGCAGCGAACCCGCTGCCGTCGACGGTGATCGCACCACCGGTGGTGACGCTGCCCGACGTGGAGAGCGCGATCGCCGGCTGCGATCCGCCCCTCGCCACGGTCACAGTGAACGACTCGGTGCGGCTGGACTGCGTGTCCCATGCGGTGACGTGCACCGGGTAGGTGCCGTCCCGGGTGTAGGTGTGCTGCCCGCTCATGGCACCGGACGCGTCGATGGTGACGTCGTCCGGAGCCGTGCCGTCACCCCACTGGACGCGGGCACGGTAGCCCGTCGTACCGGGAACGCCGCCGGTCACCGCACCGAGGTCGGCCGTGAGGGCCTTCCCGGCGGTGGCCGTCTGGTCCTTCGGGGCGTCGGTGGTCAGCACGGGAGCCGGCGTGCCGTCGTTCGCGACGGCGAACACGTGGATCCGGCCCGCCGAGCGGGGATCGCCGGTCTGCGTCGGCAGGGTCACCGACACCAGCGTCTTGCCCGCCGGGACATGGTACGGCGCGGTGGCGAACAGGAACGGCTGGGCGCCGTCCCGGCTGGTGCCGTGCAGCCGGTACGCCGTCTTGGCGACGACGATGTTGCCGTAGGACGGGGTGCCGTTGGCGTTGCCGCCCAGCGTCCAGTCGCTGAACTGGATCGGGATGCCGGCGGTGCTGCCGTCGCTGAACGTCGCGGTGCCGGTGGTGCTCTGGTCGCCCTGCGTACCGGCGCCGATGAACGAGATGTTCCGCGCGTCGGCGGGCAGGTCGAGGACGACGGTCGCGCCGTTGCCGGTGGCGTTGTCGGGCTGTCCGGGCGGGATCACCGGCAGGGTGAACTGCAGTGCCGTGCCGGGAACCTGCTGCCGCTGGCCCTGGATCGCGCCGCCCGCCGTCAGGGCCGCCCGCGAGTACGCCCACGACTTGGCGTCGCAGTCCGCCGCGAGGGCGCCCTCGTCACCGATGCACACGGTGTCGAAGGCGGCGGTGAGGCCGGACGTCGGGGCGTACGCCACCTCGACGCCGACCGTCGCGGAGCTCTGGCTCTCGCCGTCGGTCACCGTGACGTCGGCCTGGTGGTAGCCCGGCGTGGCGTAGGTGTGCGATCCACCGACGCGGTAGACGGCCCGCGAGCTGAGCGTCAGGGTGCCCTCGGTGACCGGAGTGCCGTCACCCCAGTCGATCGTGGCCCGGTAGCCGTCGGCGCTGCCGCCGGTGACGGACGCCAGCGGCACCGAGACGGGTACGCCGGACGTCGCGTGCACGGTGCCCTCGGCAGTCACCGTGATGTCGCCGCCGCCGATGGTCAGGTCCCCACCGGCGAGCAGCTCGATCTCGGCGAGGTTGGTCTGCGCCGCGCCGACGGTCTTCGTCACGGCCAGTCGGAACTGCGCGAACCGGCCCGGCTTGTCGATCGAGTACGGCCGGGTCTGGTTGCGCCAGCGGAACACCTGGTCGCTGCGCGAGTCCACAGTGGTCCAGGTGAGGCCGTCGTTGGAGCCCTGCAACCGCCAGTCCGCCGGGTCGCCCGCCGCCGCCCCGGAGGTCACTGTGTAGTACGTCGGCTTCTGCTTCCCACCACGGTCGGCCCAGGTGATCTGCGGGGTCGCCGAGGCGAAGGTCAGCTGCGTGGTCGACGAGTCGTCGAACAGCTTCGACGCGTCCTGACCGCCGGTCGCGGTCGCGGTGCCGAGACCGGGGCCGGTGGTGTCCTGCAACGGCTTCGGCGCGTCCTCACCCTTGGTCAGCGACGGCGGCGCGTCCTTCTTGCCGCCGCCCCACGACGACGGGTCGGGGCCCATCTGGAAGTCGATGGTGCCGCCCTTGGCGAGCGCGGCGACGTCCACCGACAGGCCGTGCTGCTTCTTGCCGTTGACCTTGACGTCCTGCACGTAGATGTTGCGCGTGCTGTTGGCCGGCGCGTTGACGACGATGTCGCCGGTGGGCCGACGCACCGTCATCCTGGTGAACTGCGGCGAGCCGATGGTCCACTCGGCCGAGCCGGCCTGCAGCGGGTAGATGCCCATCGAGCTGAGGATGTACCACGACGACATCTCGCCGTTGTCCTCGTCGCCCAGGTAGCCCTGGCCGATCTCGCTGCCGACGTAGAGGCGGCGCAGGATCTCGCGTACCGCCGCCTGCGTCTTGGCCGGCGCGCCCGCGAAGTTGTACATGTACGGGATGTGGTGCGACGGCTGGTTGCTCATGCCGAGCTGACCCATCCGCACCGCACGCGCCTCGACCATCTCGTGGATGATGCCGCCGTACCCACCGGGGCGGTCGGCGTTCTCCGGGGTGGAGAAGAACGTGTCGAGCTTGTCCCGCAGCGCCTGCCGCCCGCCGAACAGGTTGGCGAGGCCCTGACCGTCCTGCTGGGCGGTGAAGGCGAAGTTCCACCCGTTGGTCTCGGTGTAGACGCCACCCCAGTCCAGCGGGTCGCCGGCGAGGAAGTCACCGGCGGCGTCGCGGCCCTGGAAGAGCTTCGTCTTCGGGTCGAACAGGTGGACGTAGTTGCGGGCACGCTCCAGGAAGTAACGCGACTCCTCCTTGAGCCGGGCGCGCTCCGACTTCGGCGTGGCCGGGTCCTTGGCGAGCGCCGCGGCCATGTTGCCGATGCCGTAGTCGTTGATGAAGCCCTCCAAGGCCCACGACACCGACTCGCCCGTGGAGGTGGGCGTGTAGCCGAGGAACAGGGAGGTCTCGATGCCCTTGCGGCCGACCGCGCTGCGCCCGGAGGCGACGGTCGCGTCCTTGACCGCCGCGTCGTACGCCGCGAGCGGGTCGGGCAGCTTGACCCCGGTGAGGTACGCCTGGGCCAGGGCCACGTTGGCGCTCGTGCCGGTCATCAGGTCGGCGTAGCCGGGAGACGACCAGCGGGCGATCCAGCCACCGTCACGGTAGTGCTGGACGAACCCGTCGGAGATCTTCGCGGCGACGTCCGGGTACAGCAGCGCGTAGGCGGGCCACACGGTGCGGTAGGTGTCCCAGAAGCCGTTGTTGACGTAGATCTGCCCGTCGACGATCTTCGCGCCGGTCTGGGTGGGCGTCGACGCGCCGGTGGGCGCGGAGACGGGGCTCGCGTACTGCCAGCGCGGCGCGGCGGCGGTGCCGGTGTTCTCCGACTGCGAGTTCGGGTAGAGGTTCAGCCGGTACAGGTTGGAGTACATCGTGACCAGCTGCGGTTCGGTGGCCCCGCGCACCTCGACCCGGCCGAGCCGGTCCTTCCAGGCTGCCGTCGCGGCGGCGTGGACCTGGTCGAAGCTCCTACCGGTGACCTCCAGGTCGAGGTTGCGGCGGGCCTGGTCGACGGAGAGGAACGACGTCGCGAGGCGCATCGTCACCTCCCGGGTGGTGGAGACGTCGAAGGTGGCCGAGGTCGCGCTCGATGCCGTCGGCGTCCGGTCGAAGGATCCCGCCACGAACATGCGGCTACGGCCGGCGGACAGACCGCTTCCGTTGTCCACCCAGCCGGTGAGGGTGCCGTCCGTGCCGATGGTGAACGTGCCGTTGTAGAAGACGAGGCTGCCGGTCGCCTGCCCGGTCGGGAAGGTGAACCGCATGATCCCGGCGTGGTCGGTCGGCGACATCTCCGCGACGAGGCCGTTCTGCAGCGTGACCCGGTAGAGGTCCGGCCGGGCGATCTCGTCGTCGTGGTCGAAGGCGAGCGCGCGGCCGGCCGGTTGACCGGTCAGGGAGCCGCCGCCGACGACCGGCATCACCGACATCTGGTTGCGGTCACCCAT
Organism: Micromonospora sp. WMMD1155; assembly: GCF_029581275.1. Classification (NCBI taxonomy): domain Bacteria; kingdom Bacillati; phylum Actinomycetota; class Actinomycetes; order Micromonosporales; family Micromonosporaceae; genus Micromonospora; species Micromonospora sp. WMMD1155. The sequence goes on from NZ_CP120742.1 coordinate 6,847,995, forward strand.
CCACGGGCTCGGCTCGTGGGAGATCGCGAGGCCCTGCAACATGGGCAGGTTGGCCTCGTTGTTGACCCGGTGGTACTCGTACTCCCACGAGTTGGAGGTGGCGTCGGTGACCGGGGTGAAGAAGTTGAACCCGTTCGGCACGGCGGTGATCGGCAGGTTGTTGCCGCGGGAGAAACCGCTCGTCGAGTTGGTGCCGCGTCGGGTGTCGACGTAGTTGGTCAGCTTCGAGCCGTCGATCGACGGCGGCGTGGCCGTCAGCTCGATGTCGTCGAGCCAGCCCTGGAACTGGGTGTCACCGGTGGCCTGCGGGTTGTCGTACGCGAGCAGGATCCGGTCGATCGTCTTGCCGCGAGCGACGGTGCCGAGGTCGGCCTGCACCAGGTTCCACTGGTCGGCGAAGAGCACCTTCGAGGCGCCCTGACCGGCCGGGGTGAGCGGGTATCCGTGCTGGTCGACAGGGGAGCGTCCACTCAGGTAGCTGCCGTCGGTGAAGTGCAGGTCGACGGCGGCGTAGGTGGACGGGTACCGGGCGTTCCCGGCGGTGAACTCCGGGAAGATCTTGTAGGACAGTCGGGTCTTCGGCCCCACCGGGACGTTGACGTCGAACAGCTTGTTGGTGGCGTACGAGCGGCCGTCGCCCTGGGCACCGCCGGAGTAGCGCAGCGCGGCGAGGCCGGTGAACCCGGCGTCCGGCTTCGTGGTGTAGCCGCCGTTCGGGCCGGCGGTGGCCTCGCTGACCATCGGGGTGGCCGGTGGGTGGACGTCCGAGCCGTCGCTGACGTTCCAGTCGGCGAGTTGCAGCAGGTCGTCGCCGGAGTTCGCGGTGACGTTCAGCCGGTAGTACGCGTAGGCGGTCGTGTTGGTGACGCTGTAGCGGTTGGTGGCGAACCGGCCGCCGAACTTCTCACCGGAGCGCTTGTCCAGGTCGGTCCACGACGTGCCGTCGGTCGACCCCTGCACGACGAAGTCCTTGGGGTCGCGGCTCGGCGCGTCGTTGGCCGAGGTCAGCGAGTAGCGCTTGACCGTCACCGGCTCGGCGAACCGGTAGGTCACCCAGCCGGTCGTCTGGAACACGAGCCACTTGGTCGAGGAGTCGTCGTCGGCGAGGTTCGCGGCGATCTCGCGGGGTTGGTACTCGTCGCTCGCGGTCACCGCGCTGACCTGACCGAGCAGGCTGCCGGGCAGCGTGGCGACGGTGCCGCTCAGGTTCGCCTGGATCGGCTTGCCGTTCGGGCCGACCTCCACCGTGCTGGTGGCGGGCTGCGGGTCGGCGGTCTCGAACGAGGAGCTGAAGTCGCCCGGCGTGGCCGCGGGAGCGGCGTTGGCCAGGGGTGCGGCCACGAGCAGCCCGAGCGGCAGCAGGACGGCTGTCGTCGCGGCGACCAGGCGGGGAGACAGGGGACGTGCAGGGGGGCGATGTGACATGAGGGACGGTGCCTTTCGACTCGAACCGGTCGAGTACGTCGAAGGTCGGGGCGGTGTGGAGCGTGCGGTGATCAGGCCCTGACATCGTTGTCATTCCGGTCGGCGAGCAACGACGGTCGGAGCGGTGAACTGTTCGCTGATAGTTCCGGTCGCACCACGGCCCTGTCAACGGGTTGCCCCCGGCGACGCGTACCGGGCCTCGAGGCCGCGGGTGATTCCGCTGTGGCATCCAGCTGCCACAGCGGAATCAGGCGGTGGACGCCGAGGCCCGGCCGGATCAGCAGTAGAGGTTGGCTCCGGCCGACACACCGAGGATGCCGACGAACTGCTGGTACCTGGTGACGCGGCTCTGCACCTGGGCGGGGTTACCGCCGTTGCACTCGATCGAGCCGTTGATGCTGCGGATGGTCTGGCCGAACCCGGCCCCGGTGACCATCGCGTTGTGGGCGGTCATGGTGCCCGGCCCGTTCTGGGTCATCCAGTACCAGATCCCGGTCTTCCAGGCCACCGCGGCATCGTTCTGCACCAGCCAGGGGTTGGTCAGCAGGGGCAGGTTGAGCGCGATACCGGCGGCGTTGTAGTTGAAGTTCCAGCTGAGCTGGATCGGCCCGCGCCCGTAGTAGGCCGCCTGCCCGGCCGGGCAGCCGTACGACTGGTTGGGGTCGCAGTAGTGCGGGTAGTTCGCCGTGTTCTGCTCGACGATGTGCACGAGCCCACCGGTCTCGTGGTAGACGTTCGCCAGGAACGCGGCGGCCTCCTGACGTTGCACGGTGGCGCTGCCGCTCTTCGCGAACGCCGGGTAGGCGCTGAGCGCGGCGACGAGCCCGGAGTAGGTGTAGAAGGAGTTGCGACCCGGGAACATCTGGTTGAACTGCGCCTCGGTGACCACGAAGCCTCCCGGGTTGGTGGGCGGCGGGGTGGTCGGCGGCTGACCGCCACAGGTGTACGGCTCCCAGTACCAGGTGCTGACGACCGGGTCGTACCCGGGATTGTCGTGCTCGGCGACGTAGTAGAGACCGTTGGTGTACCGCACGATCGCCCCGGCGGCGTACCAGGTGCCGGCGACCCAGTTCGGGTGGTTGCAGGTGCCTCCGGTGGGTGGCGTGGCGCCTCCCCCGCACGCTCCGAGATCCTCCCAGACGCCCGTCGTCCCGGGCGGCGCCTCGTTCTGGGTCCACCACTTGGCTCGGTAGTTGCGACCGTTGCGGGAGACCTGGGCGTCTCCCCAGTAGACGGCGGATGCCTGCCACGCTGCCGAGCAGGCCGCCGCCGACGCGGCGGTCGGCGGGATGACCGCGACGAACGCGCCGGCGACGACCAGTGCCGCCAGCGCGACGAGCGCGCGCAGTCTCGTCATGGGATCACTCCTTCCTGGTGTTCCATCGGCCGGAATCCAGCCGGGTATCGATGGGAGTGACTGTAACATCTTCTGTTCACACTCTTTACTGTTTCTGGCGAGACCGCTGAGCCGGTCGCCGAGGGTCGCGCCACATCGACGCCGGTATTTCCGGCTTCCTTCCGGATCATCGGGCGACGAATCAACCGGCGATCGCGGGCCGGCTGTCGACGCGCAGGAATGCCCGTCGGTCAGACATGCAGCGCACCGACCTTGTCGATGCGGCACGACCCTCGCTGATGCGTTTCGGAGCCGTTCCGGAAGTTGTTGACGCGTTGGAATTCTCGCTGTAATACTCCGATCCATCGAGGTCGATGCGAACCACGTCGGTCGGCATGACCTCCCCACTCATCCACACCCGTCCGGACCGTGCTGCCCACGCAGCGGGCGCGGCCGGGCCTGCGCGAAGGGGCACCAGATGAGCAGGCTCTTCCCCCGCACGGCCCTGTGGTCGAGGCGGTTGCGCGCGGCGCTCGCCGTCCTCGCCACCGCCGTCGCGATGTGCGGCGTCGTCCTCGCGGCCACCTCGACGCCGTCGAACGCCGCCACCTGCAACGGGTACGTCGGCCTCACCTTCGACGACGGCCCCACCGGCAGCACCGGCGCACTGCTGAACGTGCTGCGCAGCAACGGCGTACGGGCCACCATGTTCAACGTCGGGCAGAACGTCCAGAACAACCGCTCGGCCGCTCAGGCACAGGTCGCGGCCGGCATGTGGGTCGCCAACCACAGCTGGAACCACGCGCACATGACCTCGATGAGCCAGTCGCAGATGCAGTCGGACCTGTCCCAGACCAGCTCGGCGATCCAGTCGGCGACCGGCAGCCGGCCGGTGTTGTTCCGGCCTCCGTACGGGGAGACCAACTCGACGCTCCAGTCCGTCGCGTCCTCGCTCGGCATGCGGCAGGTGTTGTGGGACGTGGACTCGCAGGACTGGAACGGGGCCGGCGTCAGCCAGATCGTCGCCAACGCGAGCCGCCTGCAGGCCGGTCAGGTCATCCTCATGCACGACGGGATCCAGAACACCCGCGACGCGATCCCGCAGATCGTGGCCAACCTGACCAGCCGCAACCTGTGCCCCGGCATGATCTCACCGTCCACCGGGCGGGCCGTCGCGCCGGACGGCACGACCCCGCCGCCCGACGGCGGCACCCCACCCCCCACCGGCGGTAGCTGCACCGCGACGGCGACGACAACGAACGTCTGGGGCGACCGGTACAACACGTCGGTGACGGTCAGCGGCGCCAACACGTGGACGGTGGTGGTGGCACTGACCTCCCCGCAGCGGGTCTCCACCATCTGGAACGGCACCGCCACCTGGGACAGCAGCGGAACCGTCATGACCATGCGGTCCAACGGCAGCGGCAACACCTTCGGCTTCACCACGATGACCAACGGCAACAGCAGCGCCCGCCCGCAGATCCGCTCCTGCACCTCCGGCTGACACCGCCGGGGCGAGACGTGCGCGGCGGGTGCGCCCGGCACCCGCCGCGCACCGCGCACTCCATGACGCCGAGCGGATGCCACTAGCCTGCACGTCATGCGACACACCCTCACGCCGGGGGACGGCACCCTGCACGGCCACTTCTCCCCCGACTTCCCACCCGTGCTCACCATCGACCCGGGCGACACCGTCACCTACCGCACCCTGGACTGCTGGTGGTCGGCCGGCCCGTACCCCGGCGGACCGAACCGGGAGCGCCCCCGGGTCGCGCAGCATCGCCCCGACCACGGACACGCGTTGATCGGTCCGGTCGCCGTCCGCGGTGCGCGCGCCGGTCAAACCCTCGCGGTCCGCATCGACGCGGTCGTGCCGGCCGCCTGGGGGACCACCGTCGCCGGCGGTTGGCCGAGCGACTTCAACAAGCACTACGGCGTCGAGGAACAGCCGGTGGTGCACGCCTGGACGCTGGACCCGGTGACGATGACGGGCCGCAACCAGCACGGCCACACGGTCGCCCTGCGGCCCTTCATGGGGGTGCTCGGCATGCCACCGTCCGAGCCGGGACGTCACTCGACCATCCCACCGCGCCCCTGCGGCGGAAACCTGGACTGCAGGGACCTCACCGCCGGCAGCACCCTGTTCCTGCCGATCCCGGTGGACGGCGCGCTGTTCTCGGTCGGCGACGGGCACGCCGCACAGGGCGACGGTGAGGTCGGCGGCACCGCGATCGAGTGCCCGATGGACGAGGTGACGTTGACGCTCGACGTCCGGGACGACTTTCCGCTCAGCGGCCCGGTGGCACGCACCCCGGACGCGTGGTTGACCCTGGGCGTCGGTGCGTCCCTCGACGACGCCACGTTCACCGCACTGGACTCGATGTTGACCCTGATGCAACGTCTGCACGGGCTCAGCCGCGCGGACGCGGTGGCGCTGGCCAGCATCGCGGTCGACGTCCGGGTGACCCAGATCGTGAACCAGACCGTCGGCGCGCACGCGGTGCTGCGCGACGACGCGCTGGGCCGACCCGGGCGGTGACCACGCGTCGGCGCCGACCACGGTGGGCCGGTTCTGTCGGGGGCGGTCGCTAGCGTGTGGTCACTGTCGCCGCGCCGGCCACGTCGGGCCGGTAGCTGACCCTCGGAGGCCACCCATGTCCCAGGAGACGACCTACCTCGAACTGTCCGAAGTGGACGGTGCACACAAGTTCTACGAGGTCATCGTCGACAACGCCACGCTGACCGTGCGCTACGGCCGGATCGGCGACCAGGGGCAGGTCAAGGCGAGCGCCTACCCGGACAACGCCCGCGCCCGAGCGGCCGCGGCGAAGAAGATCGGCGAGAAGATCCGCAAGGGGTACGCGCCGGCCGTGCCGGGTGTCCGACAGAAGCGCTCCGTCTCCCGGCGGCAGATCGTCAGCACCCGCTCGACCGCACACACCGCCCCGGTGCTCTGGCGCTACGACTCCGGCGCCCCCGCCTTCGGCATCTTCGTCGACGGCGAGCACTGCATGGTCGGCAACGAGCACGGCGTGATCACCACTCTCGACCACGACGCCCGGGTGCGCAGTCAGGTGCGTCTGCCCGACGGGGTGAAGTGCATCGTCGCCGACGACGCGTGGGTCTACGCCGGCTGCGACGACGGCAACGTCTACGACCTGTCCGGCAAGGTGCCCCGGGTGGCGTACGCGATCGCTCCCGAGATCGACATCTACTGGCTGGACATCCACGACGGCGTCCTGGGTGTCTCCGACGCCGACGGCGGAATCACCGCCGTCGACCACGAGGACGAGTTCCTGTGGCGCAGGCCCGGTCGGGGGCGCTCGGCCTGGATGGTGCGGTGCGACCGCGACGCGATCTACCACGGTCATTCGCAGGGGGTGACCGGCTACGAGTGGCGCACCGGCAGCGAGTTGTGGCACACCAGGACCGGCTCGGTGCTCTTCGGCTGGCAGGAGGACGGCAGTGTGTTCGCCGGGACGAGCACCCGTGAGGTGGTACGCCTGTCCAAGTCGGGTCGCCACGAGCGCACCTATCGCTGCGACGCCCCGGTGTTCTCCTGCGCGACCGCCGAGGGCGGTCGGTACGTCTTCGCCGGCGACAGCCAGTCCTCGATTTACTGCTTCGACGCGGACGGCACCCGGTTGTGGAAGCTCGGCACCGGCTGCGGCTCGGCGTACTCGATGCAGTACCACGACGACCGCCTCTACGTCGTCACCACCGGCGGCCACCTGGCCTGCATCGACGCGAGCGAGCCGGCGATCCGCGCAGCGCAGGCCGGTGACGTGCCCGAGGTACGCGACATCAAGGCACCCCGCCAAGCCCCGCGACCGGTGCAGCCGACAGTCGTGGAGGTCACCAGTGAGCTCGGCGGTGGCGTGGTGGTGCAGTGCCTGGACGACCGGGGGCGGTTGCGGGTCCAGGTGCTCTCCGACGGCTATCGACGCGACTGGTCCGTGCAGTTCCCCAAGGGCATCCGCGAGCCGGGTGCCCGCTACCTGGTGACCGAGGTCCGCGAGTCCAGCCGTGGCGGGTTCTACCGGGCTTTCGGCGACATCCGCCGGCTGGGCTGACGCATGGTCGCGGGTGCCGTCCCGGCCGGGGGCGGCACCGCCCTCGGGCGGGCGGTGACGCGTCCGCCACGCTGGGCGGCTGGCCCGTCCGCGCCCGGCCGGGCTCGGTAGCCTGGGGCCATGATCTTCATTACCGCCAAGTTCCGCATCCTGCCGGAGCACGCCGACCAGTGGCCGCAGATCGCCGCCGAGTTCACCGAGGCGACCCGGGCCGAGCCGGGTTGCCTGTGGTTCGACTGGTCGCGCAGCGTGGACGACCCGACCGAGTACGTGCTGGTCGAGGCGTTCCGCGACGGCGATGCCGGCGGGGCGCACGTGCAGTCCGCGCACTTCCGCAAGGCCCAGGAGACGCTGCCGCCGCACCTGGCGGAGACCCCGCGCATCGTGAACGCCACTGTGCCGCAGGACGACTGGTCGCTGCTCGGCGAGATGGCCGTCCCCGAGGGCCGCTGACCGTACCCCCGCCGTCGGGTCGTCGGCGGGTCCGTCACCGACCCGCCGACAGCAGCGCCGAACCGCGGACCCGTCGTCAGCGGAGCCGGCGGGCGGTGAACCGGGCCGGCGGGTCGGCGATCACGTCCTGCGCGGCGACGAGCTGGATCTCCCGGGTGCCGGCCGCCAGTGTCGCTTCGAGCACGGCGAAGACGGACGCGATGGTGCGTTCCACCGCGATCGCGGGTGAGCCCGTCGTGCAGAGGTGTGCGAGGTACAACGCAGCGGTGACGTCGCCCCCGCCGTTCGGGTTGATCGGCAGCAGCGGTGTGGTCACCGCCCAGGCGCCCTCGTCCGAGACGGCCACCACCTCCAGCGAGCCCGGCGGCAGGTCGCCGTGCAGCACGCTGGTCACCAGGACGTGCCTCGGGCCGGTCGCGCGTACGACGTCGACGGCGTCGAGCACCTCCGCCAACGAGGTCGTCGTACGCCCGGCGAGGAAGTCGAGCTCGAACTGGTTCGGCGTGATGATGTCGGCCCGCGGCACGACGGTGTCCCGCAGGTACTCCGGAATGCCCGGGCGGACGAACATCCCGCGGCCGGTGTCGCCCATGACCGGGTCGCAGCAGTACACCGCCGCCGGGTTGAGGGCCTTGACCTTCTCGACCGCGTCGAGGATCACCGCCCCCATGGCCGGGTCGCCCTGGTAACCGGACAACACCGCGTCGGCGTCGCCGAGGGCGCCACGGTCGGCGATGCCCGCGATCACCTCGGCGACGTCGGCCGCCGCCAGCATCGGCCCGCGCCACGCGCCGTACCCGGTGTGGTTGGAGAAGTGCACGGTCAGGACCGGCCAGACCTCGTGCCCGAGCCGTTGCAGGGGAAACGCCGCCGCCGAGTTGCCCACGTGCCCGTAGGCGACCGACGACTGGATGGACAGGATCTTCACCGGCTCATCATGGCCGTCGTGGCGGGAGCCGCACGCGCGGCCCGCCGAATCTGTCGGCCGGCCCACTCGCCGCCCACCCGTCGGTGACGGCACGAGCGGGCGGCCCGGACACCGTCGTCCGGGCCGCCCGAGCGGTCGTACGGTCAGCCGCCGAGGCTCGCCGCGGCCGAGGCGATCGACGAGGCGAAGTAGCTCACCTGGGTGTAGACACCCGGGTAGTTGGGCCGGGCGCACCCGTTGCCCCAGCTGACGATGCCGACCTGGATCCAGGCGTTGTTGGCGTCGCGGCGGAACATCGGGCCACCCGAGTCACCCTGGCAGGTGTCCGTGCCGCCGCCGGCGTAGCCGGCGCAGATCTCCTGGGCGGGGATGAGGTCGCCACCGTAGTTGGCGTTGCAGACGGAGTCGCTCACGAACGGGACGGTCGCCTTGAGCAGGTACCGCTGCTGGGCGCCACCCTCGCGGGCGGCGCCCCACCCGGCGACGGTGAAGGTGCCGCTGTCGTAGGCGGTCGTGGTGGTGATCGGCAGCGTGCTCAGTCCGCTGGCCGGGCTGGCCAGTCGGATCAGCGCCCAGTCCCGGCCGGCCCCGTTGTAGCCGGGGGCCCGGTAGACGTAGTTCGACCGGACGGTGATCCGGCTGGACGACTGGAGGTCCACCACCCCGAGCGTCGCGGTGATGCTGGTGTTGGTGCCGGTCGCGCCCACGCAGTGGGCCGCGGTGAGCACCAGTCGGGGGCTGTACAGCGCCCCGCCGCAGCCCATCGAGAGTCGCACCATGAACGGGAACTCGCCCTGAGCGGCGCGGGTGCCCCCGACGACGTTCGGCGTCATGGGGTTGTCGGCCGCGGCGGCCGGCGCGGTGAGGGTGAGGCTGGCCGCGGTCACCGCGGCCAACGCGGTGGCGAACAGACCAGTGAGGGTACGCCAGCGAACCATGCATTCCTCCGCATCAGGATGGCACGCCTCGTGAGCGCACCGGCATTCGAGATAGCGGTCATCATATTGAGGGACATGGATCTAGCGGGTCATCCTCTCTGGGTCGTACCACCGGCGCTATGGATCTCGACCGGTACACGCGCGGACTCGGCCGGACATCGGGTGGACGAGCGCTGTCACCCGCCCGGAGTACCGGTGCTCTCGCGTCGGATCAGCCGGAACGGCGTCTGCACGGTCAGCGGCGCCGCCACCGCCGCACCCTCGATGCGGGCGACGAGGCGGCGCACCGCGAGACGGCCGATCTCCCTCTTGTCCGGCGCGATGGTGGTGAGGGTCGGCGTGGCGAAACGCCCCTCCTCGATGTCGTCGATCCCGACCACCGCGACGTCCTCCGGCACCCGCAGACCGGCCTCGGCCAACGTCCGCAGCGCGCCGATGGCGACGAGGTCGTTGTAGCCGAACACCGCGTCGGGTGGGTCGCCGAGGGCGAGCAGGTCACGCATCGCGCGCTTGCCGTCGAGTCGGCCGAACGCGTCGGTGCGGGCGACCAACCGGGGGCGGTACGGCAGACCGGCGGCGGTCAGCGCCTCCCGGTAGCCGCGCACCCGCAGGTGCGCCGACTGCCGGTCACCGCCGGCCGGGGCGCCGATGAACGCTATCCGTCGGCGGCCGATCGCCACGAGGTGCTGGATCGCCGCGTGACTGGCGGCGACGTTGTCGATGGCGATGTGGTCGTACGGCACGTCGGAGACACCCTCACCGATCAACACGAGCGGGGTGTCCACGGTGCGGGCCAGCACCTCCTCCCGGCCGATTCGCACCGGACTGAGGATCAGGCCGTCGATGATGTGCCGCCGGGTCCCGTCGAGGAGAGCCAACTCGGCCCCCCGGTCGGCGGCGGTGTTCTCCATGACGAGCGTGTAGCCGAGCCCGGCGGCCGCGGCGATGGCGATCTCGGCGAGTTCGGCGAAGTAGGGGTTGTTCAGCTCCGGGATGGCCAGGGCGATCAGCCCGGTACGCCCCCGTCGGAGGTGCCGGGCGCCCAGGTTGGGGCTGTACCCGAGTTCGTCGATCGCCTGCTGCACCCGTTGCCGGGTCCGCTCCCCCACCGGCCGATACCCGTTGACCACGTTCGAGACGGTCGCCAACGACACGCCGGAGTGTCGGGCGATGTCCTTGAGACTGACGCCCATCCAGCAACCCTTCACGCAGCGGAACGTCGAGCCGACGGACATCGACAAACAATGATTGACGGGAGGCCGGCTCGCCTCTATAACGTTATAGAGGCGATGACGGAAGTCAATATGCCAACCACCCTGGCGCGCGGAGAGCCCACCGACGTCCGTCTGTCGTCGACCACCACCCGATGCCCACCGCCCACGCGCTTCGGGCTTGGCTGCACCGCCCGTGGCGCACTCGCCCCCCGGAGACGGCATGACACGTCAGGTTTCCATCCGCCCCGCCCTGCCGCTGCTGCTCATCCTCGCCCTGGTCGTCGGCGTTCTCGCCGCGCCGACCCCGCCGGCGCACGCCGCGCCGGCCAAGACGCCACCCCTGACCACTCCCTGGACCAACCAGGCCCTGGTCGGCACGCCCCTGCCCGAGTACCCGCGACCACAGATGACGCGACCGGACTGGCTCAACCTCAACGGCGAGTGGCAGCTACGCCAGTCGGCCACCGACGACGCCCCGCAGTTCGGCACCGACCTGCCCGAGCGGGTCAACGTGCCCTTCCCGGTGGAGAGCGCCCTGTCCGGCATCCGGAGGGCGGCCAACGACAATCGCAACTACCTGTTCTACCGACGCACTGTCACCATCCCGGCGAACTGGTCGGGTCGCCGCACCCTGCTGCACTTCGGTGCCGTCGACTGGCAGAGCACCGTCTGGGTCAACGGCACCCGGGTCGGCGCGCACACCGGCGGCTACGACGCCTTCACCTTCGACGTGACCCCCCAGCTCACCACCGGCACGAACGAGATCGTCGTCAAGGTCTGGGATCCCACCGACACCCGCCAGAACGGCAGCCTGCCCGCCATCGGCAAGCAGACCAAGACACCCAGCGGGATCTTCTACACGCCCAGTTCGGGCATCTGGCAGACGGTGTGGCTGGAGCCGGTGCCCGCCGCCTCCATCAGCAGCGTGGACGTCTACCCGAACCTGAGCACCAACACAGTGCGGGTCCGGGTGTTCACCCGGGGCGACGTGAGCGGCCACAGCGTGCTCGCCGAGGCGCTGAACGGCAGCACGGTCGTCGGCACGGCCACCGGCGGGTTCACCGACTTCAGCGTGCCGGTGCCCAACGCCCGCCGCTGGTCACCCGACGACCCGTTCCTCTACAACCTGCGGATCAGCCTCCGCAACGCCGCGAACGCCACGGTGGACCGGACCACGCACTACTTCGGCATGCGGGAGGTCACCACCGGTCTGGTGAACGGGGTCCTGCGCCCCAAGCTCAACGGCCAGTTCGTGTTCCAGGTCGGCACCCTCGACCAGGGCTTCTGGCCGGACGGTCTCTACACCGCGCCGACCGACGCCGCCCTCGCCTTCGACCTGCAGAAGCACAAGGACCTCGGCTTCAACATGGTGCGCAAGCACATCAAGGTCGAACCGCAGCGCTGGTTCTACCACGCCGACCGGCTCGGCCTACTGGTCTGGCAGGACATCCCGTCGCTGACCGCGCAGGACGTCGACCCCACCGACGCCCAGCAGGCCCAGTTCGAGGCGGAGGCACGCGAGATCGTCGACGAGCACCGCAGCTCGCCCGCCGTGGTCGCCTACACGCCGTACAACGAGGGGTGGGGTGAGCGGTCCCTCGCCGACACCCGACGGGTCGCGCAGAACATCAAGAACCAGGACCCGACACGCCTGGTCAACCCGCACAGCGGCCACAACTGCTGCCAGTCCCTCGGCAACCCCGGCAACGGCGACATCGACGACTGGCACGTCTACCTCGGGCCCGACTCCCCCGTTCCGTCGAGCAGCCGTATCGCCGTACTCGGTGAGTTCGGTGGGCTGGGCCTGCACACCCCGGGTCACGAGTACAGCCCGAGCGGCAGCTTCTTCGCCTACGAGTGGCAGACCAGCTCGGCCGCCCTCACCGACCGGTATGTGGGGCTGGTGCAGGGCAGCCAGAACCTGATGCTCGGCAAGGGGCTCAGTGCCTCGGTGTACACCGAGATCACCGACCTGGAGGGCGAGCTGAACGGCTTCCTCACCTACGACCGGCAGGTGGTCAAGATGGATCAGGCGCGGGTGCGCGCCGCCAACACCGCCCTGATCAACGCCTCGAAGAGCATCGGCAGCTCGGCCCCCGTCGCCCTGCCGCTGAACACCAGACGGTCGTTGCAGGTCACCACGCCCGGCTACACCAACCGGTACCTGCGGCACCGCGACAGCCTCGCGTACACGGAGGTCGTCGACGCCGCGAGCTCCAGCCTGCTCAAGGCCGACGCCACGTACACCGTCCGGACCGGCCTGGCCGACGCCGGCTGCTACTCGTTCGAGTCGGTCAACTTCCCCGGCGAGTTCCTCCGCCACCAGAACTCCCGGGTCCGCAACTCGCCTGACGACGGCTCGGCGCTGATGCGTGCCGACGCCACCTGGTGCGCTCGGGTCGGACTGACCGGCTCGGGTGTGTCGCTGGAGTCGTACAACTTCCGGGGCAGGTACCTGCGTCACTACAACGCGGAGATCTGGCTCAGCAACGGCGCGGGCGGCGACGCGTACAACTCACCGGCCTCGTGGACCGCCGACAGCACCTGGAACGTCACCACCCCCTGGACGCCCTGACCCGCCCATCCGGGGGCTCGTCAGACCAGGACGTGACGCGGGGGTCTCCGGCCGGTCCGGAGGCCCCCGCGACCCGGGGTCGGCACGCGGCCCCCACTGTCGGGACCGCGACGGCAGGCCGACGTCACCCGTCGGCAGGAAGATCGTTCTCCCGGTCATGAGGGTAAGCGGCGCGTCGAATACACCGTCCGTCATGGCCGGTTGCCCGCCTCAGCCACCCCTGATCGTCGTGGCCCGTCCGGCCGGGTCGGCTGACGACAAGGACCGCCTCGCAAGTTGCATCCAGCCACGTCCACCCGGCGATTGCACCGCGCATTATGTCCCGCAATAAATAGACGTTGACCAATCTTGACTTGTGCAGCCGCTCAGCGCACCGTAAAGAGCCATAGGCAGATGCGCGCCATTATCGCCCCGACTGAACGTGGATCGTCGAATGGGGCCGCTGCCGGTTTCGCGCCGCGTGCATCAGGAGGCGTTCCATGCGGTTGAATCCGTTCGCCGGAATCTATCTCACCGATCCGGCAAGCATCTGGCGGCGCATTCTCGATGATCCCGACGGGGTGCACTACGCCGAGGATCTGGGCCTGTGGTTGATCAGCAGGCACGCCGACGTCCGGCGGGCCCTCGCCGATGTCACGACCTTCGCCAACGCTCTCACCCTCGCCCCGGTCTACGAGGTGTGCCCGGAGGCGATGAGCGTGCTCGTCCAGATCGACGCGCCACCCACGACGGCCGCCGCGGACCCGCCGGCGCACCCCCGCACCCGGCGGGCGCTCCGGGCGACCTTCGCGAACACCGCCGAGCGGGTCGAGGCCGACTACGGTGCCATCGTTCGACGCCGGGTGGACCAGCTGGTGTCCCGACTCGCCGCCCGCCAGGGCGACCAGATCGACCTGATCCCGGAGTTCGCCACCGAGCTGCCCCTCCTGGTGGTCCTGGACATCCTCGGGGTGCCCGACGCCGACATCGGACGGATCAGGAGTTGGGCCGACGGCCAGATCGCCCTGGTGTGGGGGCAGCCCGACCCGGCCGAGCAGGTACGCCTGGCGCGGGACCTGCTGGAGTTCTGGCACTACTGCCAGGACCTCGTCCAGCGACGCGTGGCCGCCGGACACGAGGGCGACGACTTCATCAGCCGCGCCCTCGCGTACCGGGACGACGACGACGCGGTCCTGACGGTGCCGGAGGTGGCGAGCCTGGCCTTCAACCTTCTGGTCGCCGGCCACGAGACCACCGCCGGGCTCCTCGCGCACGCCCTCGACCAGGCGCTGTCCACCCCGCAGCGCTGGTCGGCGTTGACCTCGGACCCGAGGGGCGTCCCCGCGTTCGTGAACGAGACGCTCCGCTTCGCGCCCGCCATCGACGGCTGGCTCCGGGTGACCACCCGGGACGTCCCAGTGGGGGCGGTGACGATTCCGGCGGGGGCGCGCTGCCTGCTGTTGATCGGAGCGGCGAACCGCGACCCCGCGGTGTTCGCCCACCCGGACCGGTTTCAGCCGGCGCGCGCCGACGTGGGGAATCACCTGGCCTTCGGCCACGGACCCCATTTCTGCATCGGAGCGGCATTGGCGAGACTGGAGGCCGAGATCGCCGTCAGCCGCCTCGCGGACGCCATTCCCGGCCTACGCCTGACGAGCGAGCAGCAACGCTCGTACAAGCCGAATGTCGCATTTCGAGCGCACCGCACGCTGCTCGCGACAATCGACGTCCGGCCGCCCGCCGACATCCCGGCCACCCGCGATGGGATGGCGGCCGAAGCGCACGCCGCGTGACATGGGCGAGCCGCCTGGCGGGTGGGGCGGGGTCGCGTTGCCCGGCGCGCGCCGCAGGCCCGGCAGGCACCCTTCCCACTGCGTTCGAGGATCGATGTCGGCGAACGTCTTCACACCCATCGCATCCTGGGTTAAGAATTGCCCTCTATGAATGTTCAGCTCATCCGCCAATCCCGATCTGGCGTCCGCTGCTGATTCCCGTAGCCACGAAGGTGAGCGCATGGAGCACACGTCCCCGTCGAGCTCTGCTCACTCCGCGGCCAGTCAGCGGTTCCGATGGGAACTGCGCGACTGCCGGGTCCGGCGGGGTCTGACCCAGCGGGCCCTGGCGGATCTGGTGCGGTTCAGCCGGGAGACCGTCGCGGCGGTCGAGTCGGGTCGCCGGTTCGGCAGTCAGGAGTTCGCGCTGCGGTGCGACGAGGTGCTCGGCACCGGCGGCCGGCTCGCGGCGCTCTGGCCGCAGGTGGCGGCCGAGCAGTTGGCGGCCGACGGTCGTCGGGGGCCACGCGACCCGCAACCGTCTCGACAGCAGCCGCCGGTGCCGCGTCAGCGTGATCGGCGCGACGCGCGTGACCCGGGCGCCGTGGTGGACGCGATCGACGAGCTGCGTGAGCTGATCGGCCAGGTGCTCAGCGCCCCGGCCGAGCCGGGTGAGTCGAGCGACGCGCAGCGACGGCAGACACCGGAGGCCGCGAAGCTGACCTCCGACCCCCACGACCAGCGCTGACCCCACGTATCCAGCACCGTCTCGCGGCGTCACCGGTTGCTGACGTTGGGTACAGATGCTGGTACGGGCAGTTTGTACCACGGCCAGGTCTGGTCTACGAGCGCGGCTTCCGGCCGAATGGGACTTGCATTCGGCAACGTGCGGATAGACCGTCATCGACGAGTCGTGGGAGTCAATCTTGGCGTCGAGCACCCGGTCCCACGCGGCCAGACCCTACCCCACCCGTCGACGCGGTTGGAAGATTGCCGGCCGGATGCGCCTCATCGTCGCGGCACCGCTCGTCGCCGTCATCGGCTTCGCCGGGCTCGCACTGACCGAGAGCGCCCGCCAGACGGCCCGTGCCAGCGACCTCCGGATCCTGGCCCAGGTCGGCGCCGAGGCCGGTGACCTCGCCTACCGCCTGCAACGCGAGCGGATCGCCGCCGCCGACCTGCTCACCTACGGCGCGCCGGAGCAGCAGGACGCATTCGCCGCGGAGATGACGGCCACCGACGACGCGGTGAGCCGCTACCGGGCGCAGCGACAGCGACTCACCGCCGACGCCGACGCCAACCGGGACCTCCTGCGCCGCATCGACGTGGCCCTGGACGGGCTCGCCCCGCTGCGCACCCAGGTACGCACGGCGACCCACGCGTCGGTGTCGGCGATGACCTTCAGCTACCGCATCGCGATCGCCGATCTGATCAACTTCCGGGAAGCCGTCTCGCACGGCGTGGTCGACGCCCGACTCGCCGACGGGATCCGCGCCGCGGCGGCGCTGTCGAAGACGGCCGAGGCGATCGGTCAGCAACAGGTCGCCGTGCTGCGGGCGGTGACCGGTGGCGAGCTGACCCCCGCCATGCAGCAGGACATCACCGCCGCCCGCACCAGCTACACCGAGTCGAGCCTGTCGTTCCTGGCCCTGGCTCCCCCCGACTGGAACAGCTGGTGGGAGCAGGCCGGCACCGGCAAGGAGGCACTCACCCTGCAACGGATGCAGGACGAGGTGTCCCGGGCCCAGCCCGGATCCCGGTTGCAGCTGGAGACCGCCGCCTGGGTGTCCACCACGCAGACCCGCGCCGCCCGACTGGCCGACCTGCGGGCACGGGTCGACACCGCGGTCCGCGACGACGTGCGGGCCGCGCACGCCGACCAGCGCCGCCGAGCCGTCGCCGAGGCCGTCGGCGTCCTCCTGGCGCTGGTCCTCACCGCCCTGGTGACCTGGGTCGTCGCCCGGCAGATCACCCGGCGCCTGCGTCGCCTGCGGGACGCGGCCAACGCGGTGGCCTTCGAGCAGCTCCCCGCGGTGGTGGCCCAGCTTCAGCAACCGGGCAGCGCCGCCGTCGACCCGGACAAGCTGGCCCGCCAACAGTCCACCACCGCCCTCGAACCGTCCAGCGACGACGAGATCGGCGAACTGGGCCAGGCGTTCAGCGCGGTCCACCAGGCCGCCGTCCGCACCGCCGCCGAGCAGGCCGTCATGCGCGCCAACACCGCCGACATCTTCATCCACCTGAGCCGCCGCGAACAACGGCTCGTCGACGCCGTCCTGGCCCAGGTCGACCTGGTCGAACGGGACGAGACCGACCCCGACCGGCTCCACCAGCTGTACACGCTGGACAACCTGGCGACCCGGATGGGGCGCATCAACGCGAGCCTGCTGGTGCTCGGCGGCGTCGGCGTCGGTCGCGTACGACAGCGCGACGTCCCCCTGCAACAGGTGCTCCAGGCCGCGCTGTCGCAGATCGAGCACTACGCGAGGATCCGGCTCGGCATGATCGACGGTGACGTCGCCGTGGCCGCCAAGACCGTCGACGAGGTCGTGCACCTGCTCGCCGAACTCATGGACAACGCGACGACGTACTCGCCACCGGGCAGTGAGACCTGGGTGAGCGGCCGGAGCCTGGGCGACCGCGTCATCGTCCAGATCAGCGACGAGGGCGTCGGCCTGTCACCCCAGCGGATGCAGCAGCTCAACGATCTGTTGGCCCGCCCACCGGCCATCGACGTGGCCGCCGTACGGGCGATGGGGCTGGTCGTCGTGGGTCAGCTGGCCCAACGGCTGGGCGCCACCGTCCAACTGCGACGCGGTCCCCGGCGCGGCACCCTCGCCGAGGCGACCCTGCCCGCGGCGATCATCAGGTCGCTGCCGCCGGAGGAGTACCTGCTCGCACCCGGGCGGCTCTCCCGGCGGGCGGCGCGCACCGCCGGCGCCCCGCCGCCGTACCAGCAGCGCCCGGAGCCCACCGCCGGACACCCACCGGCCGAGCGGACCCTGCCGGCGGCGCCGGTGTTCCGACCGGCTGCCCCACCCCCGGACCGGGGTGACGCGCCCACCGAGGAGCTCCTCATCTTCGAGCAGGTCAACCACTGGTTCCAGAGCGACGTCGTCGACGGTCACGAGACCCGGGAGTGGTCCAGCCCCGCCGACGACGCCTGGCGCACCGCCGCCCAGGCGCACTCCCCCGACGTCACCACGACCACCACGTCAGGTCTGCCCAAACGGCAGCCACAACGGCATCTCGTGCCCGGCGGCGTGACGGTGCCCCAGCAGCAACAGAGATCCGAGTACCGCGACCCGGCCCAGGTGGCCACGGCGATGGCCGCGTACGCGCGGGGTGTGGCGAACCGACGGCGCACCCCGATCAACCTCGGCAACAAATGACGCGACAGGAGAGCACGTGAGCGACCAACAGGATCTCGGCTGGCTGCTGGACAACTTCGCCGCGCGGGCCAGCGAGGTCAGCCACGCGATCGCCATCTCCAGTGACGGCCTGATGGTGGCCGCCACCCGCGACCTGCCGCCGGACCGGGCCGACCAGTTGGCCGCGACGGGCAGCGGGCTCGTCAGCCTGCTGCGCGGGGCGGCGGCCTTCTTCGACGCGGGCGCGGTGATCTCCAACGTCACGCAGCTCGAGGGCGGATTCATGTTCTCGATGGCGTTCAACGACGGTGCCTCCCTGCTGGTGCTCGCCGCACCCGAGTGCGACGTCGGCAAGGTCTCCTACGAGATGACCGAGCTGGCCAACCGCATCGGCGACGCCCTCACCCCCGCGGCCCGGGCGGCGCTCGCCCGCAGCCGCTGACAATCCGGCGCCCCCACGCCGGAGACCCCTCCCTTCCTCTGGAGAAAGACATGCCTCTCACCAACCCTCGGCGCAGCCGTGCCCTCACCGCCGCACTGCTCGCGGTCGTCCTGACCGCCGGCGCGGCCTGCGGTGACGACGCACCGGGCACGAGTGCCGGCGGCTCGATAAAGATCGGCCTGCTCGCGTCCCTGTCCGGGACGTACCAGGCCGTCGGTACGGAGATCCGCGACGGTTTCCAGCTCTACCTCGAAACCCACGACGGCAAGCTCGGCGGCCGACAGGTCGACCTGGTCGTCGCGGACGAGGGCAACGGCGCCCAGACCGCCGTCCCGGCGGCCACCAAGCTCCTCAAGCAGGACCGGGTGTCCGTGCTCACCGGCATCGTCGGCGGCGGTTCGGTCGCCGGAGTCGTCCCACTGCTCGAGGAGACCAAGGTGCCTCTCGTCGGCTCCAACGGGCGACCGGAACTCAAGGACGTCTCCCGCGTCTGGCACACCTCGTACCTGTCCGACGAGCCCGGGGCGGCGATCGCCCAGCACGTCCGGGACAACGTCAAGGGCTCGGTGTACGCGATCGGCCCGGACTACCAGGGCGGTTGGGACGAACTGCGCGGGTTCACCGACGCGTTCGGGAAGATCGGCGGCAAGCTCGCCAACGCCGACGGTAAGACGACCTTCACCCCGTTCCCGGCCACCACCAACTTCACCCCGTACTTCGCCCGCATCAAGGCGTCCGGGGCGTCGGCCGTCTTCACGTTCTACGCCGGCAGCGCCGCCGTCGACTTCGTCAAGCAGTACGCGCAGTCCGAGATCAAGGACATCCCGCTGTACGCCGCCGGATTCCTCACCGAGGGCGGTGTGCTCAACGCGCAGGGCGACGCGGCCCGGGGCATCTACTCGGTGCTCAACTACTCGCCCGACCTCGACAACGCCGAGAACCGCGCCTTCGTGGCGGCGTGGAAGGCCAAGCACGACGGTTCGCCGACGACCTACGCCCTCGCCTCGTACGACGCGGCTGCGGTGCTGGACCGGGCGATCGGCGCCGCCGGGGACGACCCGACCCCGGAGGCGATCAACACGGCCATCGGCGAACTCGGCCAGATCGCCAGCCCGCGCGGCACCTGGCAGTTCTCCACCAGCACCCACTCGCCGGTGCAGAAGTGGTACCTGCGGCAGGTCCGTCAGGACGGGCGGGCGCTGTCCAACACCGTCGTGGGTGACCTCGCGACCGTCGGCCGGTGATGGCGGTGGCGGCCGGCACGAACCGGATCGACCCGTACCTGATCCCGGCGCTGGACGGAGTCGCCTACGGGCTGCTCGTGTTCGTCGCCGCGTCCGGCCTGGTCTTCTGCTTCGGCGTCGCCAACATCCTCAACCTGGCGCACGGCATGCTCTACGCGATCGGCGGTTACACCGCCGCGGCGCTGCTCGACGGCGGTTGGGCGAGTCTGGCGTTGGCGCTGGGGGTCGGCGTGCTGGCCGCCGCCGCGGCGGGGGTGCTCCTCGCCGGCCTGCTCACACCGGTCGCCACCGGTAACCACCTGGGTCAGGCGCTGCTGACGTTCGGCGTGGCGTTGGCCGGCGGCAGCCTGCTCGTCGCCGGTTTCGGTCCCGACGACCCACAGGTCCAGGTGCCCGCCGCCCTGGAGGGCTCGGTGGTGGTCGCCGGTCACCGCTATGCCGCGTACCGGCTGGTCTTCATCGTCGTCGCGGCGGTGATCGCCGTCGCGCTCTACCTGATGGTGCGACGGACCAGGGCCGGGATGCTGGTCCGCGCGGCCGTCGACGACGCGGAGATGGTCGCCTGCCTGGGGGTGAGCCCGGCGCGGATCCGCGCCGGTGTGCTCGCCGCCGCGGGCGCGCTGGCCGGCGCGGCCGGGGTCCTGGGCGCGCCCATCATCGGCCCCGGCACGGACACCGCCGACACCGTGCTGCTGTTGTCATTGGTCGTCGTCGTCCTCGGTGGTCTCGGGTCGATGGGGGGCACCCTGCTGGCCGCGCTCGCGATCGGCGAGATCCAGACCCTGGGGGTGGCGCTGCTGCCGTCCGCCGCGCCGTTCCTGCTGTTCGCCGCCATGGCCGCGGTGCTGGCCGTGCGCGCGCGTGGCCTGGCCGGCAGGTGGAGGACGACGTGAGGCACGAGGTCATCCGGCGGGCCCGAGGCGCCATCGCGGCACTCGTCCTGGCCGGTCTGGTCGTGGCGCCCTGGGTGGTCGACGACTACACCACGGCGATCCTGGCCCGGACGCTGGCGCTGGCCCTGGTGGGGGTGAGCGTCGCCCTGCTCACCGGTGTCGCGGGCCTGCCGACCCTCGGCCAGACCGCGCCGTACGCGGCCGGCGCCTACGCGTGCGCCGTGGTCGGCAGCCACGTCTCCGACGTCGGCGTCGTGCAGCTCGCCGTCGCGGCGGGCGCCGGGGCGGTGCTGGCCGCGCTCACCGTTCCGCTCGTCGTGCACGCCCGGGGGGTGGTCGTCCTGATGATCACCCTGGCGATCGGTGAACTCGCCGTCGTCGTCCTCGGTCGGTGGCGGTCGGTGACCGGTGGCACGGACGGGTTGGCGGGCATCGCCGCGGTCCGCCCGTTCTGGGGGCTCCCGGTGCTCGCCGACGACCGGGCCCGCTACCTGTACGCCCTGGTCGTCACGGCCACGCTGGTCGGCGTGGTGCTGGTGCTGCTGCGTACCCGGGCCGGGCTGTTGCTGCGGGCGGGCCGTGACGACGAGGCGCGGCTGCGGGCCAGCGGGCACCGGGTGCCGCTACACCTGTCCGGCGCGCACGTCGCCGCCGGGGCGATCGCCGGTGCCGCCGGCTCCCTCCTGGTCGTCGCACAGCAGTACATCTCCCCCGCCGACTTCGGGTTCGACACGTCCGCGCTGCTGCTGCTCGGTGTCGTCATCGGTGGCACCGCCTCGGTGGGCGGGGCCCTGGTCGGCGCGGCGCTGGTCATCGCGGCCCGGGACTGGCTGTTCGGGCTGCTGCCCGGCCACGCGCCGCTGGTGCTGGGCCTGCTGTTCGTGGCGACCGTCTACCTGCTGCCCACCGGCGCCCACCGGGCCCGGCTCCGGCTGCGCCCGCCGGGGGCCCCGGCACACCGGCCCGCCGCCCAGCAGGCCGCCGTCCCGGAGCTGCACCGATGACCGGCCTACTCGACGCGCGGGGTGTCACCGTGCGGTACGGCTCGCTCGCCGCGCTCGACGGCGTCGACCTGTGTGTCCACGACGGCCAGCGGCACGCGTTGATCGGCCCGAACGGGGCCGGCAAGACGACCCTGCTCAACGTGATCGGCGGGTCCACGAGACCGCAGCGCGGCACGGTGAGCTTCGACGGACGCGACGTCGGTCGACTCGGGCCGGCGGCTCGCGCCCGGCGGGGCATCAACCGCATCCACCAACGTCCCGCTGTCTTCCCGACGCTCACCGCCACGGAGAACGTCGTGGTCGCGGCGCTGCCACGGGTCGTCCCACGGCGCAGCCGGTGGCCGGGCGGACGTCGCCGCGTCGCGCAGCACCGGGCGGGCACGCTGCTGGACCAGATGGGCCTCGCCGACGTCGCGGCGGTGCCCGCCGGGCACCTCGCACACGGACAACGACGCCAGTTGGAGATCGCGATGGCCCTTGCCGGTCGCCCCCGCCTGCTGCTCCTCGACGAACCGGCGGCCGGGCTGTCCGCCATCGAGGTCGGCCGCCTGACCGAGGTGCTGCGGGCGCTGCCCAGAGCGGTCGCCGTGCTCCTGGTCGAGCATCGACTGGACCTGGTGTACGCCCTCTCCGACACGGTCACCGTGCTGCGCGACGGTCGGACCCTGGCCGCGGGCACGCCGGACGAGATCCGTACCTCGCCGCTGGTGCGGCAGGCCTACGCCGACGGGGTGGCCTGATGTTGTCAGTGGATCGCCTGTGCGCCGGCTACGCCGGAGGGACCGTGCTGCACGAGGTCAGCCTGCGGGTGCGCCCCGGCAGCATCCAGGCCGTGGTGGGTCGCAACGGGGCGGGCAAGAGCACACTGGTCCACACGATCGCCGGCCTGGTGCGCGCCTCCAGTGGTCGCATCGAGGTCGGCGGGGTGCACGTCGCCGGCCGGCAACCGCACCGCATCGCCCAGTCCGGCGTCGGTCTCGTCCCGCAGGGCCGACGGGTCTTCTCCCGACTGACAGTGGCCGAGCACCTGCACCTGGCGGCCGCGCCGTGGCGGGCTCCCCGCTCCGGCGGCGAGGGTTGGACGGTGGCCCGGACCCTCGACCTGCTGCCGAGGTTGGCGGCGCGGCTGCGACACCGCGGCTGCGAACTGTCCGGCGGTGAGCAACAGATGCTCGCGATCGCCCGGGCGCTTCTCGGCCAACCACGGGTCCTCCTGCTCGACGAACCGTGTGAGGGCCTGTCGCCCGAGCTGGCGGCGCGGGTCCGTGAACTCGTCAACGGGCTCGCCGCCGACGGCTTGACCGTGCTGCTGGTGGAACAGCAGCTGCACCATGCGATCGAGATCGCGGACCGGATCGCGGTGCTGGAGTACGGCCGGGTGGTCTACGACCGACCGACCGCCGAGGCCCGCGTCGACCCGGCCCCGCTTGCGGCGATGGTGAGCGTCGCCGCCGCCCCGATGCCGCCGCCACCGAACCGATCGGCCCCTCGGCTCTGGGCCGACACCCCCACGTCACCCGACCCCTCGGAGAGGTAGACACCGATGGCAACCGCAACGAGCGACGGCACGTACACGTTCGACAACGGCCAACCGGACGCCGTTCCCCAGATGCACGCGCTGGAGTCCTTCCTGGACCCGATCACGACACGCCGTCTGGCCCGACCGGTGCTACGGCCGGGCACGACCTGCTGGGAGGTCGGCGCGGGCGGCGGCTCGATGGCCCGGCGGATCGCCCGCGCGATCGGCGACGACGGTTCCGTGCTCGCCACCGACATCGATCCCACCCATCTGGTGGCCGAGGGCAACCTGCACGTACGCCGACACGACGTCCGGACCGATCCGCCACCCGGGGACGCGTTCGACCTGATCCACGCCCGGCTGGTGCTGCTGCACCTCCCCGAGCGACGGCGGGTCCTGCGTACGCTCACCGACGCCCTGGCTCCCGGCGGGTGGCTGGTGGTCGAGGAGTTCGACTGCACCCAGCCGCTGCGCGTGCTGACCGCGCCGTCCGACGACGCCGCGAAGCTCTTCGCGCAGGTGATGGACGCCATGATGGGCGTCCTGGAGGACCACGGCGCCGACCTGGGCTGGGCGCAGGACGTGCACACCGAGATGGCCCTCGCCGGCCTCACCGAGCTGGACACGATCACCCACTCGCAGAGCTGGGCAGGCGGCTCGACCGGCACGTCGCTCTACGAGACGAACTCCCGGCAGTTGGAGCCGGACCTGCTCGCCGCCGGGTTGTCGCCGACGCAACTGAACGCGTTCCGGCGGTTGGTCCGTGATCCCGGGTTCGCCGTCATGTCGTACCACTTCGTCTCCACGCGGGGCCGTCTGCCGGTCTGACCGGCAGGTGGACCACCGCGCGGAGAGCGCGGTCACACCGTCCGTAGCTTCCCGCCGCAGCACGCCCCCCGCTGGGCCGGACAGCCCTACGGAGGCGTCGACCGCACCGGCCGG
Organism: Micromonospora sp. WMMD1155; assembly: GCF_029581275.1. NCBI lineage: Bacteria > Bacillati > Actinomycetota > Actinomycetes > Micromonosporales > Micromonosporaceae > Micromonospora > Micromonospora sp. WMMD1155. The sequence goes on from NZ_CP120742.1 coordinate 6,872,103, forward strand.
GCTCCTTCCGAGGAGCCCGGCCGGTCTGTGCGCGGGCACGTCGGGGAGGTTCTGGCCGGCGGCACGTACCGAACCACCTCGGCTGGATGAACAGTGACCGCCGCGCGATGGCGTCGCCGCGCGGACCGAGCTGATAGCAGTCGAACTAGGCCCACCCGTCGTAGGTGACCCAGTCGAGAACTCTGATGACCCGCACGGTGATGGGCTCTCTGAACTGGACGCTGGCAGTTCGGTCCAGCCGCAGCAAGTCGCCCGTCTTCATGCCGGCTTCCGGGCACGCCACAGCTTCAGTGTCAGTTCGGCGGCCCTGAGCCTCGGACAACTGTCAGGCCGGCAGCGCGGGCATGTGGCGCGATTGTGAAGATCGACAACGAACCCAGCCATGATCACTGGGAACGGGGGCTCTGGTCGAGGCTCCTCAAGCATCATGCCGGCCGTCCTGCAGGTAACGGCAATCGAGCACAGCCGCACAGTGGCATCGCACGGGACCTCCTGGTCGCGGGGAGACCGGTACGGGCACCTACCCCTAGATCACTCGCCGTGGCGGTCTCACTGCGACGGTAGACCCTGTCCATGCAGCCTGTCTATACAGGTTGCGGCCGTGTCGCGGCACGCAACAAGGTCGCCAGACGATCGGGAGTACGGTGACGAGCGTGCCTACCCCGCGCCAGCAGCCCCGTCGATATCGACAGGTAGCCGACGAGCTACGCCGTCGCATCGAGGCGGGCACAACCCCACCCGGCGCGCTGCTGCCCAGCGAGTCAACGTTGATGGCTGAGTTCTCGGTTGCCCGTGGAACCGTTCGGGAAGCTCTGGCGTTGCTGCGGTCCGAGGGCCTGGTGCTGACAGAGGTAGGACGAGGGACCTACGCGCGTCCGATCGTTCCCGTGCGCCGAGTGGCCTCCGACCGATACCGCAAGGAGTTGGAGCAGGTCCGAAGCGGCGAGCTGGGCACGTCGTTCACGGTTGATCAGCAGGTGGACTGGTCGGCCTACAGCTTGGACAAGGAATTCCGAGAGGTACCTGCCACTGCGGCGATAGCGGACCTCTTCGGCGTGGAGCCGGGGACCATGCTGCTCGAACGTCACTTCCTGTTCCGCACCCACGGAGTTCCGCAGCAGATGTCCGTCTCACGCATGCCGCTGGAACTGGTAGCTGGCACTCCGATAGCCGTCCCGGAGAACGAGCCGTGGCCCGGCGGCAATACGGCACAGCTCCACAGCCTCGGGCACACCGTCACCAGCATTCGTGAACGTCCCACCTGGAGGATGCCGACCCAGGAAGAGACCGAGGCGCTCCGCATCCCTGGTGGAGTTTCCGTCGTCGTCATCACCAGACAGACTTACGTCCACGACTGGGTGGCCGAGGTGGCGCACATCGTGATGCGGGCTGACCGAGTTGAGCTGGACTACCTGATCCACCTCGATTAGCCACCGGTGAGCCGGGCACGGAGTCGGACAGCTTCAGCCTCGTCCCTGTCAGACTGCTCAGGTGATCGTCAGACTCGCGGAGGAGCAAGACTTCAACGGCTTCCTCGGCTTGGCGGCCCAGGTCGAGTGCTGGTTCGGCCCGATCGTCGAGGATGTCGGCTTTCATGATGCTGTACGCAAACACACTCGTCGGTCCACAGCAATCGTTGCCACTTCCGCGGAGCCCGACCTGCTGGGCGGGCTGTTGTTCGCGGCGAAGGCCCCGACCTATCACGTTCACTGGCTTGTCGTGTCCGAGGGCTCGCGGGGGAAGGGCGTCGGTCGTGCGCTGATGGCAGAAGCCATGCGCAGGTTCGTGCGGGGCCCCGGGACCGTGCAGGTGGTCAGCTTTGGCGCCGATCACCCGGGCGCTCGCGCCAGCGGTGCGCGTGTCTTCTACGAACGCCTTGGTTTCGTTCCTGCCGAGACCGTCGGGTCCGGCCCGGAAGGGGGTTCCCGGCAGGTCTTTCGCCTGGCCGTCACCTGATTCACACGACGGTGGCCCGCTCGCCCCGTTCTTCCCCGCGGGCCAGGTGGATACCGGGAGGTCACTTCGAGACGTGGAAGCGCAGGTGGGTGACGTGTGGTGATTCGATCACGGCGGTTCGTTGGAGTTCGATGTGGTCGGTGCCGAGGTGGTCGAACGGGCGGGTGCCGATGCCGAGAAACACCGGGACGAGTTGAACGCGGATCTCGTCCACCAGCCCGGCCTTGACGAACTGTCGCACGGTAGTGGGCCCGCCCATGATCAGGACGTTGCGGTCGCCCGCTGCCTGACGAGCCTGGCGCAGCGCGCTGTGCAGGCCGTCGTCGACGAACGTGAAGACGTCGCTCTTCATCGTCAACGGCTCGCGCACCTCATGGGTCACCACGAAGCAGGGCACTGGGAAGGGGGTGTCCTCCCACAGGTCCACGCCGACGTCGAACGTCCGCTTGCCGAGCACCACGGCGCCCGTCGTCGCGTGGATCTCTCGCGCCTGGGCGGCGTCGACGCCCGTCGGGGTGACCCCGTCGGCCGCCACGGCGCGGTCGTCGTCGGCGCGGAACAGCCACTCGTGCAACCGCTCGCCGCCCACGCCCATCGGCTGTTCTTCGGAGACGTCGGGTCCGGCGGCGAAGCCGTCCAGCGACACGCTCATGCTCACCACGACGCGGCCCATCGCGTCCTCCTCATCGTTGGTCTCGCCGTCATGATGCCCTCGAGTTCGGTGAAGTGGGGGTATCCGGGCGGCTCGGACACCCCCACGTCGGGGAACGCGAGCGGATCAAGCCGGGGATCGGCCGTCGGGACCGGAAGCGGCGAGCCGGCCACCGTGTCAGCCGGTGTCGGTCGCGTGTCGGGGCCGTGTCAGCGGGCCCGAGCATGCTGTACGCATGACAGCTGACCTGGTGATCGAGGCCGAGGGCCTCGTCAAGACCTTCGGGAAGACGAGGGCGCTGCAAGGCGTCGACCTCGCGGTTCCCCGGGGAACGGTGCTCGGGGTGCTCGGCCCCAACGGCGCCGGCAAGACCACCGCCGTACGCATCCTCTCCACCTTGCTGACCCCGGACGGCGGAACCGCGCGGATCAGCGGTTTCGACGTGGTACGGGACGCCGAGCGCGTTCGGCAGACCATCGGCCTGACCGGCCAGTACGCCTCGGTCGACGAGGACCTGACCGGACGGCAGAACCTGGAGCTGTTCGGCACCCTGCTGGAGCTGGGGCGTTCCGGTGCCCGGCGGCGGGCCGCGGAGTTGCTCGACTGGTTCGACCTGACCGACGCCGCGAACCGGCCGGCCAAGACCTACTCCGGCGGCATGCGGCGTCGGCTGGACCTGGCCGCCAGCCTCGTCGGCTCCCCCGACGTGATCTTCCTGGACGAGCCGACGACCGGGCTCGACCCGGCCAAGCGCGAGGACATGTGGGACGTGGTCCGTTCGCTGGTCGCCAACGGCTCGACGGTGCTGCTCACCACGCAGTACCTGGAGGAGGCCGACGCGCTCGCCGACGCGATCACGGTGATCGACCACGGCCGGGTGATCGCGCACGACACACCCGACGGGCTCAAGCGGGTGGTCGGTGGGCAGACCCTCGAGGTCCGACCGTCCGACCCGGCGCACCTGCCCCGGACCGCGGAGATCCTGACCCAGGTCGGCTCCGGCGCGCAGGCCGACGAGATCCGCAAGGGCGTCCTCGCGGTGCCGGTCACCGACGACACGGCCCTGACCGAGAGCGTCGCGCGCTTCGCCACGGCCGGCATCGCGGTCACCGAACTGTCCCTGCACCTGCCGAGCCTCGACGAGGTGTTCTTCACCCTCACCGGGCGCACGGCGTCCGACGACGACACCACCCGCCCCACGGAGGTCGCGGCATGAGCACTCTGACCGACGTCTCACCGACGACGAACCGCGGGCTGTCGACCACCACCGCGAACCCGCGACCGTTCCGGCTGGTCCGGCACTCGTTGGCACTCGCCAAACGCAGCCTCATCAAGACCTGGCGTACGCCCGAGGCGCTCATCGACGTCACGTTGCAGCCGGTGCTGTTCCTCGTCATCTTCGTGTACGTCTTCGGCGGCGCGGTCGCCGGATCGACAGGCGACTACCTGCAGTTCCTGCTGCCCGGCATCCTGGCGCAGACCATCGCCACGGGTGCCATCGCGATCGGCGTCAATCTCAACACCGACATCTCCAAGGGCATCTTCGACAGGTTCCGGTCCCTGCCGATCCCCCGCTCCGCACCACTCGTCGGCGCGGTCCTCGGCGACGTCGTCCGGTACGTGATCGTCACGGTGTCGACCCTCGCGATCGGCTACGTGATGGGTTTCCGGATCGAGACCGACCTGTTCCGGGCCGTCGCCGGGTGTCTGCTCGCGGTGCTGTTCGCGCTCTGCCTGAGCTGGCTGCCGGTGCTCGTGTCGATGAAGGTGCGGACCGCGGGTGCGGTGCAGGGCGTCATGTTCGCGCTGATCATGCCGCTGAGCTTCGCGTCCAACGTGTTCGTCGGCGCCGACACCCTGCCCGGCTGGATGCAGGCGTTCGTGGACGTCAACCCGATGACCCACCTGGTGGCGTCGGTCCGCGGCCTGTTCCTCGGCACCCCGCTCGGCTCGCACGTGTGGTGGACACTCGCCTGGTGCGCCGGTTTCGTGGTGCTGTTCATGCCGTTGGCGCTGCGCGCGTACCGGAAGAAGATCTAACCCGCGAGCAGGTCGCCCATCAGCTCCCGGATCCGGGCGGCGGCTGCGGCGACCGGCCGCCCGCGCCACGCGACCAGCAACGACTCGCGCCGCTCCTCGTCAGCGAGGGCGGCGTCGAGTCGTTCGGCGGTCCCGGGTGGGAAGAACATCCCGACGTGGGTGCCGACCCGCGTCCCGAGTGTGAACAATTCCCGCGCGGTCTCGTCGTCACCGCGGTACGCGGCGAGTTCGGCGCCCCCCTGGGCCCAGGCGCCGATGATCGGCAGGTCCTTCGAGGCCAGCGCGTCGTCCCGGGCGAGGGCCAGCAGGGTGACCGCGTGCGCGTCCGGGTTCTCCCCCGGCACCGGCCGCGCCTGCGCCACCCGCAGGTCGAGGACGGCCACGGCGACGCGCAGCATGGCCTGCGCTTGCGGCTGCGGGTTAGTCCAGCCGCGCAGGATCCGGGTCACCCGCGCGCCGTACCTGCGGGTCTCGTCGTACTGCTGCCGCTGCCAGGCCAGGTGGGCCAACCCGAGGCAGGCGACCGCGGCGTCCACCGCCTCGCCGTCACCCGGGGCGGCCGTCTCCGCCAGTCGTCGTTCGGCCTCCCCGTCACCGGTCAGGGCGAGCTGCACGTCCAGCCGTACCCGAATCGACCGGGCGTCCTGGGTGGCACCGATCATCTCCATGTGGCGGACGCTGCGCGCCAGCCACTCGGCCGACCCGGTGTCCCCGCTGGGATCGAGGAACTGCCCGACGGCACCCGCCGCCATCGCCATGCCCCAGTGGTCACCGGCCGCCTCGAAACAGTGGTACGCCTGCTCGGCGTCGGTGACCGACGCGTCGGGCATGCCGCCGTTCTCCCGGGCCGCGGCGCGGGCGAACAGGCCGAGTGCCTGCACGTGCGGGTCGGGGTGCGCGACCAGCTCGTCAGCGGCCTTCATGCTGCGATCCACGTCGGAGGCGTCGAACTCGGGCAGCGCCGACGCGAGCGCCGTCAACCGGGACGACACCTCGTCGGGTCGCTCGGCGAGCAGCGTCCGCAGTGCCCGCCGGGCGAGCACCGCGAGCCGGAGTTCACCGCTGATGCCGGAGTTCACCCCGGTCAACAGGCACAGCCAGGCGAGCCGGTCAGCGTCGGGTAGTGGTCGCCCGACACCACGGCCGTGCAGGATCGCCGAGCGGCGTCGTCGGACCGGGTCGGCGACACCCAGCATCCCGCGCGCCCATCCGAGGACCTCCAGGTGCAGACCGCGCACCGTCCAGAGGTGGAACAGCGCCGTCGCGACGTCGACGGTGGCCGGCTCGTCGTCCTGGGCGAGCGCCCAGCGCAGGGCCGCGAGCAGGTTGTCCTGCTCGGCGGCGCAGCGGTGCAGCGCCTCGACCTGGCCGGGGCCGACGAAGCGGCCGGCGAGCGCGACGGCCCGCTCCCGGGCCCAGCCGACCAGCCCGGCCATGGCCGCCTCGCGGGCACCGACCGCGTCGAGACGGGCTTCGCCGTACTCACGGACCGTTTCGAGCATTCGGTAGCGCGGCGGGCCGTCCCCCTCGACCAGGGTCAGCAGGGACTGCTCGACGAGTGTCGCCAGGCCGCGACGGACGTCCGGGGTCTGCGCCACGGCGGCGGCGAGGTCGGCGGTGAAGGGCGCGGGAATGACCGCGACCCGTTGCAGCAGGTCGCGGTCGTCCTCGGCGAGCAGTTCCCGGCTCCAGTCGACGAGCGCCCACAGGCTGGCGTGCCGCTCCGGCAGGCCGCGCAGGGCGTCGTCGAGCAGCGCGAACCGGTCGGTCAGCCCGGCGAGCACGTCGTCGATCGGCATGTGCCGCAGTCGCGCCGCGGCCAACTCGAGGGCCAGGGGCAGGTTGTCGAGCCGGTGGCAGAGGGCCAGCGCCCGCGCGGTGTCCCAGGTGGGCACCGCGCCACCGGCCCGGGCCCGCGATTCGAGGACGGCGAGCGCGTCCGCGTCGGGCAGCGCCGTCAGCCGGTGCACCAGTTCGCCGGCCAGACCCAGCGGGGCCCGGCTGGTGGCGAGCACCGCGACCTCCGGGGACGCCACCGCGACCAGGTTCGCCACGACGGTGGCCACCGCGTCGAGGACGTGCTCGCAGTTGTCCAGCACCACCAGCCCGTCGAGGTCGGGTGCCACCGCGCGAAGGCGTTCCTCGGGGCTGAGCACGCGCCGTTCGAGGCCGAGATTGCCACCGGTGGACGAGGTGTCCGCGCCCCCGAGGGCTGCGAGCACAGTGGGCAGTACCTCGTCGGGAGGACGCAGACCGGCGAGTTCGATGACGCGTACCGACTGCCCGGCCGCCGCCGTGCGCCGCGCCACTTCGGCGGCGAGGCGGGTCTTGCCCGCGCCGCCGGACGCCACGATCGTCACCACCGCCGCGTCGGCGAGTGCCGCCACCACGGCCTCGACGTCTCGTTCCCGGCCGACGAGGGCGGTCATCGGCCGACGCCAGGCGGTGGGCAGGGCGATCCGCGTCGGTTGCCGGGGGGTCTCCGCGACGACCGGGGTGGTCAGTTCGCCACGCAACAGCGCCAGGTGAACCTGTGTGATCACCGGCGACGGGTCGGTGCCGTACCGGTCGGCCAGCTCCACCCGGAGGCGCTCGACCACCTCCAGCGCCTCCGCCTCGCGTCCCTGCGCGGCGAGGACCCGGACGAGCAGGGCGGCCGAGGGCTCGTCCGGCGGCGTACGGGCGACGAGCCGGCTCAGGTCGGCCTCGTCGAACGGGCCGACACCGGCGAGTGCCGCCTGCGCGCGCAGCGCGGCGACGTCGGCGAACAGGCGGGTGTCCTCGGCACCGACCAGCTCGGGCACCTCGGGGAAGAGGGCGCGCGCCTGGTCGGCGAGGCGCCGGGCGGCCGGCGGATCGCCGCCGTCGAAGACGGTTCGCGCCCGGTCGACGAGCGCCCGTGCCTCGACCGAGTCGACGGTGATCTCCTCGGCGGGCAGCCGGTATCCGCCCGGCACCGCGACCACGGGCAGCCCGAGGCGGCGTACCCGGGACACGAGTGCCTGCACGGCACCGGTCGCGTCGTCGGGTGGGGAGCCGTCCCAGACGGCGTCCACGAGCAGGCTCGTGGAGACCGCCCGTCCCCGGGCGTCGACGAGCGCGCGCACCACCGCCGCGAGACGGTCACCGCGAACGGGCTGGCCGTCGACAGCGAACGGACCGAGGGTGGTGATCTGCACGGACCCAGCATCCCCCACGTACGCGAGCCGGCGGCGACCGCCGGTCCATCCGCGTTGACCTGGCCCGTTGGCCGACTTGACACACCAGCATTTCGTTAGGTTAGCCTAACCTCATGAAGAACGAGTTGGCGTCGGCCAACGGGGGGCGCAGCCTGTCAGGCGTCGACCTCCGTCTGGGCTACCACGGTGTGCCGGTAGTGCACGGCGCCATGATCGACCTTCGCGCGGGTGCCGTGACGGCCCTCGTCGGCCCCAACGGCAGTGGCAAGTCGACCCTGCTGCGGGCCCTGGCCCGCCTGCACCCGATCGACTCCGGCCTGGTCCACCTCGGCGACGGCGTCGCCGCCGCGAGCCTGCCGTCCCGGGAGTTCGCCCGTCGGGTCACCCTGCTCGCCCAGAGCCGTCCGGTGCCCAGTGGTGTCACCGTCCACGACGTCGTGGGCTACGGCCGGCACCCGTACCGGGGGCGCTGGCGCACCGAGGATCCGGACGGTCTCGCCGCCATCGCCCGCGCCATGGACGTCACCGGCGTCGCCGCGATGGCCGACCGACCCGTCGACGAACTCTCCGGCGGCGAGTTGCAGCGGGTGTGGCTGGCCACCTGTCTGGCCCAGGACACTCCGGTGCTGCTGCTCGACGAGCCCACCACCTTCCTCGACCTGCGCTACCAGGTGGAGATCCTGGACCTGGTCCGTGACCTCGCCGACGACCACGGTGTCGCCGTCGGCGTCGTCCTGCACGACCTCAACCAGGCCGCCGCCGTGGCGGACGAGGTGGTCCTGCTGCACCAGGGCCGCATCCGCGCCACCGGCACCCCGGCCACCGTGTTCACCGAGGACGCCCTCACCGAGACCTACGGCATCCGCATCGAGGTGACCACCGATCCGATCAGCGGACTGGTCACCACCCGCCCCGTCGGGCGGCACGCGGTCCGCGCCCTGGTCTGAAACACCCCTCATCCCCAGCAGAGAAAGACCGTCATGACCCGTACCCGTTTCACCGCCCTCATCGCCGTCGTGGCCGCGCTGACGCTCGGCGCCTGCGGCACCACCGAGAAGGCCGCCACTTCCGAGACCTCCGCCTCGGCGACCGGCGGGCCGGTCACCCTCACCGACAGCCGCGGCAAGGAGATCACCCTCAAGGCCCCGGCGACCAAGGTCGTCGGTCTCGAGTGGGGCGAGGTCGAGATGCTGGTCAGCCTCGGCGTCATGCCCGTCGGCGTGGCCGACCCCAAGGGCTACGGCACCTGGGTCACCTCCGCGAAGCTCGACCCGAGCGTCAAGGACGTCGGCGCTCGCGGCGAACCCAGCGTCGACTCGATCGTGGCTCTCCAGCCCGACCTCGTCGTGATGGAGGACGACCGGGGCGGCGCCATCGTCAGTCAGCTGGAGAAGTTCGTCCCCGTCGTGGTCGCCAAGGGCAGTGACGCCACCGACAACCTCGGCCGGATGCGCGCGGACCTCAACATGATCGCGAAGGCCGTCGGCAAGACCACCGAGGCGGAGAAGCTGCTCGCCGACTTCGACACCGCCATCGCCGACGGCAAGAAGAAGATCGCCGACGCCGGGGCAGCCGGCCGGCCGTTCGCCATCGCCGACGGTTGGAAGGAAGGCAGCACCGTCAGCATCCGGATGTTCGGCACTGGCGCGCTCGTCTCCCAGATCGGCATCCAGCTCGGCCTCACCAACGCCTGGACCGGCAAGACCGACGAGGTGTGGGGCCTCGGCCAGACCGACGTCGAGGGCATGACCGTGCTCAAGGACCCGAACGTGCACCTCTTCTACAACGCCTCCGACGGCGACGACGTGTTCGCCGACGGGCTCGCGAGCAACGCCATCTGGAAGTCGCTGCCGTTCGTGCAGAAGGGCAACCTGCACAAGATGCCCAACGGCATCTGGACCTTCGGCGGTCCGCTCTCCGGCAAGCAGTACATCGACGAACTCGTCAAGACGTACGCGGTGTGAGCGTGCTGAACGCACCCCCACGTCCGGAGCCGGCCACCCGGCCGGCTCCGGACGGACGCCTGGCCGTGCCCCGCGTCGCCGGGGTCTTCGTCGCGGCGCTCCTGCTGCTGCTCCTGGTCGGCGCGGTGCACCTCACCCAGGGCACCTCCAACGTCGGGGCTCTCGACCTGCTCCGGCTCGCCGCCGGCAGCGACGACGAGGCGGCCCGGGTTCTGATCGCCTCCCGGCTGCCTCGGCTGCTCGCCGGGCTGGCCATCGGCGTGGCGCTCGGGTTCGCCGGCGCGGCGTTGCAGTCGATCGCCCGCAACCCGCTCGCCTCCCCCGACACCCTCGCGGTCAACGCCGGCGCCCACCTGGCGATCGTCGCCGTCGCCGCGTTCGGCGTCTCGCTGCCCGCGCTGCCCGCCGGTGGCCTCGCCTTCGGCGGAGGGTTGGCCGCCGCCGGACTGGTGATGGCGATGTCCTCCGGTGGGCAGGCCGGCACCACCCGGCTGATCCTCGCCGGATCGGCGACCGCGCTGGCGCTCGGGTCGGTGACCACGCTGTTGCTGCTCCTCTTCGAGCAGGCCACCATCGGTCTGTTCGCCTGGGGCAACGGCTCGCTGGTGCAGAGCGACCTGACCGCACTGACCCAGCTGGCCCCGGTGATCGTCGGCGCCGTCGTGGTGCTGGTGCTGCTCGGGCACCGCCTCGACATCCTCGCCCTCGGCGACGACACCGCCACCGTGCTCGGCCTGGACGTGCGGCGTACCCGGCTCGTCGTTCTGGTGCTGGCCGTGCTGCTGTCCGCGGCGGCCGTCACCCTCACCGGCCCGGTCGGCTTCGTCGGCCTGTGCGCCCCGGTGATCGTCCGACTGCTCGGCCCGGTGGTGCCGGGGGTGCACCGGCACCGCGTCCTGCTGCCGTTGTCCGGCATCGCCGGGGTCATCATCGTGCTCGGCTCCGACGTGCTGCTCCGCGCCGCGATGGGCGGGCAGGCCGGTGTGGACATTCCCACCGGCGTGGTCACCACCCTGTTCGGCGCGGCGATCCTCATCTGGCTGGCCCGCCGCCACCGCGACGCGGGCCCCACCCGCCGCCCTCCCGGCGGGCACGCGGCCGTCCGGTCCACCGCCTTCCACCGCGGGGTCGTCACCGTCGCCGCCGTGGTGACCGTCGCCGCCGTCACGGTCGGCATGCTCATCGGCGACACGTGGGTGCTGCTCGGCGACGTGCTCAACTGGATCAACGGCAGCACCGGGCCCGCGTACACCTTCGTGCTGGACCAGCGCTGGCCGCGCGTCGCCGCGGCGGTCCTGGCCGGCGCGGCGCTCGCGGTCGCCGGCACCACAGTGCAGGCCGTCTGCCGCAACCCGCTGGCCGAGCCGGGCATCCTCGGCATCACCGCCGGGGCCGGGCTCGGAGCGGTCTCCCTGCTCACCTTCGTGCCCCTGGCCGGGGTGTGGGCCGTCTCCGGCGTCGCCGGGCTCGGCGCGATGGCGGCGTTCGCCCTGGTCTACGGCCTGGCGTGGCGCGGCGGGCTGAGCTCCGACCGGCTGGTGCTGATCGGCTTCGGCGCCTGGCAGGGCGGCATGGCGGTCATCACCTTCCTGGTCGTCGCCTTCGACCCGTGGAACACCGGGAAGGCGTTGACCTGGCTCTCCGGCTCCACCTACGGCCGGATGCCGACCCAGGTGCTGCCGGTGCTGATCGCCCTGCTGGTGCTCACCCCGGCCGTGGTCGCCGCTCGTCGGGAACTCGACCTGATGGCGTTGGACGACGACACCCCCCGGGTGCTGGGCGTCCCGCTGGAACGCACCCGGCTGCTCGCGCTCGGCGCGGCGGCGCTGCTCACCTCCACAGCGGTCTCGGCCGTCGGGGTCATCGGCTTCGTCGGCCTGGTCGCCCCGCTCGCCGCGCGGGCGCTGGTCGGCGGGCGGCACTCCCGGGTGCTCCCGGTGGCCGCGCTGCTCGGCGCGGCGCTGGTCAGCATCGCCGACACCCTCGGCCGGACGATCATCGCTCCGGCCCAGGTCCCCGCCGGCCTGGTCACCGCGATGATCGGCACCCCGTACTTCGTCTGGCTGCTGTGGCGCTCGCGCGCCGTGACGAACAACCCCCGCTAGCTGCCGAGCCGAGAGAGGCACCATGACCGAGACCCTGCCCATCGCCCCGTGGCGCGTGTTCACCGTCACCGTGGCGGCGGTACGCCGACTCAGCCCCTCCTTCGTCCGGGTCACCTTCACCGGCGTCGACCTCGACCGCTTCGCCGACAACGGGTACGACCAGCGGATCAAGCTGGTGCTGCCGGTGCCCGGCCGACCCGGGGTGAACCTCACCGGTGGCGCGGACTGGTACGCGGCCTGGCGGGCCCTGCCGGAGCACCAGCGCAACCCGATTCGCACCTACACCGTGCGGGCGGTCCGGCCCCACCTGGCCGAGGTCGACGTCGACCTGGTGCTGCACGGCGACGGCGGCCCGGCGACGCGTTGGGCGCGGCGGGTGAGCGCGGGCGACGAGGTCGCCCTCGTCGGTCCGGACGCGGGCTACGACGGCGACCACGGCGGGATCGAGTTCCGGCCGTCGACCGGGAGCTGCCTGCTGCTGGCCGGGGACGAGACCGCCGTGCCGGCGATCGCGGGTATCTGCGAGCGGCTCCCCCTCGATGCCCGGGGCGTCGTCCTGCTGGAGGTGCCCGCCGACCACGACGTGTTGCCGTTGGTCACTCCCCCGGGTGTCGAGGTCCGTTGGCTGCCCCGCGGGCTCGACGGACATGGCAGCCGGCTGGTGCCCGCGGTCGCCGCCGCGGCGGAGGAGCTGCTGGCCGCCGACGCGTCGGACCGCGCTCAGCCCGTCCCGGACGTCGACCTGGACACCGAGATCCTGTGGGAGGTCCCCGAGGAGGTGGCCGCCGCACCGCTGTACGCCTGGCTCGCCGGGGAGGCCGGTGTGATCCGCACCCTGCGGCGGCACCTGGTCGCCGAGCGAGGGATGGACCGACGGGCGGTCGCCTTCATGGGTTACTGGCGTCTCGGGCACGCCGACCCGGCCTGACCGCCGTGAGCCGCGTCGCCGCCCGGGACGGCCGCATCGCCGGCCGGGCGGCCGCGAGGTGCGTCGGACGCCGCGCGGTGCGTACAGTTTCGGGTCGGACTTGGGGCGAGCCGGGGTGAACCGGCACGGGATACGGGACGAGACGACGACGCATGACGGTGGACAACGTTGCCGAAAACAGTCAGAAAGGCATTGACCGCGAGCGGCTGGAGACCTGCCTCAGCGTCTTCGAGGCGTTGGAGGCGCTGCCCTCGGACCACCCGGACGTGGTGCGGGTGCAGCGGGCCACTGCCCGGCTCTACAAGGTGGTCAAGCAGCGGCGACGGGAGGAGCGGCGAGACGCCGTCCTCGCCGCGGACCGGGCCGTGACCGAGGCCACCGCCACCGGTGCACCGGGGCGGATCGACGACGAGACCCAGGGCATCCCGCTGGCGTCGTCGGTCGCGGGCGAGACGGCGGGTTTCCTGCACAACCCGCGCGGCTGCTACGTCTGCAAGCAGCGGTACCGCCAGGTGGACGCCTTCTACCACCAGCTCTGCCCGTCCTGCGCGACGCTCAACCGGGAGCGCCGCGACGCCCGTACCGACCTGACCGGTCGGCGGGCGCTGCTCACCGGCGGCCGGGCCAAGATCGGCATGTACATCGCGTTGCGGCTGCTGCGCGACGGCGCGCACACGACGGTGACCACGCGGTTCCCGCACGACGCGGTACGCCGGTTCGCCGCGATGCCGGACAGCGCCGACTGGCTGCACCGCCTGCGCGTCGTCGGGATCGACCTGCGTGACCCGGCCCAGGTGATCGCCCTGGCCGACTCGGTGAGCAGTCAGGGCCCCCTGGACATCCTGATCAACAACGCGGCGCAGACCGTCCGCCGCTCCCCCGGGGCGTACGCGCAGCTCGTCGCCGCGGAGGCCGCGCCCCTGCCGGACGGTCCGCTACCGGAGTTGATCACGTTCGCCAAGCCGGGTGGACAGGGCGCCCCGGCGGGTGCCCTCACCGCCGGGCTCACCCCGCACGCGCTCACCGCGCTGGCGCTCACCAGCGGCTCCGCCTCGCCGGAGCGGATCGCGGCGTCCACCGCCATCGACGCCGGGGGCCTGGTGCCGGACCTCGACTCGGTCAACAGTTGGGTCCAGCGGGTGCAGGAGGTCGACCCGGTCGAGCTGCTCGAGGTGCAACTGTGCAACGTGACCGCGCCGTTCGTGCTGGTCAGCAGGCTGCGCCCGGCGATGGCCGCCGCGTCGGCCCGCCGCAAGTACGTGGTGAACGTGTCGGCGATGGAGGGGCAGTTCGGCCGTGGCTACAAGGGGCCGGGGCACCCGCACACCAACATGGCCAAGGCCGCGTTGAACATGCTGACCCGCACCAGCGCCCAGGAGATGCTGACCGACGGCATCCTGATGACCAGCGTCGACACCGGCTGGATCACCGACGAACGGCCGCACCCGACCAAGATGCGCCTGGCCGACGAGGGCTTCCACGCCCCGCTGGACCTGGTCGACGGCGCCGCCCGGGTGTACGACCCGATCGTCCGCGGCGAGCAGGGCGAGGACCTGTACGGCTGTTTCCTGAAGGACTACGCGCCCTGCGCCTGGTGACCGCCGCGACAGAGCAACACCGGGTGATCGCCCGCAACGACGAGGAGAAGAACATGTCAGACGACCGTGAGGCGTGGCCGACGCTGGACGAGCTGCTGCGCGAGGAGGGCGAGCTGGAACTCGCGGGCCTGTCCGAGACCGACGCGTACGAGCTGGGGATGCTCGCCGTCACGGCAGCGAGTGAGCAGCGGCTGCCGGTGTCGATCGGGGTGTGGCGGACGGGACGCCAGCTCTTCCACTGTGGCCTGCCGGGCTCGACGGCGGACAACGACGCGTGGCTGCGCCGCAAGGGACGCGTGGTGATGCGCTTCGAGCACTCGTCGCTGTACATGGCCCGGTTGTGCCAGGACAAGCAGGTGACGCTGGCCGAGCGGTACGGCCTGCCCGCCGAGCGGTACGCGGCGGCCGGGGGCGCGGTGCCGCTGCGCGTGCGGGGCACCGGCGTGGTGGGCTGGGTCGGTGTGTCCGGGCTGCCGCAGCTCGACGACCACCGCTTCGTCGTCGACGTCCTGCGCAAACTGCCCCGCTGAGATCGGGCGGACCCGGCGGCCTCGCCACGAGGCCGCCGGGTCGACCCTCAGCGCGCCCGCCGGTTGGCGCGGAGCGCGCCGAGGAGCACAGCCGGCCGGGCCAGCGAGCGCGGGTGCTCGCGCATGGAGACGACCTCGTTGAACCGGCGGGCGGTCGCCACGTCGGTGACTGTCGCCTCGATGATCTGCCGGCTCGCCCAACTGGAGATCCGGTAGCCGCGCGGGTAGGGCCCGTCGACGTGCGGCAACGCCAGGTCGGCGGAGGTCGAGATCGACCAGGCGGCGTCGACGACGACCTGCTGCAACGCGAGGAAGTGCCGTGCGGGCGCCCGGAGGTCCGGGTCGGACCGCAGGTACGTCGACAGGCAGGCCGCGTGCAGGGCCGCGGACGTCATCCCCTGCCCGTACACCGGGTTGAACGACGCGACGGCGTCGCCGACGCTGACCAGACCGGCCGGGAACCGCTTCAGCGCGTGGAAGTCCCGGCGTCGGCTGTCGGCGTGGTGGTAGGTCTGGACGTCGCCCAGCATCTCCTGGTCGGCCACCTCGCCGAACTCCGGCGGGAACTGCTCCCGCAGGCGACGGACGAAGTCCTCCGGGGTGCGCCCCGGACGGTCGTCGCCGTAACCGGCCATCATGGCCATCCACCGGCCGTCCTCGATGGCGAAGAACGCGGCCCCGGCCACGTCCAACCCCATCTTCGGGGTGTGCAGCGCCAGGACGACGGTCGTGGCCGGGGTGACCTCCGGGCGGCGGAACAGGGCCGTCGCGTAGTTCAGGTGCACCGTCATCCGCCGGGTCACCGGCCGCTCCCAGCCGGCCTGCTCCAGCCAGTCCGAGAGTCTGCTCGACCGACCCATGGCGTCCACCACGAGGTCACCGGTCTCCACGCCGGTCACCCCGGCGACCTCGCAACGGACCCCGGTGACCGCATCGCCGTCGAACACGAGACCGGTGGCGCGTGCGGTGACCGTCTTGACGTTGGGCAGCCGGAGCACCTGTTGACGGATCAGCTCCTCCAGGAGCGGACGGCTGCCGGCCAGGCTGTCGGCGTCGTCGGGGACGACGACCTTCGGGCGGCCGTCGAGGTAGTTGCGCCGCGCCTCGGGCGGCGCCTCGACCGCTCCGCGCGCCAGCGCCGCGTCGCGGAATCCGGGGAACAGGCGCTCCAGCTGGAGGAAGCCGCCGGGCAGCAGCGCGTGCAGCTGCGTCCCCTGGGGTACGCCGGGACGCGCGCCGGCCACCTGCGGGTCGTCCCGGTCGATGATGACGACGCTGTCGGCGTGCTCGGACAGCACCCGGGCGGCCAGCAGGCCGGCGACGCTGCCGCCGACCACGACGGCCCGACCCATCGTCGGGGAGTTCCGGTCAGGGGGTCGTACCGCGTTCAGCTCCGCGAAGACCCGGGATGGGGAGAGGGACATCGTGCTCTCCAAGGGATACGAGGTGTGGTGCCCTCCGTGCCGCCGGCATTCGGATGGGCGGGCGGACCGGTGGACGGTCGTCCGGCGTGACGCCCGCCGATCGTCGCACAACCACCTGAAGGGCAACCGTCTGTGTCCGCCAGATGACCACGTGTCGGACGACGGGATGAAGACGACAGACGTTCGGGCGGGCCGATTGGCGTGCGACGATGCCGACTGTCACGATCTCCGGCATGCCCGTCGCACGTCGTACCCTCCTTGCTGCCGGCCTGGCCGCCGCAGCCGCCGGCCTCACCGCCTGCGGCGGCGACGGCACGCCCGACGCGGGTGCGGCCGGGCCCGGTGACGCGGTGACCGGGACCGACGCCGCCGGCAACCGGGTGGGTTTCGGCTCGGCCGGGAAGACCACACCGTCGGGCACGCCGAGCGCGTCCGCGAGTGGTGGTGCCGCAGCCGCGGGCCAGGCCCGCTACGCGCAGGACGTGACAGCGCTGCTGCGGCGGCACCTGCCCGCCACGCCGCAGACCGTGCAGCACAAGGGCTTTCCCGGCGCGGTCGCCGTCGTCCTGGTCGACGGGAAGACGGCTGTGCACACCGCGGTCGGGGAGGCGTTGCGCTACGGCGCCGGGCCCAAACTACTGGCGGCGGGCCAGCGCGTCGAGATGCGCCCGGACTCCATCTTCGACCTCGCCTCGGTCACGAAGGTGTACACGGCCATCCTGCTGTTGCAGCAGGTCGACAAGGGTCGGGTCGAGCTGGGCGCTTGGGTGCGCGACTACCTGCCCGGTTTCACCGGCGCGGGCACCGAGCGGATCACCGTCGAGATGCTGCTGACCCACACCAGCGGTCTCCCGGTCGGCGCGAAGGTCTCCGGTCTCGCCGACAATACGGCCCGCTGGAACGCGGTGCTCACCACCGGGCTGGTCTCCGGCGCCGTCCCCGGCACCACGTTCCGCTATTCCAGCGTCGGGCTGATGGTCGCCGGCAGGATCGTGGAGAAGGTCACCGGCCAACGACTCGACCAGGCGCTGAAGAGCAACCTCACCGGCCCGCTCGGCCTGCGCGACACCGGCTTCAACCCGAACACCTGGTTGTCGGGCAGCGCGAAGGCCGGTCGCCTGGTCGCCACCGACGCCCGCTCGTCGCGGGGTCTGCTCCGGGGCACCGTCCACGACGACGTCGCCAACCACCTCGGCGGCGTGGCCGGGCACGCCGGCGTCTTCGCCACCGCCACCGACCTGGCCGTCATCGGGCAGATGCTCCTCAACGGGGGCACCCACCAGGGCAGGAGGATCCTCGCCGCGACGACGGTCCGTCGGATGCTCACCAACCAGAACTCCGGGAAGCCAGCCGTCGACCCGGAGCGGCCCAACCGGACCTCCGCCCACGGCCTCGGGGTCGTGCTCAACCAGAGTTGGTTCATGGGTCGACTCGCCTCCGCCCGGACCTTCGGTCACACCGGCTTCGCCGGCCCGTCGCTCCTGGTCGACCCGTCCCGGAAGCTCGTCCTCGCCCTGCTCACGAACCGCGCACATCCCAACTGGAGTTGGTCGAACCCCGATCCGGTCCGCGCCGCCCTCGGCGACCTGCTTGCGAGAGAGGTCGACTGACCGGGCGACCGGCAGGTGTGGACCGCTGCGCCGCGCCCTGACAGGATACTTGCGCTAACAGTGCAGATACCTCGTCGCTCAGGGTGGAGGACCGATGCACATTTCTCGCCGGAGACTGCTCTCCGTACTGGCCGGGGGTGCCCTCGCGGTCGGCTTGGCCGTCGCTCCCGTCCCACGGGCCGCCGACGCCGCCACCACCCCGACGTACCGCCCGGTGATCTTCGTGCACGGCAGCGCCGGGTCGGCGACGCAGTTCCAGTCCCAGGCCAAGCGCCTCGCCAGCAACGGCTACCCGATCGACGTCATCGAGGCCCACGAGTACGACTCACCCAACATCGCCACGATCCTGCCCGAGGTGTACGCAGGGCTCGACGCACGGATCACCCGCCTGCTGGCGACGACCGGCGCGGACCGGGTCGACCTGCTCGCGCACTCCCTCGGCACCTTCGTCATGCAGGGCTATCTGAACAGCTCACCGGCCCGCGCCGCCCGCGTCGCCCACTACGTCAACCTGGACGGGCGTCCCGCCGCCTCCCTGCCCGGTGGTGTGCCCACCCTCGCCATCTGGGGTGAGGGCGATCCGGCCCGCGCCGTCGTCGGTGCGACGAACGTGCACCTCCCCGACCAGTCCCACACGCAGACCGTGTCATCGCCGGAGTCGTTCGGTGAGATCTTCCGGTTCTTCCAGGGCCGGGCGCCGCACACGACACGGATCACGCCCCAACTCTTCGGCAGCGCCCGGGTCTCCGGTCGCGCGGTGCTCTTTCCGAGCAACGCCGGCGTCACCGACGCGACCGTCGAGGTCTACCCGGTCAGCTCCCTGACCGGCGGTCGGTTGTCCCACCGGCCCACGTACCGGTTGGCACTGGGTGCCGACGGTTCGTTCGGTCCCGTCCCGGTGCTCGCCACGGCCCGCTACGAGTTCGCGATCGTGCGCTCCGGCGCACCGACGCACCACTTCTACTTCCAGCCGTTCCTGCGCTCGGATTCGTTCGTACGCCTGGCGACGAGCGTGCCCGGCGAAGGGCTCGGCGCGCTGGTGGACACCAGCGACCGGCACACGGCGCTGACGATCCAACGCCAGAAGGAATGGTGGGGCGACCAGGGCGACGCCGGCGACCATCTCTGGATCAACGGCACTGACGTCCTGAACGCGGCGAACGCGCCACGGGTCAAGCGGACGATCGCGATCTTCGCGTTCGACGACGGCGGCGACGGGGTGAGCGACCTGACCGCTCCCCTGCCGGAGTTCTTCAGCCAGACCTTCATCACCGGCATGGACCTGTTCATCCCGGCGGCACCGGCGCACCTCGGCCTCGTCCGGATCACCGTGGGTCAACGCGGCGGTGGGTACGACGTGATCAACGTGCCGAACTGGAGGTCGAGCGCGCACCGCGTGTCGGTCAGCGTCGACGACTTCTGACCCCGGACCGACGAGCGCCCCGGCCGCTGTCGACCCCGGCCGCCTCAACCTGGTCGGCAGCGGCCCGGCCACCACAACCCGCGAGGGTGGGCCCGGCCGCCTCAGCCCGGTCGGCAGCGGCCCGGCCGCCTCAGCCCGCGACGGTGGCCGGGGTCCGCTCCCGTTCGCGCCGCCCGACCGCGAAGCTGACCACTCCCAGGGCGAGCCCGACGACCGCCAGGACGACGCCCACCCAGGCCGGTGCGAGGTAACCGAGGCCGGCGGCGATGGCGACGCTGCCCAGGGCCGCGCCGAGGCTGTTCGCGATGTTCATCGCCGACTGGTTGAGCGCCGCGCCCATCAACTGCGCTCCCGGGGCGACGGTGATGAGCCGGGCCTGGAGGACCGGCCCGAGGTAGAGGCTCGTCGCGCCGACCAGGAAGGCGCCGACGAACAGGCCGACCGGGCTCGACGCGACGAGGCTGAACGTCGCGATGCTCACGATCATCGCGACGAAGCCGATGACCATGCTGCGCTGGAGGTCGCGGTCCGCCAACCAGCCACCCAGGGCGTTGCCGACGGTCATGCCGAGACCCACCGCCACCAGCGCCCAGGGCACCGTCGCGGCCGAGAGACCGGCGACGTCGGTGGTGACCGGTGCGATGTAGGTGTCCACCGCGAAGAAGCCGGCGAACCCGATCGCGCCGGTCGCGGCGACCAGCCAGACCTGCGACGTCCGCAGCGCCCGCAACTCGGCGGCGGGCGACCCGTCGACCGCCGCGGCGACCTCCGGGACGACCGCCAGGACCGCCAGCAGGGTGAGCACGAAGACACCGGCGATGACCAGGTACGCGACGCGCCAGCCGGCCGCCTGCCCGAGCCGCGTGATGAGGGGTACGCCGACCACGTTGCTCACGGTCAGACCGCTGAGCACGATGGCGAAGCCGCGGGCCTCGTTGCCGGGGCCCATCAGGGTCGCCGCGAGCAGGCCGGCCGCGCCGAAGTACGCGCCGTGCGGCAACGCGGCCGCGAACCGGGCCACCAGCACCAGGTCGAAGGTGGGGGCGATCGCGGACGCGACGGTGCCGACGGTGAAGAGCGCGAGTAGTCCGAGCACGAGCTTCTTGCGCGGGAGGCGGGCGCTCAGCGCGGCGATCAGTGGCGCGCCCACGACCACACCGAGCGCGTACGCGGTGATCATCCAGCCGGCGCTGGCGACGGCGTCCGACGACGAGCGGGCGTACTCCTGCGGGAGGAGGCCGCGCGCTATGTCGGGCAGCAGGCCCATCGCCACGAACTCGGTCAGGCCGATCGCCACGCCGCCCAGTGCCAGGGCGACCAGCGCCGCCACCCGTCGTCCCCTGCTCATCCCGATCACCGAGAAAATTTAGCAACAGCGTTGCGTAATAGAGTGTCGAGATGACTCGTATCACTGCCGACGTCACGTTCCTGCGCGGCTACAACCAGGCGCGGGTCATGGCGCTGGGGCGTGCCGCGCGCACGTTCGAGCGGTCGACAGTGGTCGAGGCGACCGGGCTGACCCCGCAGGCGGTCTCCAAGGTCATCGCCCGGCTGACCGGCGACGGCCTGATCCGTCCCACCGGTGTGCGTCGCACGGGCATCGGCAAACCCGCCGTCGTCTACGAGCTCGTCCCGGACAGCCGGTACGCCATCGGCGCCCACGTGGCCCGGCGCACACTGCGGCTGGTCCTGGTCGACCTGGCCGGTGTCGTACGCCACTCGGCGGTCAGCCCGTTGCCCGGCGACTTCACCCCCGAGCAGCTTCTCGACGCGTTGGCGACCGGCATCGCTGCGATGACCGGCAGCGGCGACGTGCGGGCCCGGCTCACCGGCGTGGGCATCGGCATGATCGGCCCGCTGGACCACGCCAACGGCCTCGTTCGGGGCGCCCACGGGCTGCGGCACTGGCACGACGTACCGCTGCGCGACCTCGCCGAGAAGCACCTCGACCTGCCCGTCCACCTGGACAAGGACGTCACCGCGGGGATCACGGCCGAGGCCTGGCGGCACGGCGCGACGTTCGGTGACGCGGCCCTCATCATGATCGAGTCGGGTATCGGTGGCGGTTTCTGGTTGGGCGGCACCGCCCACCGGGGCGCGCACACCAACGCGGGGGAATTCGGCCACACTGTCGTCGACCTGCACGGACCCCGCTGTGTCTGCGGACGGTACGGATGCCTGGAGGTCGTGCACCACCACGCCGCCGAGTCCGGAGACATCGCCCGGGCCGCCCGCGTCGTGGCGGTGGGTGTGGTGAACCTGCTCCAGACCCTCGACCTCGCCCACGTGGTGCTGGCCGGCGCGGACCTCCTGCGGCATCCGCAGACCTATCTCACGGCGGTGGCCGAGGCCGTGCGGGCCGACGCGCGACGCACGACGTGGCTCACCACCACGGTGACCGTGTCCAGCCTCGGCGCGGACGCCATCGCCGCTGGTGCTGCGATGCAGGTGCTCGACCAGCACTTCGGGGTGCCGGAGCTGGCCCCGATCTGAGCGCCGCCACCGCGGCCCCCTTGATCGTTTGGCAGGTGGCCGGCTCGACACGCCGAACGCGGCGTGGCCGCCGATCACCGCGCGCCCTGCCGGTGACGCCGGCCACACGACTTGCATCTCACGTCAATGTCAGGTTCTAGCGTGGCTCCCGTAGCGCTCGCCCTCGACCTGCCAGGAGGCAGTCATGCGGATCTCCGATTCGATCGCGCTGGTCACCGGCGCCAACCGTGGCCTCGGCCGGCACTTCGCCCGACAGCTGCTGGAACGCGGCGCGGCCAAGGTGTACGCCACGGCCCGCAACCCGGAGCAGATCGACATTCCCGGTGTCGAGAAGCTCCGGTTGGACATCACCGACCCGCGATCCGTCGAGCAGGCGGCGGCCGTCGCGTCCGACGTCACCCTGCTGATCAACAACGCCGGCATCACCACCTTCACCAACCTGGTGAACGGGGACCTGGGCAAGATCCGGTCCGAGCTCGACACGCACTTCTGGGGGACCCTGAGCATGGTCCGGGCGTTCGCACCGGTGCTGGGCGCGAACGGCGGAGGGGCGATCCTCAACGTCCTGTCGGCGTTGTCGTGGTTCTCCTCCGACGGGGCGAACGCCTACGGCGTGGCGAAGGCGGCCGAGTGGAGCCTCACCAACGGCATCCGGCTGGAACTCGCCGGCCAGGGGACCCTGGTGAGCGGCCTGCACCTGGGCGCCGCCGACACCGACATGATGGCCCACTACGAAGGCGACAAGATGGACCCCGCCGACGTCGTACGCGTCGCTCTGGACGGCATCGAAGCCGGCCGGATCGAGGTCCTCGCCGACGAGTGGAGCGCGTACGTCAAGGCGTCCCTCGCCAACGATCCGAGCGCCTTCTACGCCCCGACCGGGCGGTAGTCGTTAGGGCAGGTGCGAGCGTCGCCCACGACATCGTGCTCACTGGCAGACGCGCCACTCGTCGTCCTCCTTGACCAGGGCCAACCCCTGGGTGAACTGCGCGCCGGTGGTCTGCTGGACCGCCGTGACGGTGACGGTCGCGGTGACGCGCCCGTTGTGGTTGTTCACGTTCACGCCGACGATCTCGTAGCTGCTGATCTTCAACTGGGCGGACTGGACCCGGGTGAAGTCCTCCACCGTCATGGTGTCGCGTACCTCGTCGCACAGCCGCCCGTACGCGCCCGGGTAGTCACCGGCCTGCACGTCGTCGAGGAAGCCGGTCGCCGCCACCCGGGCCGGCTCGACGGCAGCCTTGACGCTGCGGTAGAACCAGAAACCGCCGCAGGCACCCACCGCGCAGCACACCACCAGCACCACGGCGACGACGATCAGGACGGTACGAGCGGTCCGGTTGGGCTTCGACTGAGGCACCATCATGGGCTCGTACGTCATGGCCCGAAGGGTAGGAACGGCGGGCAAGCGTCGTACGGCTGCCGGTTCAGCCGGTGGAGGCGGTGGGCCCCGGCGTCGGTGAGCCGCCCGGGCGCGGCGTCGCGGTCGGGACCGGCCGAAGACCATCGGGTACGGGCAGTGCGCTGCCCTTGACGAACTGCTCCCAACTGGTGTTCCAGGCCGTCCAACCGTTGCCCGCCTCCAGCCGGACCTCGGTGCCGGTGACGGTGACCAGATCACCGACCTGGGTGACCTTCATCAGCCAGTCGGCGTTGGCGGGCGAGACGTTCGTGCAGCCGTGCGACACGTTGCGGTGTCCCTGATCCGACACCGACCAGGGCGCGCCGTGGATGAACTCACCGCCCCAGGTGAGGCGTTGCGCGTCCGCGACGTTCACCACGTAGCCGCCGTTCGGCTCGCCACGGGTGTCGAAGGTGGTGCGCTGGTGTTTCTCCATGATGACCATCCTGCCGCTGGACGTCGGAGTGCTCGCCTTGCCCAGGCTGACCGGGATCCTGCGGATCACCGTGCCGTCGCGCAGCACGCGCATCTGCTTGCCGGCGTTGTCGATCTCCAGTGCCACCTGACGCCCGATCCGGAACGTCGCGGTGCGGTCGGTGTCACCGACCCGGTTCCCGCCGATCGGCAGACCTTCCAGAGCGGCCCGGACGCTGACCGTCGTCCCCGGCCGCCAGAAGTCGGGAGCGCGGTAGTAGACCTGGCTGCCGTCGTCCACCCAGGACCAGGTCCCCGGCTGCGGTGGGTCGGTGGTGACGAACAACCGGTGCTGCACCTCGGCGCGGGCCCTCTTGGCGATCGGCGGATCGAATCCGACGGTCACCGGCATCGCCGTGCCGTACGTCCGGCCGTCGGCGACGTACAACGTGCTGGTCACCTGCGGTTTCGTCGACGCCGCCGTGGTGGTGAAGGTCGCCGTGCGGGTGGTGGTCCGGCCGGAGTCGCCGACGGCGGTCGCCTCGACGGTGTAGGTGCTCGCCGGTCGCAGCGGAACGGTGGGCACCCAGGTTGCGCCGTCCTCCCGTCGTTCGGCCCTGACCAGCATGCCCCGGTCGTCGGCGATGCGTACGACGACGATTTCTCCGCCGGTGGCCAGGGCGGTGACCTCGGCGCTGACCGGCACGTCGCGTGACCGGTCGGCGGGCGTGACCGTCACCTTCGGCTCCGGCGCCGGCACCTCCTGCTCGACGGACCGCACGGCGGCCTTCCGCTCGGTGGTGCATCCGCCGACGGCCAGAGGCGTGGCCACGACGGACACCACCACCAGCGCCATCCGTCGTCTCAACCCCATCGAACGCCCCCGGCTCTCGCGTTTCCGTGGCCGCAATTCTTCCGCCCCGGAGCACGTACCGCGCCGTTTCCGGCAATCATGAAGGAAAGTCGGAAAAGTGCCGACCGCGCTCAGTGGGCGGCGGGCTGAATTCGGTCGGCGGAGGACGTCGCCCACGCCACGGCCAGGGACGCGGCGGCAACCGCGTCGGCGACGAAGCACCACGCGACGGACGCCCAGAGGTGAGGCTGAGCCGGGAACAGGTAGTACTGAAGGCTCACCCAGAAGGAGAAGAGCCCGATGGCCACGGTCGTCGCCACCAACGGCCACAACACGTCTGGTTTTCCCACGAGCCCGCAGAGGACCACCAAGGCGACGACCAGGGTCATGGCCAAGTAGGGCAGGTAAACGGCGATACTGGCGGCGCCCCGGCCACCGGCCTCCAGGTCCCCCCACACCTGCGCGTCGCCGGACGAGAACAAACCGTAGCCCAGCACCGCCCAGGCTCCGGCCACCGCGCAGGCGGCCAACGCCCGGCACACCTGCCGGGCAACGACAGCCCCACGTGACGACGACATGCGGGCAGACTATTCGCCGAAGCCCCGCGGCGCTGCCCCGCGCCCCTGAGTTGGAGTGAACACCCAACGCTCGATTACAGTTTTTTGACAAGAATCAGGGAAATGAGATCGATACGACAGCGCGACCGCTCCGGAAAGCGGATCGAGCAATCGCAGAGCGATATTTAAGGCAGACTTAATCGTCTCGATCGCATTCGATGAGGGGCTCGACTCGTACTCTTCCTTCTCGGAAGAAAGGTGACCCCTCTTGTTGAATGTACGATCCACTCCCAGGCTTCGCCGTTCCCTGACCGCCCTGCTGGTGGTGGGCGTGGCGTTCGCCGGTGGCTGCAAGGAGGTGCCGGGCACGCCCGGCACGCCCGGCGCGTCCAGCCCGTCCAGCGACACCGGCATCGGCTCGTCCGGCCCGCAGACGCCCACGTCCGCCGCCCCCGGCGACGCGTCGGCCACGCCGGGCGCGCCGAGCGGCTCGGCGGCCCCGTCCGCCTCCGGCAAGCCGGCGAACCCGTCGACCAGCGCCGCCCCGCCCACCGCCTCCGGTGGTTGGATCACCATCGACCCGGCCGGGCAGGCAGCCGCGACGAAGGCGTTCTTCGCGCGTAAGCCGAAACCGGTGACCGGCAACCCGGTCAAGGTGCCGGAGTTCAACGTCGGCTGCACGGTCAGCCACCACAACAGCGACGACCCGATCGTGCTGCCCAAGCTGGTGGGCGGTTCCCACAACCACACCTTCTGGGGAAACCGGTCGACCGACGCCAACTCGACGGCCGAGTCTCTTCGGGCGTCGAAGGCGACCACCTGCAACTCGCCGGACGACCAGTCCGCCTACTGGGTGCCGACGATGTACCAGAACGGCAAGGTCGTCGACCCGACGGAGGTGACCGTCTATTACGGATCCCGCCTGAAGGACCCGAGCAAGACCCAGCCCTTCCCGTTCGGCCTGCGGATGATCACCGGTAACGCCAAGAACCAGGTCGACACCCCCGACAAGCAGGGCAACCACTTCTGGTGCGCCGGCATCGGCGGCGAGGTCGGCCGCAGCGCGGACAAGACCTTCCCGGTCTGCGCCAAGACCGCGCACATCGTCCGCCAGATCACCTTCCCGGACTGCTGGGACGGCAAGCACCTGGACAGCCCGGACCACAAGGCGCACATGGCCAACGGCGACCACACCGGCGCCTGCCCCAAGAGCCACCCGGTGCCGGTCCCCTCGGTGTCCTTCGTGATCTCGTACCCGCTGAGCGCGAACACCGACGGCATCACCCTCGCGTCCGGCACCTCGTTCTCCATGCACGCGGACTTCTTCAACGCGTGGAAGGACGAGGCGCTCGCCGCACGGGTGCGCAACTGCCTCGACCAGGGCGTGAAGTGCAACTCGGCCGGTAACTTCTAGAGCGGTCGGTCGATGTGAGCTGGCCCGCGGATCGTCGCGGGCCAGTGATCGAAACCTAGCGAGGTCTCCAGTGGACGGCTCAGCCACCGGGCGGAATTGAAGACCGGAGGCCTCGCCTAGTCGGCGACCCGGCATCAGACGAGGCGCTGCATCCGCACCTTCGGGTGCACGTTTCTCAGGTGGCCGTGCTTGTGTTGGCGGACCTGTTCGTTCCAAACTTCCTGGTCGTAGTCCGGGTCCGGTGGGATCCACTTGTGTGAGCCGTCGCTGTAGTGGAACTTTTCGTCGCCGGGCCGCAGGATGCTCATCGGAGCCAGCCGAGGAAGCGTCTATGCAGCGCACCCGCCGGCACCCCGATCAGGTCCTCGGAGGCCCGCACCAGCTGGGCACCCAGGTAGAGGGCCAGGGATATCGGAGCGTCATCGAACTCGGCGCGTAGCTCGTGCTGCCGCGTGCGGCAGGGCCAGGGCGCATCGCAGCCGCCGCAGCTCCAGATCGGCAGCACCGGGCCGTGCGTCGTCATGCGCGGCCTCCGAGCAGCGCCACCGTCATCGACCGCGCCTGCCGGCGGGTCGCCCAGTCCACCTGCCGGCACGCGTACGGCGTGAGCCGCGACCACCACGCCCGGCAGCCGGCGCACAAACCACTTTTGCCCGGCACATGCGAGACCAGGATCCGCAGCTCCGCTTCGCTGCTCACTGCTCCTCCTCGACGGGCCAGTGCGTCCGCTTGATCGGGATGCGGTTTCGGCTGCGACAGGGCAGTTCCGCCCCACAGCGGCAGGTCCACCTCCACTTCGGCCACGACCACGCCGGGCGGTGTCGCCGTGCCAGAGTCGTCGCGACCGCGATCAGATACTGGTCGTAGGTCACTCGTCGCCATAGTGGTGTCCTGTCCCGCATCGCTGGCTCCCTCCACCGGGCAGCACTTCACGGCCGACCCCGAACCGACGGGACCGGATCTGGAACGTTCGGTAACTGCGACGCTACGATCACGACGACGATGGTGGGACTCACCCGCAGTACGCGTGAGCAGGCCAGATGGGCTGCCGCAGCTTTGGGTTTCACGGCGGAACGTCGACCACGGGTCAACGTAGGGGCGATAGATGACAGGTCGCAGACGAGCAGCACCCCATCACGGCGCGGTGACCGGCTACCTGTTCAAGCTGATCCGGGAGTCCATCCCGCTCACCCAGGAGCAGCTCGCCGTCGACCTGGACGTCGATCGCGTGACCGTGCAGAGCTGGGAATCCGGGCGCCGGCCATTCACCGCGGTACCGCTCGGGCAGGCGATCACCGTCCGACGCCGG
This sequence comes from Micromonospora sp. WMMD1155, assembly GCF_029581275.1. Lineage (NCBI taxonomy): Bacteria > Bacillati > Actinomycetota > Actinomycetes > Micromonosporales > Micromonosporaceae > Micromonospora > Micromonospora sp. WMMD1155. Next base: position 6,899,954 of record NZ_CP120742.1, read on the forward strand.
CTCGGACGGCTCGGCGCGAACACCCTCCTACTCGCAGCACTCGACGACGCCGCCGAGGCGGATCTCATCCTCGCCGCTGTCCTCAACGAACACGTGGCCCGCTGCGACATCGCCGAACATCCGCTGGGCTGGTCCGTACTCACCCACCGCCTGAGCGACCTGATCCTCTGGGCCGTCCTCGGGCAGACACCGACCTTCGCCAGAGGGCGGCCCATCGCCCGTCCCCGGCGGGGTCCAGTCGCGTCCGGGCCGACCCTGTCCGCCGACGAGCAGCGTGCGTTTTTCGCCCACCTTCATGTCCTCGCCGATCGCGCCGCAACCGGACGGCATCGGAACGTGCTGCTGCACCGACAAGCCTGCTTCCTCGCCGGCATGGACCCCACCAAGGCAGCAACAGGTTGGCTCACCCAAACCACCGCCCGAGCACGCCGCACGACCACCTTTCGCACCTGGTCACCGCTGTGGCCCGACGCCCGCTCCGTCGTCACGTCCCTCGCCAACCAGGGCGACCCGGAACCGTTACGAGACTTCATCGCCCGCGCACACCCTGACGACGCCTGCGAGCGAGCAGCGCTCAACTACTCGGCCTACTGGGTGGGCGAGATCCCGTACCGCCACCGCGACGACTCCTTCATGCCCGAAGCGCTCACGGACTGGCATGGCTCCATCCTTCTTCGGCACCTGGTCCAGCGCCTCGACCCAGCGCATCCCTTCGTCGACCTCAACATCCACAACGTCTGGGCATTGCTGGCCGCACGACGCGGTCTCGCCCTCGACAACCCCACCGTGACTCGGGCGCTCCTCGACCGCAGTGTCCCGCTGCTGGACAGTGACCGGATCTCCGCGCAGTCCCGGAAGGAACTAACCTCTATCGTCTACAGCCTGCGGGCGGACGGACTCACCGGCACAGGGACGGGCAGATGACCGACGACCACGAAGCCGCCGGAGCGATGAACTTCATCTTCGAAGCCGGCGTCCTCAAACGCGCCGCCCGGACCGGCTGGTGGTTCGCCGGCGTCAAGCAACCCGAATCCATCGCCGAACACTCCTTCCGAACAGCGCTCATCGGAATGATGCTCGCCGCCATGGAGGGCGCCGACCCAGCCCGAGTGTCGATGCTCTGCACCCTGCACGACACCCAGGAAACCCGAATCACCGACATCCCCCACATCGCCAAGCGCTACCTCACCGCCGTACCCAACACCACCGTCACCGCCGACCAGGTCGCCACCTGCCCACCGGCCGTCGCCGACGTCATCACCGCCGCCGTCGCCGAATACGAAGCCGGCGAGACACTGGAAGCTGTCGTCGCTCGCGACGCTGACAAGCTGGAATGCCTCGTCCAAGCCGTCGAGTACCGCCACCAAGGCATCGACAACGTGCAGCGCTGGATCGACAGCTCACGAGCCGCCCTGAAGACCGCCAGCGCCCACCGCCTCGCCGACGCCGCCCTCACCGGACAACCCCTCGCTTGGCTCACACCCCCACCGCAGCAGTAAGGGTTCAACACTTGGCGTTGTATTGATCCCGGCGATGGGCACAGTCGCTCAATCTGGACGAGATGCCCGTGGCCTGGGCTTGGAGGGGTCATAGCCGGCCATCGGTTGCCACTGCTGGTCCATCTAAGACGGCCCAGGAACCGCATGATCTTTGCCCTGCCGATGCCAGACCTCAGACGTTCCCGGGGCGGCATCAGATGCACACGGTTTAGGAGGGGAGGAGCGCTCAGTGCGCAGAACCTTCATCTCGCAGCGGGCACTGTCCGCGGTCGCAGCGGTACCCAGACGATCAACATCGGCTGATCAGGAGTGAGGACGAGCGTGCGTAAGTGGATCATCGGTGGCACGGCTGGCGTGGTCGTCGTGCTGATCGGGCTCGTGGGCACGCTCGTCCTGCTGCGGGACACCACCCGGTTCGACGACCGGGCGTACTCGGGCAGCAGTTGGAGCAAGACACCCGACGAGGTCTTCACCGATTTCGACATCAGCCTGCCGGAGTGTGCCGCGGAGCGGATGCGGTACTGGGCAGGCAGCCTAGAGCTGTATCTGAAGGTCACCGCACCGCCTGACTGTGTCAGCCAGTTCATCGAAGCGAACCGGCTGAGCTCCTCGGAGCCGCTCCCCAGCGCGCCAACGGGGGTCATCAGGGACAAGCGGGCGGCGGAATTCGGCTGGCAGCTGCCCGCAGACCGGGTTTACACCTGGCACCGCCGCGAGGAGGACAACGTCGAGACCCAGGCCACGTCTGATAACGGCGCAACCGAGCGGTCGTTGTTCCTGCACGCGTGGCACCAGTAAGCGACCGGCGACTCGCGCGCGGGGCGTTTCCCACGCATCGGCGATAGCTGGTCGACCCTTGACGCCATTTCCCGCTGTCTCGTACCCCCGTGTGCCCCAGCCCCGTCGGCCGCAACTGCCACCGGCGGCCGGTCACCCCGAGGGGTGACCGGCCGCCGTCGCGTCGATCGGTCAGAGCTTCGCCGCACCCGCCTCGGTGGCCTCCTGAACCGCCGAGGTACGGCGTACCTCGGCCCGCTGGTCGCCGACGGCCTCCCGGTCCGGAGCGGCCACCCGCGCCGCCCGGTTGGCGGTCGCCGCCGCCTGGTCACCGGTCACGCCGCCACGGATCCGGTTGTTGTCGGCCACCTGGGCGACCGGGTCGTTACCGGTCACCGTCAATCCGCCGTTGATGATGTTGTCGTCCACCGTGACACCACCGGTGGTGCTGGTGATGCTGACGTCGGCACCCCAGTAGCCACCGGAGGCACAGCTGTCCAGCCCACCGTTCGGGCCGAGCTGCACGCCGCCCAGGTTGCCGGCGAACGTGGCCTTGCCGCGCACCGCGCTGCCGCACACCACGCTGCCGGTGGCGCTGTTGAGCACCGACAACGTGCCGTCGACGAACGAGTCGTGCAGGTCGGTGTAGTAGGTGCCGGTGCTGCTGACGTTGCGGTCCACCTGGGTGCCCTGGTCGAGCCGGACCTCACCGGCTCCGACCGTGACGTTCCCGGCGACGGTCGACTGCTCGGCGAACAGGAAGCTGTCGATCGTCGCGCTGCCCTTCGGCCGCACGGTCACCGTGCCGGTCCGGGCGTCGTTCAGGAAGATGCCGTACCCACCGGCGGCCAGCACCACCTGACCGTCGACTGTGGTCTCGGTGGCGTCGAGGTAGCCGTCGGCGGAGACGCGCACCTCACCACTGATCCGGCCGCCGGTCACCACCAGGTTGGCACCGGCGGCGACGGTGACGTTGCCGGTGATCGTGGTGCCGGTCAGCGCGCAGGACTCGCCGGCCGGCACGTACAGGTCGTTGGGCACGGTCACCGCACCGCCGGTGCCGATGCAGTGGGTGACCAGGTCGGCGTGGGCGGTGGGTGCCACGGTCAGCACCGAGGCGGCGACGACGGCGGTCACGGTGGCCAGCTTGGCGACGGTACGTCCGGGCATCGTGGTACTCCCTGTCGAGAAGTGTCGAGGACTCATGCGCCGACGTCCGATCGGGCCGCGGCCCGGACGATGGCGCCCTGCTGCCGCCGGTCGAGCGTTCCGCCGGTCACCAACGCGAGGGTGACCGCCTCGACGTGCCGGACGAATTCGGCGTGGCCGGGGTAGTCGGCGTGTTCGTCGATCAGATCGTTGATGGTGCAGCCGTTGCCGGTGTCGACGTTGCGGACACCGGTGTCGTCACCGTCGATGACCACCGTCGCCCGGGTGTCGGACTCGGGGCAGGCGTCGGTGCCGTCGGCCACCACGGTGAACGTCGTCGACTGTTCGGCGGCGGCGTTCCCGGCGGTGTCGGTCGCCCGGAAGCGCACCGTGTGCGCCCCGGTGGCGCGAACGGTGACCGGAGCGGTGTACGCGGTCCAGGCGCCGGTGTCGAGCGCGTACTCCACGCTCGCCACACCCGAGTCGGCGTCGGTGGCGGTGACGGTCACCGTCGCGCCGCCGACGTACGCGCCGTCGTCGTTGCGGTCACCGGTCACCGTGGCGGTGACGGTGGGTGGTGTGGTGTCCTCGGCCGGCGGTTCGACGACGGTGAAGTGGGACATCTGCTCGGCCGAGGTGTTACCGGCGACGTCGGTGGCCCGGTAGTGCAGCATGTGCATCCCGACCGCTGTCACGACGACCGGGCTCGTGTATGCGGTGAAGGCAGCGCCGTCCAACGAGTACTCGATGGTGGCGACACCGGAGCCGCTGTCGGTGGCGGTGATCGTGGCGGTGGCCGTACCGACGTAGTTGCCGTCGCCGTCGCGGTCGCCGGTCAACGCGGCCGTCACCTCCGGCGGGGTGGTGTCCTCCTGCCCCGGTTCGACGATCCGGAACGACACCGAGCCGACGGCACTGGTGTTGCCGGCCTGGTCGGTGGCCCGGAACTGCACCGAGTGGTCGCCGATCGCGGTCACCCGCACCGGCCCGGTGTACGGCGCGAAGCTGGTGTCGTCGACCTGGTACTCGACGGTCTCCACCCCGGAGTCGGCGTCGGTGGCCGTGACGGTCACCGTGGCCGCGCCGAGGTAGTCGCCGTCGGGGTCCTGGTCACCCGCCACGGTGGCAGTCACCGTCGGCGGTGTGGTGTCGCCACCCCCGCCGCCCTCGGTGACCACCAACTCGCCGACCATCTGGCTGTGGCCGGGGATCGAGCAGAAGTACCGGTACCGGCCCGGGGTGAGGGTCACCGTCGCCTGGTGGCGGCCGTTGTTGGCGTCGAACGGACTGGCCAGGATGTTCAGCGTGACGTCGTGGTTGTAACCCTCGGTGCTGGTGTCGAAGGTCAGCGTGTGCGGCATCCCGATGGTGTTGCCGGTGGCCTCGCTGTTCTCCCAGATGATCGTGGTCTCGCCGGCCACGGCGGTGGCGGGCGCGGTCTTGTAGCGGGTGATGTCGCCGTCGGCGGTCCAGGTCAGCACCTGTGCCGCGGCTCGGGGGGCGGCGGAGGCCGGCGTCGCCACCCACGGGGTCACCGTGAGCAGGAGCGCCGCCAGCACTGCCGTCATTCGTCGGGGCATCGTCTCTCCTAGAGTTCCCGTACGCGGACGTTGCGGAACTCGGCCAGGTCGTTGTCACCGTGGTTCTGCAGACCGATGAAGCCCCGCAGGAACTGCCGCAGGTCCGTCGGCGGGTCGCCGGCACGCGACGACTGTTTGCCGGGCGTGTTGTCGAATTCGTTGATCACCACGCCGTTGCGGATCATCGTGTAGTGCTGCCCGACGACGCGGATCTCGTAGTCGTTCCACTCGTTCTTCGGGGTGACGCCGGCCTGGGCGAGCGGCACCGCGTCGAAGTTGTAGACCGAGCCGGTCTTCTGTGGCTCGCCGGTCTCACCGTCGTAGATCTGGATCTCGTGTCCGCAGTAGATCGCCATCCACGCGGCCGAGGTCCGGGCCGAGCCGACGGTGCCGCAACTGCCCGGTGGGCGCTGCTCCAGAGGGGTTCGCAGGTCCGGGAACCGGGTGAAGACCCCGGTGTTGGCCCGGCCGGTGCCCGGTGCGATGTCCTTGAACTGGAGCCGCAGCGAAAAGTCGCCGAGTTCCTTGGTGTGCCAGAGCATGCCCAGACCTCCGCTGGGCCGCAACGAACCGTCCGGCTGGATCGCGAACGACCCGGTCGGCGCCTGCTGCCAACCGCGCAGCGACTCGGCGGTGCCGTCGAAGAGCGGCTCGTACCCGGTGTGCCCGTCCCGGCCGATCTCGGACGCGGCGGCCAGCCGGGTGAGCGTGCCGGCCTCCCGGGCGCTGAGCAGGTCGTCGTCCTGCAACGCCTGGGCCACCGCCTTGACGTGCCGGACGAAACCGTCGTGGTCGGCCCACGTGCTCTCGTCGTCGATCAGGTCGTTGGCCGTGCAGCCCTGCCCGACCGTACGACTGGGCACGCCGGTGTCGGTGTCGCCGAGCCACACGTTCTGCCGCTCGTCCGGCACCGCGCAGCCCACCGTGACCGTGCTCTGCACCGTCGCCTTCTCACCGTCGGCGTACGTGACGGTCAGCTTCGCGGTGTAGGTGCCGACCTCGGCGTACGTGTGTCGGGGGTTCGCCTCGGTCGACGTGGCACCGTCGCCGAACTCCCACCGGTGGCTGACCCCGCCGGAGCGGGCACCGTCGAAGGCGATGGTCAGGGGCTTGTTCTGCACGGCGACCGAGTTCGCCGCCGGTACCGGGGTGGGTGCGCCACCGGTGTAGGTGATCCGGATCAGCTTCTGGTTGGGGTGCAGGCTGAAGAACCCGCCGCCGTAGTCCAGCAGGTAGAGCGCGCCGTCCGGGCCGAACTTCGCGTCCATCCAGCTCTGCAACCGGGTGTCGCCGTTACCGCCGGGAATGATGGCCCGCAGCGACTCGGCGTACACCGGTGGGGCCGCCTGCGGCACACCGGCCGGGTCGACAGTCACCGCGACCCGGTTGGCGGCGTTCGACTGGTCGCCGATGAACCACTTGCCGTCCCAGTGCTCCGGCCACGCCACACCGCTGTCGGCGTCGACGAGGCTGCGGTGGTACGTCGGGCCGGACATGATGGCCTGCCCGCCGCCGCGCAGGTACGGCTGGGTGTAGGTGGCGTCGGCCGCGACGTACGTCGGGAGGTCGCTGCCGTCGGTGCGCTTCGGGAACACCGGGCCGCCGCCGTCGGGCGAATACCAGATCATGTTGTCCCGGGCAGCCGGGATGTCCACCAGCCCGGTGTTACGGGGCGACTCGTTCTTCAGGTCGTCGCAGTCGTACCAGCCGGTCAGGACCGTCGCGTCGGTGTTGCTGCGATCCCGGTACGGCTGCCGGTTGCCCATGCAGTACGGCCAGCCCTGGTTACCGGCGGAGGTGATGATGGTGGCGGTCTCGTACTTCGCCGGGCCCAGGGTGGGGCTGGGCGACGAGGCGTCCGGGCCGACCCAGCCGGCGGTCAGCCACTGGTGCTTCGGGTCGATCTGCAGGCGGGCGATGTTGCGCACGCCCATCACGTAGATCTCCGGGCGGGTCTTCTCGGTGCCCGGCGGGAACAGGTTCCCCTCCGGGATGGTGTACGTGCCGTCCGCCTCCGGGTGAATCCGGATGATCTTTCCGGCGAGGTCGTTGGTGTTACCCGAGGTGCGGCGGGCGTCCTGGAACGAGATGCCCTCGTACTCCTGGGTCCAGTTGTTGCCGGAGTAGCCCTGCGACCCCTCGGAGGAGTTGTTGTCGCCGGAGCCGACGTAGAGGTTGCCCTCGGCGTCGAACGCCATGCCACCACCGGCGTGGCAGCAGCTGTGGATCTGCACCGGGAACTGCAGCAGGTCCTTGCGGGTGCTCTGGTCGACGGTCTGCGCCTGCCGGTCGTAGGTGAACCGGGAGACGGTGCGCTGCCCGACCCGCTTCACCCGGTCGATCGACTCGTGCGGCATCCAGTAGACGTAGAGCCAGCCGTTCTCGGCGAATTCGGGGTCGGGCACGATGCCGAGCAGACCCTCCTCGTTCTTGACCAGCTCGGAGCCGCTGCCCCGGTTGCCCATCACCTCCAGGGTGGTGAGCAGCTTGACCTGCTTGGTCCGCGGGTCCCAGGAGTGGATGGTGCCGCAGCCCTTGCCGACGTTCGGGTTGTTCCAGTCCGCGATCGGGCCGCTCGGGCAGGCCGCCTTGCCGACGTAGAAGACGGTGCCGTCGGGTGCGATGGTGAGCCCGTGCGGTTCGCCGATCTGGTCGAGCTGGCCGGTCTGGTTGGCGGCGGTGAGCCGCTCCACCTTGTAGTTCGCGGCGATCGTGGCCTGGCAGTCGCCGCGGACGCGGCCGGTGGTCCAGTTCAGCGCCCCGGTGAGGTGGGTGCGGAACGCCTCCTCGCCGTAGCTGCCCTCGGTGTGGCCCATGCCGGTGTAGAACGACCGGCCACCGTCGTAGTCCCGGCACCAGGAGACCGGGTGGAACGGGCCGTTGGCGGCCGCACCCGGGTCGTAGTGCCGCTCCTCCACCTGGGCGAGGGTGTGCACGGCGCCGATCGGGTTGGGGTCCCAGTTGTCCCACCGGTCGGAGCGGGTGATGGTCAGCGGCAGTGACGCCGTGGCCGGGTGTTTGCGGTCCAGGATGTTCACCACCGCACGGTTCACCGCGGGCGGCTCCGGCGCGGTGGTGCTGCCGGTGAACAGGCGCAGGTCGGCGAGCTGGGTCAGCGGCTCGCCGCTGTTCGCGGTGATGTTCAGGCGGTAGCGGGTGAACTCCTGCGGGGTGGCGATGTCGAACCGGCGGGTCTGGAACCGGTCCGGGAAGGTCTGGCCGGTGCGCCGATCCAGATCGGTCCAGCTCTGGCCGTCGGTGGAGCCCTGCAGGGTCCAGTCCTTCGGGTCGCGGCCGGAGGAGTCGTTGGCCGACGTCAAGGCGTACCCGGTCACCCGCTTGGCGGCGGCCAGCTCGTAGGCCACCCAACCGGTCGGGGTGCGGACCAGCCACTTCGTGTTGGCGTCGCCGTCGGTCAGCTTCTCCTTGGTCTCGTTCGGCGGGTTCTCGCCGCTGGCGGTCACCCGGGCGACCGGCTCGGCCACCGGGATGGCGCCGGCCGGGCGGGTGCCGATCAGGCCGGTGAACCAGGCCGAGTCGACCTGGGCGCGGGCGGCGTCGGCGATGCCGACGAAACCGCCGCCGGCCTTCATGTAGCTCTGCAGTGCCGACTCCTGGTCGCGGTTGAGCGCGGCGCCCGTCGCGGAGAGGAAGACCACGCTGCGGTACGCGGACAGCCCCGCCGTGGTGAACACGCCAGGGTCCGTGGTGGCCGTGACATCGATGTCATGACCGGCAGCAAGCTGTTCGATGGTGTCCACCGCGCGGGCCACCGGGTCCTGTTGCTCGGCCACCGGCCCGTGGAACACGAGGACCGCTGTGCGCTGTGCCTGCGCCGCCTGCGGGGCGGCTGCCGTTCGCGGCGCGGCTGCCGCCGTCGTCGCGGGAATCAGTGTCGCGACGGCCGCTACCGCGGCGAGGGTTCGTCGTATCGTCCTGGTCATCCCGTCCCCACTTTCGGTCAGCTTCCGTGCGTGTGGGTGTGGCCCTGGAACCGGTGGATCGCCTCTTCGGCGCCCGGTGGCATGCTGCCGTCGGCGTTGCGCACCAGGAAGATCCCGGCCATGCCGCCGTCGGAGTGCGTCTGCACGTGGCAGTGGTACATCCACGCCCCCGGTCCGACGCCGTCTCCGGCCAGCACCTGGAAACCGAACGAACTGCCCGGGTTGAGGTCCTTGTTGTCGACGACCAGGCTGGGGTCGCTCGGCCCCTCCAGCATTCCGGTGCGGTTGTCCGCCCACCGGTGGGCGTGCAGGTGGAAGGTGTGGAACAGGTTGCCGTGCCCGATGGCGATCCACTCGACGCGCTCGCCCAGGTTCGCCTCGAACATCGGGGTCTCCGGGGCCATCTTGTTGTTGATCGTCATGTCGTGGAACACGGCGGTGAACTGCTTCGACGGCAGGATGTCGCCGCGCCGCCGGACGATCAGCGCCCCGTACAGGCCCCTGGCGACTCCGCCGGTGCCGTGGTCGGTGCCCATCGCGTGGTCGTGGTAGTGCCAGTAACCGGCACTGCCCGGCATGTACCGCCGACCCGACGCGGCCACCATCTCGTGGGAGCGCCAGACGTACGTCCTGGTCTCGCCGGGGTTGTTGAACGAGGCGTTGAACGGGCTACCGTCGGAGTCGGTGCTGTAGTCCACCCCGTGCGGATGGATCGACAGCCGCTGGCTGGTGGTGTTGACCAGCGTGATCTCCAGGGTGTCACCCTCGTACATCTCCAGGACCGGCCCCGGGACGGTGGCCTGGCCGGGTGCCAGGCCGTAGCCGAACAGGTTGCCCGGCAACTGCTCAGCGTAGATGGTGATCTTCTTGGTGACGCCCGCGGCGGCCCGGGCGGGGCTGCCTCCGAACGCGGCGCCGATCGCCGGGGCGGACGCGCCCAGCGCTCCGGCGGCGAGCGCTCCGCTGGCGATCAGCGATCTGCGGGAGAGGTGGCGGTGAGGGCCACCAGCGTGATCGTCCATGGGTCTCCGTTCCCGACCGGGCGAAGACGCGACGAGGGCAGGGTGCATCGACCCGAGCACGGGGGCGGTAGCACGACTGAGGATGAGGCTCGTCGCGAACTTGGCTCGGAAGGCTCAGAACTTTCGGTGGATGACAGCAACTTATGTAATCCATCGACGAAAGTACAGGTCTGATTGCAAAAAGATTACCTTGACATCACGACGGCCTTCGATTGACATGAAGCTGACACGCAGGTCTGAGCACACCTGCGCCGGTCAGGCCGCGTTCGATCCACTCACCATCGCCGATCTGGCGGCATCCCACCAGCCCGACACTCCCACACTGCCGACGCCGCGGCACCCCGAGCGCATGATCCACTCCATATCGCCGAAGTGGCGGCATTCAGACCGCGCGATACCCCCACGTCGGCGATGTCGTGTCGATCAAGGGAGGGCGCGGGCCGAAGGCGGGCCGAGGCGGGTCGGGCCGAAGGCGGGCCGGGCCGAGGCGGGTCGAGGGCGTCCGGGGCTTCAGAGAGCGTGGCGGTCGTCGGACGGCAGGGCGGGGGCCTCCGGCGGCTCGGGCGACTCGTCGGTCTGACCGAGTCGGGCGACCCGGGTCGGGTCGAGGACCCGGGAGAGGAACGCGCGGGTCCGCTCGTGCTTCGGGTCGCCGAGCACCTCGTGCGGCGGTCCCTGCTCGACCACCACCCCACCGTCCATGAAGACCACCCGGTCGGCGACGTCGCGGGCGAAGGCCATCTCGTGGGTGACCACCATCATCGTCATGCCGTCCTCGGCCAGCTTGCGCATGACGGTGAGCACGTCGCCGACCAGCTCGGGGTCGAGCGCGGAGGTCGGCTCGTCGAAGAGCATCAGCTTCGGCTCCATCGACAGCGACCGGGCGATCGCGGCCCGCTGCTGCTGCCCGCCGGAGAGCTGCGCCGGGAAGGCGTCGGCCTTGTCGGTCAGCCCGACGCGTTCCAGGTTGGCCCGAGCGATCCGCTCGGCCTCGGCGCGGCCACGCCGCAGCACGCGACGCTGGGCGATGGTGAGGTTGTTCAGCACGGTCAGGTGCGGAAACAGGTTGAACGACTGGAAGACCATGCCGATGCTGCGGCGGGCCGCGTCGATCTCGACGTCCGGGTCGGTCATCTCGACCCCGTTCACCCAGATCCGCCCGGCCGTCGGCTCCTCCAACAGGTCGACGCAGCGCAGCAGCGTCGACTTGCCGGACCCGGACGGGCCGATGACGCAGACCACCTCGCCCTGACCGACCTCGAAGTCGATGCCCTTGAGCACCTCCAGCGGGCCGAAGGACTTGTGCAGGTCGCGGATCTCGACGGCGGGGCGGGGCGGGGTCGTCGTCATGGGGTCACCGGGCCTTGGCGTAGCGGAGTTCGAGGCGACGTACCACCTGGGACAGGGGCAGAGTGATGATCAGATAGGCGAGGCCGGCCACCAGGAGCGGGGTGGCGTTCACCCGGTCGTTGAGCATGTCCCGACCGAACTTGGTGATCTCGATGGTCTGCGCCGTCACGCCCAGCACGTACGCCAGCGACGAGTCCTTGGTGAGCAGGATGAGTTCGTTGGTCAGCGGCGGGATGACGATCCGGAACGCCTGCGGGATGACGATCGTGCGCATCGCGGTGAAGTGCGACATGCCGAGGGTGCGCGCCGCCTCCATCTGCCCCTTGGGGACGGCCTGGATGCCGGCACGGATGGTCTCCGCCATGTAGGCCGCGGCGGTCAGCCCGAGACCGATCGCGATGGACCCGAACACGCCACCGGGGATCTCCCGCTCGGGGAAGGCGATCGGGATGCCGTAGCCGACGAGGAAGAGCACCAGCAGCGCGGGCAGACCCCGGAACAACTCGATGTACGCCGTCGCCACCCAGCGGTACGGCGCCACCCGGGACAGCCGCATCAGCGCGAGGACGGTGCCGAACACGAGGCCGAAGGCGAACGCCCCGAGCGTGTAGAGGACGGTGTTGCGCAACGCGACGGTGATGATCGTCGGGAACATCGACGTGATGATGTCGACCCGGAAGAAAGCGTCGGCCAACCGGCCCCAGTCCGCGGCGAACGCCACCGCGGCGAGGACGGCGATGAAGACGAGGTACTGGATCCCGAGGGACAGCCGCTCCCGCTGGCGGCGTCGCAGCTTCACGTTGGCTCGTTGCCTTCCCGGAGTCACCGACCCGGAGGGCGCGCGGGACGCGCGCCCTCCGGCACTACGTGTGTGATCAGGCGCTCGGCCGCTTGCCGATCCACTTCTCGTAGATCGTGTCGTACGTGCCGTCCTGCTTGGCCTTGGCCAGCACCTCGTTGATCTTCTTGAGCAACTCCGGGTTGGCGTCCTTCTTCACCGGGAAGCCGTACTGCTCGCCGGTGTCGAACTCCGCGGTCACCTCGAACCCGCCCGGGTTCTTCTTCAGGTACTCGGTCCAGACCGGCAGGTCGTTGACGGCGGCCTCGACCTGGCCGTTGGCGAGGGCCTGCTGCAGGGCGGCGAGGTCCTCGAACTCGACGAGCTGCAGGCCCTTCTCCGCCTCGAACTTCTTGGCGTAGTCACGGCCGGTGGTGGCCGCCTGGACGCCGAGCTTCTTGCCCCGGAGGTCGTCGAGCGACTTGTACGCCGTGCCGGTCTTCGCCAGCAGAGCCTGGGTCGCGTCGAAGTACGGGTCGGAGAAGTCCAGCACCTTCTTCCGCTCGTCGGTGATCGTCATCCCGGCGGCGGCCGCGTCACACTTGCCCGTGTTCAGGTCCTGCCCGGACTTGATCCCCTCGAACGGGGTGTCGACGATCGTCTGCTCGACGCCCAACTCCTTGGCCACCAGGTCCATGATCTCGACGTCGAAGCCGGTCACCGTGCCGCTGGCGTCCTTCGACTGGAACGGCGGGTACGGCAGGTGCGTGCAGACGGTCAGCTTGCCCGCCGTGACGAGCTTGACGCCGCTCGCCTGGACCTCGCTGTCGTCCTTCTTGGCGCAGCCCGCGGTCACCGCGAGGGCGGCGATCGCCACGACGAGACCGGCCTGACGCACGGCGCTTGGGAACCTCACGGCTGTGTCCCTCCGGTTCGGCTTCCATCGCATAGAAAGCCAATCTGGTTCATAGACTTTGCGATTAGCGACCGTACCCGATCCGGCGAGTCGACCCCAAGATCACGCGGAGGCCGTCGTGCCGACGCGGCACGACGGCCTCCGTCGGCGAACCCGACAGACGTGCCGCAACGGGCCTCAGCCGCCGGTACCCTCGGCCGCGCCGTCCGGGGTGAGGGCCCCTTCGTGCGGGTCTGTGTCCAGGAACACGTGCTGGTGGCCGTGGCCCGCGTCGATGCTGATCTGGTCGAGTTGGGTCGCCGCGACCGACCAGACCGTTGCCGCCTCGGCCGCCTGCCGCGTGCTCAGGTCCAGCAGGGCCGCCTGGTGGGCGGCGGGGACGCCGGCCGCCAGGGCGTAGGTGTCGACGGCGAGCGACGCCTGCTGCACCGCGCCGCGCAGACCTCCCCGGGCCACGTTCGTGGCGGTCGTCCCGGAGGGCGGGTCGGCGAACGGCTCGGCGGCCTTGCGCATGGTCTCCTGCCAGGTACGCGCCCGGCCCGCATCCGGCGCCCGTCCGGCGGACTTCTCCTCCTCGACGGCGGCCAGGACGGGGGCGATCTGGTCGCGGACACCGCGGGCCGTCTCGATCAGCTCCACGATCTGCTGGGCGTCCCGCTTCGCGTCGGCCTCCTGGATGCTCGCGATCGTCGCCGCGGTGGCGTCCGGACGACCGACCTGGTAGCCGATGAGCCCGCCCAGCAGCGCGGTGACCAGTGCGATGGCCCCCGCGACCGCCACGATGCGCGTTGTGCGACGACGACGTTCGTCGGCTCTGTCCGACAGGTAGGAAGGCCGGCCGGTGCGACGCGCCATCGCATCTCCTCACATCGATGGTCTGGGGGCCACAGGGTAACGGTCCTCCGACGCGTACGTCGATAGGTCCGCCGAGCGGCCAGGCCGCGGCCCTAGACCGGGTAGCCCCACGCGGCGAGGGGCTTCTCCAGCGACCGTTCGATCGCGGCGAGCTGCGCCGGGCTGAGTTCCTCCTGGTACGCCGCCGCCCGGCCCGCCGGAAAGTCGTACCGGGAGAAGCCCTTCTCGAACGCGGGCGACCACTGCAGTCCCAGGAAGTCGAGCATCCGGCCGACCTGTTCCCGGGGGTGCTCGACCAGGTCCTCGTAGCGCACGTCGAGCCACTGCTCGGCGGGGTGACGCAGGCGGGCCTGTGCGAACGCCTCCATCAGCATCTTCCAGCCCAGCGCGGCGAGCACCTGGAAGGACCTCCCCGACTCGAACCACTCCTCCCGCAGGTCCGACGGGAGCGGGCCGTAGATCCAGTTGTCCGGCCCTCGCCACCCGTCCCACCAGCCCATCTGGAGCCAGGAGTTGGCCACCGCCCGGCCGTCGCGCACCACGTTGACCACCCGCAGGTCCGGGTACGCGGCGTGCAGCAGGCCGGTCCGCGGCCACCCGGTGACGTGCTGCACCAGTTGTCGGCAGCCCTGCCGGGCGATCCGCTCGTCGAAGAAGGCGCGCAGCCGCCGGGCCACGAACGGCGTCAGGTCCTCGGCGACCAGGTCCCGGCACGGGCGGGAGAAGCCGCCGAGCACCTGCCGGTCGAGCAGGTGGTACGCCTCCGACGGCGCCACCCGCAGCCGGCCCCGCTCCAGCAACCGCCGGCTGTGCCGCAGCGAGGTCATCCCCGCCGGGCGCGGCGCCGAACGCCGGTAGAGCGGCCCGTTGAACCGGCCCTTGAGGTTGAGCCGGGCGAGCTTGTCGTCCAGGCCGGAGACGAAGCCGACCTCGGGATGCCGGGAGAGCAGCTCCTGGACCAGGGTCGAGCCGCAGCGACCGGTGCCCACCACCAGTGAGAGCATCGTTCAGCCTTCCTGCCGGGTAGCGGGTGACGAGGGGGCCGGGTCCGGACGGGACGTGGCGGCGGGAGGCGTGGCCGGACGGGACGTGCCGCCGGGAGGCGTGGCCGTCCGGCGGCGCAGCGGGTAGCCGAAGCGGGACAGGGCCGGCCCGGTCAGCGCGGTCACCACCGCGTACGCGCCGGTGGAGAGCCCGGTCAGCCACTCGGTGTCGGCGACCACCGGGACCAGGCCGGTGCGGTGCCGCGAGGGATTGCCGGCCACCGAGTGGGTGGGTGCCAGTCGCACCGTGTCCGGGGTCGGGAACGGCAGGTCGTCCGCCGTCGCGCCGACGAACCGGACGATCCGTGCGGTGGTGCCGGCCGGATCGGCGACGAAGTCCTCGTACCGCACCCGCAGGTAGCGGTCGTCGACGGGTCGACGGCCCCACAGTCGCACGGTGGCGGTGTTCCAGACCAGCCAGAGCAGCGCGGCCTTCCAGACCGGTGGTCGGCTCATCAGCCGGTCGTCCGCGGGCCCGTCCAGCGGACGTCGCCGACGCCAGGAGTACGCGGTCGCCCGTGGGTCGCGCACCACGTGCAGGACGTACAGGTCGATGCCGGGCAGGGCACCGAGCAGAGCGCCGTACGGAGGCAGCTTGGAGGAGTCGACGATGAGCCCGCCGGGCCGGTCGGCGAGGGCGTGTGCGGCGATCGAGGCGTACAGCCGGGCCAGGTGGGTGTCGTCGCGGTGACTGTCGACCGGCCGTTGACCGCGACGCCGTCGGCGCAGCAGTGCGGGCAGCCCGCGCAGGCGCAGTCGCGCGGCCAGTCGCCCGGCTATCCCGGCCGGGTCGGCTCCGGCCAGGTCGGCGCGTATCCGCGTCCAGAGCGGACAGTCTCCCAGTGGGACGCCGCAGCCGCACGGCCGGTTCTCCAGGATGCCGCGCCGCCACAGGTAGCGCAGCTCACCGGCCGCGAAGAAGCCCGGCACCTGCCCGAGGACGTTGGTGACCAGCGTGCTGCCGCTGCGACCGCTTCCGGCGAGGTAGAGCACCCGGATCGTGCTCACCGGGCCGCTCCCCCACCGGCCGTCGCGCGGCCGGTCCGCCGTGCAGACAGAGCCTCGGCGGCCTCCGCGTACAGCGCGCGGATCCGGGTCAGGTGCAGGTCGGGGGCGAACCGCCGGGCGACCTTCGCCCGACCCGCCTGCCCCATCCGGTACGCCCGGGCGGGGTCGGCCAGCAGCGCGTTCAGCGCGTCGGCCAGGTCTGCGGGCCGGTCCGCGCCGACGATGCCGCCGTCCACTGTGGCCTCGACCAGTTCGGGGAGCCCACCGAGGTCGGTGGTGACCACCGGGACCCCGCAGGCGAACGCCTCCAGCACCGCCATCGGCTGGTTCTCGTGCCACCGGGACGGGACGGCGACCACCGAAGCGGACCGGATCAGCTCGTGCAGGCGCGGCTTGTCCAGGCGGCCGTGGAACCGGATCCGGCCGGGCACCCGGCGCGCGGCGAGCGCCTCCAGGTCGGCTCGGGCCGGACCGTCCCCGGCGACATCCACGGCCACCCCGTCCGGCAGCGCGGCGACCGCCTCGACCAGCACGTCGACACCCTTCTCCGGGGCCAACCGGCCGGCGAAGACGACACCGCCGCCGGGGCTCTGCTTGGTGGCGATGCCGCTCAGGTCGACGAAGTGGTTCACCACCCGCAGCCGGTCGGGATACACACCGGCGCGGCGCACCACGTCGGCCAGGAACTTGCTCGGGCTGACGAAGACCTGCACCGGGTCGTACGCGTCGAACCGCCGGTGCAACCAGGACTCGACGGCCAACAGACCGCTGCGCGACAGCGATCCGTCCTTGCAGCGGCGGCGGGCCGCCTGCAGGGGGCCTCCGGTGACGCAGGCCTGGCAGGGACGTCCCCGGTCCAGCAGTTGGTAACTCGGGCAGGCGAGTTTGTAGTCGTGCATGGTCAGCACGCAGGGCACCCCGGCCGACCGCGCCGCCGCGAGCACCGACGGCGAGAGCTGGTGGTAGATGTTGTGCAGGTGCAGCACGTCCGGCCGGAAGTCGTCGATTACCTGGGCCAGCCCGCGACGACTCGTCGGTGACCAGAGCATCCGGCCGGCTGCCGTCGCGCGTGGCCGCAGCCCGCTCGGCGCCGGTTCCAGCTCCACTTCGGAGGGGAACCACTGCGCGTACGGCAGCGGCGACTCGTTCTCCGGGTGGCTCATGCCGAAGTAGGCGACCGTGTCCCCCGCCGCCCGCTGCAGGTCCGCGAGGTCGAGGAGGTACCCCTCGGCGCCGCCACGGCGGTAGAGGAACTTGTTCACATGCAGCACGCGCATCGACTCGGCCTGCTCACGTCGATCGGGCGAACCGGCCCGGGGGTGACGACCGGGGTCTGCCCGCCCCGGCCAGGGCCCACCGTATGCAGGGCAGGTCTGCGAGTCCAGTTCACCTATGCCATGTACCTGAACGGTTGATCTTCGTATGCCCGTGCGGCCCGCAGCCTGGCATCCCGCCATGATCTCCCGATAGCCTGGCGGCGCCGCCGGTCGTCGCCCGTTCCCGCCGGGCCGGACCGGCGCCCGACCGAGGAGGACCCGTGGCAGCCGACGACGAGGTCTCCACAGTCGCATACACGGCGCGCCGGATCAGACGGCATCTGTGCTGGGCACGCACCGAGGGGATCGGGCGGCTGGTCGACGAGGACCGCCTCGACCCGGTCGAGCGGATCGGCACCGCCCTGGCGAAACGACGTTGGCGCAGGCGGGCCGGCCGGACGCCCGGCTCGGCGATGCCGGTCTACCTGGTCGGTCTGCAACGATCCGGCACGAACATGCTGGTCCGTGGCCTGGACGCGGCCGGAGAGGTCGAGGTCCGCAACGAGAACGACCGCACCGTCTTCCACCGCTTCCAACTCCGCCCGGACGCGGTGCTGACCGCCGTGATCCAGCGCAGCCGGCACGCGTACGTCCTGGTCAAGCCGCTCTGCGAGAGCCACCGCGTGGACGAGTTGCTGGCCCTGCCGGGGTTGACGCCCGGCCGCGCGCTCTGGGTCTACCGCGACGTCGATGACCGGGCCCGCTCCGAGGTCGCCAAGTTCGGTGACGCCAACCTGCGGGCGCTACGCGCCATCGCCGACGGCAGCATCGGCCGGCGGTGGCAGGGGCAGCGCCTCGACGCCGACGCCGTCGAGCTGATCCGGGCGCACGACCCGCAGAGGTTGGACCCGCACAGCGGCGCGGCCCTCTTCTGGTACGTCCGCAACTCCCTCTTCTTCCGACTCGGCCTGGACCAGCGCGCCGACGTGCTGCTCTGCCGCTACGACACGGTCGTGGCGGAGCCGGAGGCGCAACTGCGGCGGGTGTGCGCGTTCCTCGACTTCCCCTACCGACCGGGGCTGCACGCGCACATCGCCCCGCGCCGGTTCCACGACGCCGACGCGACGAGCCGACGGCCGCTGCCGATCGACCGGCGCGTACGGGCCCTCTGCGACGAGTTGACCGACCGGCTCGACGCTCACGCGGCCGACACCCGCTCCGAGACGAAGGCGGCCGACCGTGGCTGAACCCACGCCCCGTACCGCGCCGATCTTCCTGGTCGGCTGTCAACGCTCCGGCACGACGATGGTGCGCCTCGTCCTGGACTCCCACTCCCACATCAGCTGCGGCCCGGAGACCCGGTTCCTGCCCGACCTGCGACGGATCGTCGGGCGGGACTGGGAACGCCTGGCCCGCTTCGGCTTCCCCCGCGAGGACTGGCTACGCCGCATCCGGGACTTCTTCGGCGGCGTCCACGCCGACTACGCCGCGGCGCGGGGCAAGACCCGGTGGGCCGACAAGACCCCGCTGTACGCGATGTCGCTCGACTTCGTCACCGAGGTCTTCCCGGACGCCCAGATCGTGCACCTCATCCGGGACGGCCGCGACGTGGTGGTCTCGCACCGCAAACGGTTCGGCTACTGGTCCGCCGTCAAGTGCGTGGTGAAGTGGCCGCGCTACATCCGCGCCGCGCGGGCCGTCGGCGCCACCCTGCCGCCGGACCGGTACTACGAGCTGCGCTACGAGCAGGCGGTGACCGAGCCGGAGAAGACGATGCGGGGCCTCTTCGAGTTCCTCGGTGAACCGTGGGAGGACGGCATCCTCGACTACGACAGCAAGCAGCACGACGTGGCGCAGAAGTACACCACCGAGGCGGAGAGACGGCGGGTCGCCGCGAGCGTCACCGACCCGATCTACGGCTCGCGGGTCGGCACCCACCGCCGCGAACTCGACCCGTTCCTCCGCCTGTTGGTCTGGGTCTTCTCCGGTCCGACCCTGCGCGCCCTCGGCTACCGGTGAACCGGTCCCGCCGGCTGGGCGTACTCGCCGCCGCCCTCGCCACCACGATCCTGGTCACCGCCGGCTGCACCGCCCGCGACGACGATCCAGCTCCGGCCCCGACGGGCGCCGGCACCCCATCGGGTACGCCCGCGCCGGGACGCCCCGTGAACGGGGTGAGCAACCCGTTCGGCGCGCACTGGGACTGGTCGCGCTATGAGCAGTTCGCCCCGTACCTGCGGCGGATCGCCGGGTCGGCGACCTACGAGGAGATCTCCTGGTGCGAGATCGAACGCACCTCGGGCCGGCTGGACTGGGCCGGATTGGACGAGATCGCCTCCCGCAGCCGGGAGTTGGGCATCACCCTGCACCTGAAGATCCGTACCGGGGTGTGCTGGGCGACCGGTGGCACGGCGCGGTACACCAGGGGAACGGCGAACAAGACCGAGTCGGCGATGCCCACCGACCTCGCCGCGTACCAGCGGTTCGTCCGCTCGGTGGTGCAGCGCTACGGCCCGTACGGGGTGCGCGAGTACGCCATCGAGAACGAGGTCAACGCGCCGAGTTACTGGGCCGGCAGTCCCGAGGACTACGTCCGGCTGGTCAAGGCCGCCGCCGAGACGATCCGCGCGACCGACCCGCAGGCCCGGGTGGTGGATTCCGGCATCAGCAGCGTCGCGTACGGCATGGGTGTCGCCGACCGGCTGGTCCGCGCCGGTCGGGTGCCCGAGGCCGTCGCCGCCTACCAGGCGTACTTCCAGCGCCGGGTCGGCACCAGGGGCCAGCAGATCCCGGCGGTGACCGGGGCGGAGCAACTACAGAAGGCGCTCGGCACCGAGACCAACAGGCGCAGCCTGCGATTCCTGGCCGCCACCGAGTCACTGCTTGCCGACCGCACCGTCGACGTCCGGCAGGTGCACTTCTACGAGCACTTCAGCGGGGTCGCACCACTGCTGGACTACCTGCGCGCGACGACACCTGCCGGCATGCCGATCCAGGCGTGGGAGGTCGGTCAGTTCTGGCGCGACGGTGACGGTGACCCGGCCGGCCGGGCCGCCGAGATGGTCAAGACGGCCACCCTGCTGGCCGCCGGTGGCATCGGCGAGATCAGTTGGCTGCCGTTGGCGTACAACCCGAACAACGCCGCCGGCAGTGAGGTCCGCTATGGCCTGCTCGACCCGGACGGCACCGAACGCGAAGCCGGTCGGATGTTGGCCAGCCTGGCCGACGCGGCTCGGGGTGCCACAGTCACCCCGCTCCCGGCCTCGGTCGCCGGCAAGCTGCACGGGGTGGCCTTCGTGCGCGGTGGTTCGAGCACGCTGGTGCTGTGGTCGGCGTCGACCACGCCGGTGACCGTGCCGCCCGCATCGGGTGGGCAGACCGGTGCGGTGGGTGCACCGCTGCGGGCGGCCGGGGGTGGCACCACGGTGACCGACGTCCCCGTGCTGCTGCGCGCCGACCAGCCGGTCGAGCGGATCCTCGCCGACCTGCGCTAGCCGACTGGTTCCTCGGCCTACCTCCGGCGGGCGCTCGCCGACCCATGCCGATGTGCCGAATAGCGGTATACCTCAGAGTCATAAATATGACTCTGAGGTATACCGCTCAATGCCGCATCCGCCCCGGCGCAGGTGACCGACGGTCACCGCCGCCGACTGGCCGGTGCCGTGCGCTAGCCGGGCCAGGGGTCGGGCCAGCCGAGCAGCGCGGCCAGGCGGGCGTTGTGCGGCGCGAAGTACGCGCCGAGCCGGTCCCGCAGCTCCGGGGTGAGCTGGGAGGCGTCCTCGTCGACGCGACGGGTGTGCCGGGTGAACGCCTCGGGTGTGAACGCCGGCAGGTCGAGGAAGTCCAGGATCGCGCGGTACGTGCCCGCCGGGTCGGCGTGCAGGTCCTCGGTGCGGGCGACGTGGATCCGGTCCCGGGGGACGTGCGCGAACCACCGCTCGATCTGCTCGGCGTAGCGGCCCCGGGCGGCGTAGGAGTGGTTGCGTAAGGCCCGGTGGGCGGCACTGGTGTCCGGGCCCCCGTCCGTCGCCCGGGCCAGCCGCTCCTCCTCGGCGTCGAGCGCATCGGCGAAGGTCAGCGGTTCGAGGCCGTACGAGCGGGTGTGCAGGTAGTGCGAGTAGGCCCGCTGCACCGGGTCGCGCAGCAGCGCGACGAAGCGGGCCCGCGGCAGGGCCGCCGCGACCCGGGACGGCACGCTCGGATGGAAGAGGTAGTAGGGGCTCGCCTCGAACGTGCGCTCGTCCGGGGCGAGGCGCGGGAAGTGCCCCCGGTACCAGCGCAGACCCCGACCATGGTGGACGCTGAAGTACTGCAACTCCTTGCCGGTGGGCACCCGTACCCGGGGATGTGCGGCGAGGTGGTGGTACAGCGAGGTGGTGCCGCACCGCTGACCACCGATCACCAGGAAGTCGGGTAGCGGGCCGGGCTCGCCCGGCCGCGCCGCGCGCACCCATGCCCGCGTCGCGCGGACGCCCCGGCGCAGGTGGTCGGTGACCTGCCGCCGACCGGGCGCGCTCACGAGCCGACCCCGGCGGCGGGGCCGGGAGCCACGGCGGCGCGTCGGCCGCCCCGGCGGGCCACCGAACGCAGCACCATGACGTCCTCCCGACTGAGCCCGAGGGCGAGAACCCCCGCGCAGTACGCCCCCACGATCGCGGTCAGACCCACGGTGAGCTGGGTGACCCAGCCCTCGACCAACCACCGCACGCCGAACCCGACGCCCAACGCGAACACCGCCGCGACCAGCCCCTTGAGCATGCCGATCGTCACCGGCACGGTGTGCACCTGGGCGCGTACCTGCCAGACCCGGACGACGTTCACCGCGGCCAACGAGACCGCCCAGGCCACCGCCGCGCCGAGGATCCCGTACGCGGGGATGAGCCACAGGTTGAGCAGGACGTTGAGCACCAGGGCGGCGAGGTTGTCGACCATGTTGACCGACACCCGGCCGGACATGTTCAGCAGCGTCCCGCACGGCCCGGTGGCGGCGTTGACGAGCTGGCCGAGCGCCAGCACCACGGTCACCGCCGCGCCGGCGGCCAGACCCGGCCCACCGACCAGTCGCAGCAACTGCTCCGGGAAGACGAGCAACGCCACGAACGCCGGCAGCGACAGTCGGAGCACCCACCCGGTGGCCACCCGGTAGATCCGGCGGACCTCGTCCAGGCGACCCTGGTGGTAGAGATGCGCCAGATGCGGGCCGAAGGAGGCGTTGACCGGCGCGAGCACGAACACCGCGATCGTCACCAGCCGCGTCGCCACGTGGTAGACGCCGATCGCGTCGGCGCCGTAGTCGAAGAATCCGAGCAGCAGCGCGTCCACCCAGATCAGACCGGTGGAGGAGAGCGACGAGACCCAACTGACCGTGGAGAAGCGGAACAACTCCCCCGGCCGGTACGCGGGCCGGGCGTCGGGCACCCGGCGGACCATCCGGGCGAGCGCCACGAGAGCGAACCCGGCGGCGCTCCAACTCGCCGCCACCAGCGCCCAGAACGCGCCGGTCAGCCCCGCCCCCACCATGAGCGCCACCGCGGTGAGCACCAGCCGGGCCGCCGGCTCGTAGACCTGACCGACGAGCGCGTAGGCCCGCTGGGTACGCCAACCCCGGGTGGCGGCGAGGGCGGCCTCGCAGACGGTCGAGGCGGGCAGGCACAGCGCGACCAGCCGCAGCCCGGTGGCGAGCTGCGGGTCGTGCAGGGCGTCGGCCAGCCACGGTGCGCCGACCGCCAGACCGACGGCGACGACTGTGGACGCCATGGCCGAGATGCCGACCCCGAGGCGGATCGCGCCCCGCAGCGCGGCCGGGTCGTCGTCGGCGAGGTGCACCGCCACGAACCGGGTCAGCCCGGCGCGGAAACCGGAGAGCGCGAGCAGCCCGAGCAACGACAGCACGGCGTAAACCTGCGCGTACCGGCCCAGCTCGCGTACCCCCAGCACGCGGGCCAGCACCAACATGACCAGGAAGAGCGCCACCTGGCTGAACACCGCGCCCGCCAGGTTGACCACCCCACCGCGCGCCATGCCGCGTACCGGCTGGTCGCCGGCCTCCGGCGGGGCCGGCGGACGGCCGGTCAGCTCGCCGCGCACCCGGCGGCCCGTCCCCGGGCGGTCACGGACGTGCCGCGGGCACGGTCTGCGCCGGCACCGGCGGCTCGGCCGGCGTCGGCGCCGACGCCAACGGCTCGGTCGGCGGCTGCGCCGGCTTCGGCGGCACGGTCGGCGTCGGGTCGCTCGCGGTCGGCGCGGGTGCCGGGCGACCGGCCTGGCGGGCCCGCGAGAGCAGTTCGAGGACACCCACCAACAGCACCCCGAGCAGCAATCCGGCACCGCCCACCGGGAGGGCGGTACGCACCAGCTCGGCCATCCGGCTCACCTCGTGCGCCTCGCCGATGCTGGTCACCTGCTTCGGATCGGCGGCCTGAGCCTGGGCCCGGGCTGCCTGCAACCCCTCCCGCGCCTGCGACAGCGCCCCGGTCGCCGCGTCCCGCTGGGCGAGCAGGGCCTGGTAGTCGGGGAGTTTGGGCCCCAGCTCGTCGAGTTTCCGCTGCGCCGCGGTGATCGCGGCGGCCGCCGCGTCCGCACCCCGGCTGTTGCCGACCGCCTGCATGGAGAGTTGCTGCTGCCGCAGGCTGGTCAGCTCGCCCAGCGTCGCCTGGTAGATCCGGTCCGGTTGGGAGACCTTGTTGGCCTTCTCCCACTCGCCGATGGCCTTGGTGGCGGCGGTGACGTCGGCGTTGGCCGCCTCGACCTCACCGGTGGCGATCCCGACCTGGGAGGAGAACAGGAAGGCCAGCGCGCGGGTGGTGGTCGCGGTCAGCACCGGCGCGACGGTCGCCCGGTCACCGGCGGTGTACGTCACCTCCAGTTGGCTGCTCGCGCCGACCTGGGTGACGGCGAGGCCGTCGCGCAGTCGCTCCGGCGTCACCCCGGTGTCACCGGCCACGTCGGCGAGGACCCGGGGTGAGGTGACCGCCGCGCCGAACGCCGCGACGAACTGGTTCGCCGCCTGCGTGCCGGTGTACTGCGTCCCGGCCGCCCCGCCCACCAGCGCCGGTGCCGCCACGTAGGCGGTGCCGCTGAACTGCTGTGGCGCGAGCAGGACGATGCCGGCCGCCGCGCCGCTGGCGAGCAGCGGCACCCCCACGAGCACCCAGAGGCGCCGCCGGGCGACCCGCAGGTAGTCGACGATCTCCACTTTCACCCCAATGCTGTCGTTCACTCAGACCGGGACGGACGTGCTTCGCGGCTGCTCGCCGACCGGGCCCGGAGCCGGGTGGCGGGCGATCGCACCGGCCGCCGCGGCGAACGCGACGAAATACCAGAGCGTAACCACATTGGAAATGACGTTGGACGCCGCGCTGACCGCCACGAACGCGATGGCACAACCGGTGAAACCGACCGCGACACCGCGCTCGAAGCTGCCCGGAGGCGCGCGCCGCAGCGCCCGGCGCGCGGTGTGCAGCAGGGCGACGAGCATCATCAGGTACGCCCCGAGACCGAGCAACCCGGTCTCGACGTACGCCCGCAGGAAGTCGTTGTGCGGCTTCTTCGCCTCGTCGGTCTCGCGCTGGGTCATGTTCGGCCCGATCCCGGTGACCGGGTTGCGCTCGGCGAGCGTGACGATCTCGGTCCAGTACCCGATCCGCCACGCCAGGGTGTTCCCGGTCGGGTCCCCGCCGACGGCACGTGAGCTGCCGAGTTGGGCGAACCGCTCACCGACGGCGGGCACCAGGGCGACCCCGGCGACCGCCACCACGCAGAGGGTGACGAGCATCCGCTTGCTGCGGTGCAGCATCGCGACCACGACCAGGCCGATCGCCGCGCCGAGCAGAGCGCTGCGGGTGTTGGTCAGCAACAGGAACAGCAGGGAGAGCCCGAGCAGCACGCCGAGGGTCACCCGTAGGCGGCGGCCCAGGAAGCGGTACACCGCGAACCCGAAGATCACCATGAACATCAGGTAGCGACCGAACGTGGTCGACTGGCTGAACGTGCCGCTGATCCGGGTGAAGTCGCCCTTCACCTCGGCGGGCGGGTTGCCGAGCAGCGACAGGACGACCGTGTAGGCGAGCGACAGCACCAGCGACACGTAGCAGGCGAGCAGGATCCGACGGATCGCCGCCGTGTCCGGCATGAGCTGTTCGAGCACCACGAACATCACCACCACGGTGAGGATCCGCAGCGCCTCCAACAGGCTGTTCGCCGGCCGGGTCGCGCCGAGGGCGCTCACCACGCTGCTGGCACCGACGAGCAGCATGGCCCAGCCCAGCGGCGAGCCGAGCAACCGCCCGTGCCGGCTGAGCTGAGCGGCCAGCCAGAGCCCGGCGGCGAGGAGGAACAGCACCGCGAGCAGGGTGGACGGGTCCACCACCCGGGCGGCGCCGGCGGAGTCCGCCTGGCCGGCACTCGGCCCGGTGAGCTTGAACAGGTCGACGCAGGAGCGGACCGCCAGCATCAGCAACACGTACCCGGAGAACCGGGTCAGCGCGAGGACGGCGACCGCGACGCCCGCGACCGCGGCGAGTGGCAGCACCATGCCCCTGCGGTCACCGGCCGCCATCGAGACTCCCGCGACCACCGCCACGACGGCGGCGGCCAGCGCCGCCGCGCCGGTGAGCAGACGGGTCGTGTCCACCCGGCCGCTCATCGGCGGCGCTCCGCCACCCGGCGCGTGACCGGGTCGTTCCGCATCGACCACCTGCTGCGTGTGTTGTCCCACTGATCCCACTGAACCGAAATCGACGCGGCCGGGCACGGTGAACCGATCCTCCCGGCACAAGATCGGTTCAATCTAGCCCGGTCACCGCTCGGGAAGAAGGGGCCGTTGCACCGACCGGCCGATTCCCCGCGGGGCTGAGCCGCCGCCGCACCGGAGAACGGGCCGGACGGTCAGTGCGCGGCGGTCGGCAGTCGTGGCCTGACGCGGCGGGCCGTGGCCGGGACCAGGCTGAAGTAGAGGCGCTCCAACTCGTGGGCGGCGGTGTCCCAGCTGTACCTCTCGGTGACCCGGTCACCCAGCGCCTTCGCACCGGCCCGCTCCGTCGCCAGGTCCCCGAGTAGCGCGGTCAGCACCCGGATCAGGTCGTCCTCGTCGCCGTCGCGGAACAACCGGCCGCCAGCGGCGTTCGACTCCAGCACCTCCACGTGTGGCGCGATGTCGCTCGCGACCACCGGAAGCCCGTACGCGGCGGCCTCCAGCAGCGTCAACGGCAGACCTTCCAGGCGGGACGGCTGGACGAAGCCGGCGGCGTCGGCGTACAGCTCGGCGAGCAGGTCGCCATAGGCGAACCCGGTGAAGACGATCCGATCGTCCCCCTCGGCCGCACGGCGCAGCCGGTCCACGTAGTCGTCGGTGAACGACGACCCGCCGACGATCGCCAGCCGAACCCCGGTGTCGATCCGCCGGAAGGCCCGGATCAGCAGGTCGGCGGCCTTCTCCGGGACCAGCCGGCCGACCAGCAGCAGGTAGCCGCCGGGGGTCAGCCCGAACCGGGCCTCGATCTGTCGGCTCGACGCCGGGCGGGCCGGGTTGACGCCGTTCGGGATGTAGGTCGTGGGCCGACCGAACCGGGTCTCGTAGTGCGCGGCGAGCCCTCGGGAGACCGCGACCCGCTGGTGCGGGACGTAACCGCTGAGCCAGTGCGCGCTGCCCAGCACCGTACGCGCGGCGAGCCCCCACTTGGCCCGCTGGTTGTCCAGCCCGTGCACGGTCAGCACCACGCCCGCGCGGGAGAACCAGCGGGGCACCGGCGCGACCAGGGCCGGCCCGAGCCCGTGGTAGTGCACGATGTCCGGTCGCTCGGTCATCGCCGCCACGGTCGAGGTGGCCGCGTGCACGATGGCGTCGAGGTGCTTGCTCGCGATGGTGTGCACCTCGCGCAGGCGTACGCCCCGGTACTCGTCGGCGGGCGTCTCGCCGTAGCTCCGGCGACAGTAGACGGTGACCTCGTGCCCGAAGCCGGCCAGCCGGCTGGCCATCTCCTCGACGTGCCGCTCGATGCCGCCGTAGGTCGCCGGCATCCCCTTCTGCCCGATCATCGCGATCCGCAGTGGACGCCATCCGGCACCGGCGACCTCCGGACCGGTCGACGGGGCGACACGGGTCGGCTGAGCCCGTTGCCGGGGAATCGCGGGACCACCCGCGTACTGGTCCGCTTCCTCGGCCTGCAGGTCGGGGTGGGCCACGATGACTCCCTGCGTGACTGGGTCCGCGCCCGTCACCCGGGCAGATGAACACCTTGTCACGTGATGGGCCGTACGCCAGCCGATCAAGCGTACAAAAAAATCATCAATGGGATTCGCCACCCATGGGATGTCAGCGACGTGACGTCGACATGGACGAGCCCCGACCGATCGCTGACGGATCGGCCGGGGCTCGTCGTGTCGAACTGTCAGGCGATGTCGAACCGGTCGAGCTCCATGACCTTGGTCCAGGCCGCCACGAAGTCGGCCACGAACTTGCCGCGGGCGTCCTCGCTGGCGTAGACCTCGGCGAGGGCGCGCAGCTGCGAGTTGGAACCGAAGATGAGGTCGACCGCCGTGGCGGTCCACTTCACCTCGTCGGTGGCCAGATCGCGGATCTCGTACACGTGCTCCTCGGACTTCGACGCGCTCCACCGGGTGCCCGGGGACAGCAGGTTCGCGAAGAAGTCGTTGGTGAGCACACCCGGCCGGTCGGTGAGCACACCGTGCTGGGCGTCACCGGTGTTCGCACCGAGGGAACGCAGGCCGCCGACGAGGACGGTCATCTCCGGCGCGCTCAGGTTGAGCATGTACGCCCGGTCGATCAGCAGCACCTCCGGCTGGGTCTTCTCACCCGGACGCAGGTAGTTGCGGAAGCCGTCGGCGCGCGGCTCCAGGACCCGGAACGACTCGGTGTCGGTCTGCTCCTGGGTCGCGTCCGTACGACCCGCGCGGAACGGCACGGTCACGTCGAAGCCGGCGTCCCGCGCCGCCTTCTCGACGGCTGCCGAACCGGCCAGCACGATGAGGTCGGCGAGCGAGATCTTCGCGCCACCGGCCTCGTTGAACTCCCGCTGGATGCCCTCCAGGACGCCCAGGACGTTCGCCAGCTGCTCGGGCTGGTTGACCTCCCAGTTGCGCTGCGGCTCGAGGCGGATCCGGGCACCGTTCGCGCCACCGCGCTTGTCGGTGTGCCGGTAGCTCGCCGCCGACGCCCAGGCGGTCGAGACCAGCTGGGCGGTGCTCAGGCCGGACTCCAGGACCTTCGCCTTGAGCGCGGCGACGTCGGCGTCACCGACCAGCTCGTGGTCGACGGCCGGCACCGGGTCCTGCCACAGCTGCGGCTCGGCCACCCACGGGCCGAGGAAGCGCTCGATCGGGCCCATGTCGCGGTGCAACAGCTTGTACCACGCCTTGGCGAACGCCAGCGCGAACTCGTCCGGGTTCTCCAGGAAGCGGCGCGAGATCTTCTCGTACGCCGGGTCGACGCGCAGCGACAGGTCGGTCGTGAGCATCGTGGGCTTGTACTTCTTCGACGCGTCGAACGGGTCCGGGATGATCTCCGCGGCGTCCTTGGCGACCCACTGCTTGGCACCGCCGGGGCTCGTGGTGAGCTCCCACTCGTAGCCGAACAGGATCTCGAAGAAGCGGTTGCTCCACTGCGTCGGCACGTCGGTCCACGTCACCTCGAGACCACTGGTGATCGTGTCGGAGCCCTTGCCGCTGCCGTGGGTGCTCAGCCAGCCGAGGCCCTGCGCCTCCAGCGGGGCGCCCTCCGGCTCCGGACCCACGTGGTTGTCGGCGACGCCGGCACCGTGGGTCTTACCGAAGGTGTGGCCACCGGCGATGAGGGCGACGGTCTCCTCGTCGTTCATCGCCATCCGGCCGAAGGTCTCCCGGATGAAGTGCGCCGCGGCGGCCGGGTCCGCGTTGCCGCGGGGGCCCTCCGGGTTGACGTAGATCAGACCCATCTCGGTCGAGCCGACGCCGGGCGTCATCTCCTTCTCGGAGGCGTACCGCTCGTCGCCGAGCCAGGTGTCCTCCGGACCCCAGAAGATCTCCTCGGGCTCCCAGACGTCCTCCCGACCGAAGCCGAAGCCGAAGGTCTTGAAGCCCATCGACTCCAGGGCGACGTTGCCGGCCAGCACGAGCAGGTCGGCCCAGGAGATCTTCTGGCCGTACTTCTGCTTCACCGGCCAGAGCAGCCGACGCGCCTTGTCCAGGTTGGCGTTGTCCGGCCAGCTGTTCAGCGGAGCGAAGCGCTGACCACCGTCACCGGCGCCACCGCGACCGTCCTCGATGCGGTACGTGCCGGCGGCGTGCCAGCTCATCCGGATCATCAGGCCGCCGTAGTGGCCGAAGTCGGCCGGCCACCAGTCCTGCGAGGTGGTGAGCACCTCGACGATGTCCCGCTTGAGGGCCTCGACGTCGAGCTTGGCGAACTCCTTGGCGTAGCTGAAGTCCGCCCCCAGCGGGTTGCCCTTGGGCGAGTGGGCGTGCAGCACCGAAAGGTCGAGCTGGTTGGGCCACCAGTCCCGGTTGGTGCGCGGACGGCCGCCGGTCTTCGGGGTCGGCGAGTCGATCGCCGGGTTCTCGCTCTCGCTGCCGTGCGCGGTCACCGAGTCGTGCGCCACCGGGCAGCCGGCCGCTGCCTTCTGGTCCACGCCCTGTGCACTGGTGGGGCGGTTGTCCTGGGTGTCGCTCATGAACTTCCTTCCGAGCTTGCGGATCTCTGGGGCGTACGGTCGGTCGCGCAGTCGGGGCAGGCGCCCCAGTAGACGACCTCCGCCTCGTCGACGACGAACCCGTCGTCGACAGGGGCGGTGAGGCAGGGAGCGTGACCGACGGCGCAGTCGACGTCGGCGATCACGCCGCAGGTGCGGCAGACGACATGGTGGTGGTTGTCCGCGACCCGGGTCTCGTAGCGGGCGGTCGCGCCGGCCGGCTGGATGCGCCGCACCAGACCGGCATCGGTGAAAACCCGCAGAACGTCGTACACCGCTTGGTGGGAGATGGTCGGATGATCCTCCCGGACCAGCGCGATCACCGCGTCCGTGCCGACGTGCGGGTGGTCGCGCAACGCCGCGAGCACCGCCAGTCGGGGCCGGGTGACGCGCAGCGAGGCGGCCCGCAACTGCGCCTCGAAGTCGGACATCACCTGCCGAACATTAGCCGACTTTTCTGGAACGAATCAAGTTTTGCCCGGGGTGGCGCGCCGGTGTGGCGAAGAATTCACCGAGCTCCTCCGCGATAGTAGAAATAATCCGGACGGCCGTGTCGAGAACCGACACCCGGCTTCGTCCCCGGGGTGAACGCGACCACGATGGGTCGCGCACCAACGTCGAGGAGAACCACGATGGCCAAGTACCTGCTGCTCAAGCACTACCGTGGCGCCCCCGAGGCGGTCAACGACGTGCCGATGGACCAGTGGGCGCCGGAAGAGGTCTCGGCCCACATGCAGTACATGCGCGACTTCGCCGCGCGGCTCGAGGAGAGCGGCGAGTTCGTCGACGGACAGGCCCTCGCCCCCACCGGGACCTTCGTCAGGTACGACGGCGAGGGGCGCCCGCCGGTCACCGACGGCCCGTTCGCCGAGACCAAGGACCTGATCGCCGGCTGGATGGTGATCGACGTCGACAGCTACGAGCGCGCCGTCGAGCTGGCCGGGGAGCTGTCGGCGGCCCCGGGGGCGGGCGGGAAGCCGATCCACGAGTGGCTCGAACTGCGCCCGTTCCTGACCGAGCCGCCCACCATCACCGAGTGAACGAGTCCCTGCTCCGGGGGCTGACCCCGAGCGTGCTCGGCGTCCTCGTCCGCCGCGGAGTCGACTTCGCGGCGGCCGAGGACGCCGTGCAGGACGCCCTGGTCGAGGCGGTCCGCGTCTGGCCGACCGACCCACCACGGGATCCGAAGGGCTGGCTGGTCACCGTGGCCTGGCGCCGGTTCCTCGACGCGACCCGGGCGGACGCGGCCCGCCGCCGACGCGAGGAGGCCGTCGACGAGGAGCCGGCACCCGGTCCGGTGCCGGCGGTGGACGACACGCTGTGGCTCTACTTCCTGTGCGCCCACCCGTCGCTGACGCCGTCGTCGGCGGTCGCGCTCACGCTGCGCGCGGTCGGAGGTCTGACCACTCGGCAGATCGCGCACGCCTACCTGGTCCCCGAGGCGACCATGGCGCAGCGCATCAGCCGGGCGAAACGCACCGTCTCGACAGTGCGGTTCGACCGACCCGGCGACGTCGCGACCGTGCTGCGCGTCCTCTACCTGGTCTTCAACGAGGGCTACTCCGGCGACGTCGACCTCGCCGCCGAGGCCATCCGCCTCACCCGGCGACTCCGGGCGGCGTTCGACCATCCCGAGGTGGCGGGGCTGCTCGCTCTCATGCTGCTGCACCACGCCCGGCGCGCCGCCCGGACCGCACCCGACGGCAGCCTGGTGCCCCTGGCCCACCAGGACCGCAGCCGGTGGGACACCGGGTCGATCGCCGAGGGCGTCGCGATCCTCCAGGCGGCCCTCGCCCGCGACCGGCTGGGCGAGTTCCAGGCCCAGGCGGCCGTCGCCGCGCTGCACGCGGACGCGCCGGTCGCCGAGGAGACCGACTGGGTGCAGATCGTCGAGTGGTACGACGAACTCGTGCGCCTGACCGACAGTCCGGTCGTCCGGCTCAACCGCGCGGTGGCGGTCGGCGAGGCCGACGGCGCACGGGCGGGTCTCGCGGTGCTGGCGACGCTGGACGAGTCCCTGCCCCGCTACGCGGCGGTGGCGGCGTACCTGCACGAACGCGACGGAGATGTGACCACGGCGGCACGGCTGTACGCCGCGGCGGCCCGCCAGGCTCCCAACCTCGCCGAGCGTGACCACCTGACCCGTCAGGCCGCCCGGCTCAACGCACTGCCGCCCCGCTGACCCGTCTCCGGCTTCTCCGAACCCCGCCGATCATCGGATGATTGCGGTCCGGAAAGTGTCCGGAAGTTTTCGGCCGATCATCCGTGCGCCCAGAACGATCATTACGGCTCCCGGGCGGCGCTGATCGACTACTGACCTGGCGAGACGTCACCCTGCGACAACTCAACGGCCGTCGCCTTCCTACCGCTATGTTTCCGGAAATTGTTGACAAGGCGACGACCGGGTTAATACGGTCCCCATCGACGGCGCTCAATTACCGTCGCACCAGCCACCGCGACCCACTCCTCCGGTCGTCGTGCAGGACGACCGGCACACCACCACCACGCGGTACGACGACAGTGGCCGCCACCCAGCCACCGGCAGCCTGCCGAGACGTGCCGCATTGCTGGCCCCCGCCAGCTCTCACAAGGAGGAAACACCCCCATGAGCGACACCAGCGACATCCCTATCGCACCATCCCGGCGCGGCCGCCTACGGCTGCTCGTCGGTGCCGCGTGCGCCGCTGTCGTGGTCGTGGCCGGCACGATGACGGCCACCAACGCGTACGCCGAGGCCGACCGGACGGTCACCTCGAACACCACCGGCACCCACAACGGGTACTACTTCTCGTTCTGGAAGGACAGCGGCAACGCCAGCATGACGCTGCGCGAGAACGGCCGATACTCCAGCAGCTGGGACCGGAGCACCAACAACTGGGTCGGCGGCAAGGGTTGGGCCACCGGCAACCGGCGTACGGTCAGCTACTCGGGCAGCTACAACCCGGGTAACAACAACACCTACCTCGCCCTGTACGGATGGACGCGCAACCCGCTGATCGAGTACTACGTGGTGGAGAACTTCGGCAACTACAACCCGAGCAGCGGCGCCACCCGGTTGGGCACCGTCACCACCGACGGCGGCACCTACGACATCCTGCGCAGCCAGCGGGTCAACGCCCCGTCGATCGACGGCACCCAGACGTTCTACCAGTACTGGAGCGTCCGTCAGCAGAAGCGGTCGAGTGGCACCATCACCACCGCCAACCACTTCGACGCCTGGGCCCGCGCCGGCCTGAACCTGGGCAGCAACCACGCCTACCAGATCATGGCCACCGAGGGCTACCAGAGCCAGGGCAGCTCCGACATCAACGTCTGGGAGGGCGGCGGCGGCAACCCGACCACCCCGCCGACCACCGGCAACCCGGGCACCGGCAACTGCACCGCGGTGCTCTCCGCCGGTCAGCAGTGGGGTGACCGGTTCAACCTGAACGTCGCGGTCAGCGGCACCAACAACTGGGTGGTCAGCCTCAATCTCAACGGCGGCCAGAGCATCCAGAACAGTTGGAACGCCTCGGTCAGCGGCACCAGCGGCACGGTGACGGCCAGGCCGAACGGCAACGGCAACAACTTCGGCATCACGATCATGGCCAACGGCAACTGGACCTGGCCGACGGTCAGCTGCCGCACCAGCTGACAGCGAGCAATTCCCGAGTCACGATCTGGCGTGGCGGCCGAGGCCGCCACGCCAGATCGCTGTCGCCCGCCCGGCCGGTCGGCATGCGCGCGACACGGGCACGGAACACGAACGCGGGACACCGACGCGGGACACCGGCGCGGGACACCGGCGCGGCTGCCCCGCGCCGAGCGCACGTCCACAAGATCCGCGCAACATCAGGGTTGCTGCTGCCTCCCACTTGCCGGAGGCAGCAACATCCGGGTAGTTGCGCGGATCTTGGGCGCGGAAGCGCGAGGCGCGGAAGCGCGAGGCGCGGAAGCGCGAGGCGCGGAAGCGCGAGGCGCGGAAGCGCGAGGCGCGGAAGCGCGAGGCGCAAGGGCACGAGGCGCGAGGGGCGTGAGGGCACGAGGCGCAGGGGCGCGAGGGCACGGGCGGGGGTCCGATGGGCGCGGGTCGGTCGACTCCTACCGGAGGACTAGACCCGGGGTGCCGATGAGGTCTCCGCCGCCGACTCCTCCGCCGACGGCTTCTTCGTCGGGTCCGCCGCCGGCTCTTCCTCGGGTTCCTCCGAGGACGTCTCGGTCGGCGCCGTCGTCGGGCCACCCGTCGGAGCCGTCGTCGGGGCGCTTCCGGACGAGGTGGGCTCGGCCCCACCCTCGGTGCTCTCGTCGGGCGACGTCGACTGCTCGGGCGTCTCCGCGTCGGCCGAGCCGCTGGGCGTCGGGGTCGTGGTCGCCGAGCCGGTCGCCCGGACCGGCAGGCCCGCCGAGCCGCGGGTGGCCGGCTCGCCGCCGCCGCCACCGGGGCCGGGATCGCGCTGCGACGGCACCGTCGGCGACACCGTGGGCGGGGTCGACGGTTGCCCGGTCCGGCCCGGCATGACTCCGGTGGGGTCGGCGAACACCAGGACGGCGGCTGCGGCGGCCATCGATCCGACAAGCGCGGCGAGCACCTTCGGCCCGGGACCGCCCGATCGCTTCGCCGCCCCGCCGACGACCGCCCCCTGGACCTCCGTGCGCTCGGCCGGCGCTCCGACCGGTGCCGCGACGGCGGTCCGCAGCAACTGGTCGGACTGATCCGTGAGCGCCTGCGCCGCCGTGGCCATGGCTCCCGCCGTCGGGAAGCGACGGGCGGGGTCCTTCGCCATCGCGCTGGCGACCAGTCGCTGGACCGCCGCCGGGACGTCGTCGGGCAACGACTGAGGCTCCTCTTCGAGGTGCCGCAGCGCCACCGCGACGGCGTTGTCGCCCTGGTGGGGCGGCCTACCGGCGAGGCAGTGGTAGGCGACGGCCCCCAGGGCGTAGATGTCGATCGCCGGTGTGATCTCGCTTCTGGTCACCTGCTCGGGTGCCATGTAGAGGGCGGTGCCGACGACCTGGTTCGTACCGGTCAGGCTCGCCGCCTCCGGCGTCACCGCGACGCCGAAGTCGACGAGCACGACGTGCCCGTCCGGCTCGATCACGAGATTGCTGGGCTTGACGTCCCGGTGTACGACGCCCGCGTCGTGGGCGGCCTGAAGCGCACGGGCGGTCTGGGCGGCGATCGACATCGTCTCGGCCACGCCCAGCCGACCGACCTCGGCGATCTTCTCCGACAGGGGTTGCCCCTGCACACACTCCATGACGATGTACGCGAGGACCGGAGCGTCGGGCTCGGACACCTCGCCGTAGTCGTAGACCTGGGCGACGCCGGGGTGCCGCAGCGCGGCCATCGCCCGGGCCTCGCGCCGGAACCGCTCGCCGAAGCCGGCGTCGGTGACCAACCGGGGTTGCAGCATCTTGATCGCGACGCAGCGGTCCAGCGTCTCGTCGACCGCCCGCCAGACGTCACCCATCCCACCGCTGGCGATGCTCTCCAGCAGGCGGTACCGGTCTCCGATGACTTGCCCCACAATCGGCATGACACTGTCGGTACCCCGGTCGCGCCGATCTCAAGCACCGCGATGCCGGGTCGGGTCCCAGGTCGACGTCGCAGCGGCACGTCGTGGCCGGTCAGACGGTGATGACGACCTTGGCCCGCGCGTGCTCTTCTTCGAGGTACCGCATGGCCTGGGGCACCTCGTGCAGGGGGTAACTCCGGTCGATGACCGGTGCGACACGGCCGCTTTCGACGTGCGTGCGCAGCGTGTCGAGGTGCTGCCGACCGGGCACGGCCGTGAGGACGACGATGCGGTGCCGGACGAGGGGCGCGAGCAACCGTCCGCGTGCGATGAGCCCGATCGGCCCGATGAGGCTGCCTCCCCGGTACACCCCTCCGCCGGAGAGCACCAGCGTCCCGGTCGGGGTCAGCACCCGCCGAAGTGCTCGCAACGAGCGGTTGCCGACCAGGTCGAAGACCATGTCGTAGCGACGGTTGTCGTGGGCGAAGTCGTCGCGGGTGTAGTCGACGACGTGGTCGGCGCCGAGGGAGCGGACCAGGTCGACGTTGCGGGTGCTGCACACGGCCGTCACTGTCGCGCCACGCGCCGTGGCCAACTGGACCGCGAGAGTGCCGACGCCGCCGGAGGCGCCGTTGACGAGAACGCGGTGACCGGGCCCGACCTCCCCGGCGTCCAGCCCCATGAGCGCGGTGACACCGGCCAGCGGCAGAGCCGCGGCCTGTTGCGGGGTCAGATTCGCGGGCTTCGCCGCGACCAGGGTCTCGGGAACGCACACGTACTCCGCGAACGCGCCGTTGGCGTCACCGAGGTCGCCGAAGACGGCATCGCCCGGGCTGACCTGTCGGACGCGAGCGCCGACGGCCTCGACCCGGCCGGCGAAGTCCCGGCCACGGATGCGGGCCCGGGGCCGGGACCGCCCCAGGGCCAGGCGCGCCATCCGGGGATCGCCCCGCATGGCATGCCAGTCGTACGCGTTGAGCGCGGCGGCCTCCACCCTCACCAGCACCTCGTCGGGGGCGGGCACCGGCGTGTCCACGTCCGCGAGGGTGAGTGTCTCGGGTGGGCCGTACCGGTCCTGGACGATCGCCTTCATGGCTTCACCCCTTTCTAGGTGTACGGCGTACACCTGACACCACGAAGGCTAGGTGTACGCCGTACACCCGTCAAGGGGTTTAGGGTTCGGTTGTTCCACCGGACGACGAGGAGCGAGATGGCCGAGCAGGCGGAGACGCTGCCCCGCACGCCGCTGAGCAGGGGCCGGGTCCTCCGCGCCGCGGTCGCGCTCGCCGACGAGGCCGGGATCGAGTCCCTCAGCATGCGCAACCTCGCGCAGGACCTGGGTGTCGTGCCGATGGCCCTCTACAAGCACGTGGCCAACAAGGACGAGCTGCTGGACGGCATGATCGACGTGGTCGTCGGCGAGATCGGCGAGTCCGAGCCCGGCGCCGACTGGAAACGTGCGATCCGCGGACGAATCCTCTCGGCGCGGGAGGTGCTGCAACGCCACCCCTGGGCGCCGCTGGCGATCGAGTCGCGGAACATGGCGACACCGGCCATCCTCGCCTACCTCGACTCCATGATCGGGACGTTTCGCGCCGGCGGATTCTCCGTCGACCTGACCCACCACGTGATGCACGCGATGGGCAGTCGGATCCTCGGCTTCAGTCAGGAACTCTTCGACGCCGACCGGCGCGCCGGTCGATCCGGCCGAACCGACCCGACCCCGCCGACGGCCCTCCCACCGGAGGTCGCGGCCAGATTCCCGCACGTCGCGGAGATCGCCGCGGCGGCCTCGCACGACGACGCGTCCGTCGTCGGGCAGGGCTGCGACGACCGGTTCGAATTCGAGTTCGCGCTGGACCTGCTCCTCGACGGCGTCGAACGGCTGCACCGGCACGGCTGGACCTCCGCACACCGACCCGGCTGAGACGTCCGCAGCGGACCGCTATGCCAGGGCGACCGTCCCGCCCCGAGCACATGGGGTCGGCGTCGCGCGCATCAAGGGCCTGAGCTACCCGGGTGCCGACCCCGCCACCTGC
Source organism: Micromonospora sp. WMMD1155 (assembly GCF_029581275.1). Lineage (NCBI taxonomy): Bacteria > Bacillati > Actinomycetota > Actinomycetes > Micromonosporales > Micromonosporaceae > Micromonospora > Micromonospora sp. WMMD1155. Next base: position 6,937,348 of record NZ_CP120742.1, read on the forward strand.
GACGGGGCCGGCTCGCGGGCTCGGTCAGTTGTTCAGCGTGGCGAGCAGAGCCGTGGCCATGCCCTGTTCGCCACGGGCGTTCGGATGGAACGGCGCGGCCGCGTTCTGCGGCACCAGCCCCTCGACCCACCGGGTGCTGCTGCCCTTGCACGCGTCGCGGCCGATCGACGGGGTGTACACGTCGGAGTAGGTGGCGCCGTTCGCACTCGCGACGCCGGCCAGCATCGCGTTGAGCGACTTCTCGACGGTACGCAGGTACGGCACGTCCTGGTAGGCGATCGGGACGACGGGCCAGCAGCCGTAACCGGTGTCGGGCAGGATCGCCGGGTACCCCAACACCACGACCCGCGCGCTCGGCGCGGCCCGGCGGACGGCTTGGAGCACGGCGGTCACCTTCGGCGTCGCGGCGACGATCCTCGCCTGCAACTGGTCGACGCCTCCGGCGGTGTAGCGGTTCTTGCACGGTGACCCGAGCGGGCTGCTGAGACTCGCCTCGGCGCAGTCGCTGATGATGCCCGAGAAGCCGATGTCGTTGCCGCCGATCTGCACCGTCACCAGCGCCGTGCTCGACGTGACCGCGTTGAGCTGCGGCGGCAGCGCGGTGCCCAGCTGACCGCTGCCACCGGAGAGGATGTCGTCAGTGGTGGCTCCGGAACAACTGACGTCGGCGAACGACGACGAGCCGGCGGCCGCGGCCACCAGCGATGGATAGTTGCGGTTGGACCGTAGGCAGTTCAGGTCGACCTGGGTGGGGATCAGGGGGCCTGCGGTGTACGAGTCGCCCAGCGCGACGTAACGGCCGGTGGGCACGGCCGCGCTGGCGGGGGTGGCGACGGTGAACAGCACACCGGCGGTGGCCAGGGCGAGTGCGGCCAGCCGGGTGGCGGACCGCAGGAGGGGCAGGCGGGGACGGGTCATGGCGCCTCCCAAGGAGGGGGATCACGGGGGTGGTGGTGCCAGGATCCTGTCCCCGCCAACGCCGAACGTCAATATAGATAGACCTCACTAAACAGGACTTCGGGGTGTGGGTGGACGCGGTGGCGCTCAGCCCAACGGCGCGTACCACTGGGCGCCGGTGACTCTGATCCGCTTGGACTGTTTGCGGTTCCACTCCACCCGCATGCCGTGCTTGCGCAGCACCGGGAACGCGACGTCGTCCAGCAGTCGTTCCAGGTCGGCCTGATAGCCGGCCTGCTGCTCGGCCTCGGACAGACGCGCGTAGGCGGTCTCGTCGAAGTCGGCTGGCGGGTAGACGCCGTAGCCGAGGTAGACCTCGCCGTCCTCGCTGGCGAGCAGCGACTCGGTGTCCTGCTGGTGGAACCAGAGGAACCCGCGCCAGTGCCGGGAGTCGTCGCGCTCGTCGTCGATCTCGGCGCTCGCGCAGGTGCCACAACAGCTGAAATTCTCCCGGGCCAACACCCCCAGCTCGTTGAGCTCGCCGAAGGCCCGGGAGATGTTGCCGCTCACCTCACCCCACTGCCGCTGCTGCGCCCGCCGAGCAGCCAGCGCCTTGCCGTGCGCCGCCCGCAGCTCGTCGTCGGTGGCGCCGCAGCGCTCCTCGTCGTCGTCGAAGAAGTCGACGAAATCGTCCGCGTCATCCTCACCGCGCACGATCCAGGACCACAGCTCGGCCTCGATCGCGCCGCGCCCCGGCTCGGGGATGCGGTCGGTCAGGAACCGCACGCCGTCGGGGCGGTCGTTGTACGTCCATTCGGTCACGGCGCGAATCTTCACACGGGCGTACGACGGACTGGACGGCCCGACTAGTTCCCGGCGGGCACCTGGTCCCTGACGTCGTCGTAGCCGGTCGGGGTGGGAGCCGGGGCCGGTGCATAGATCACGCGGAGCACCCCCGTCGGGAACGTCTCCGTCGCCACCACGCGCAGGTGGTACGCCGAGTCGCCCTCGTCGAACAGCTTGCGTCCCTTGCGGGCCGCCACCGGGTGCACCAACAGGCGCAGCTCGTCGACCAGCCCCGCGGCGAGCAGTTGCTGCACCACCGAGATGGACCCGGGAATGAGGATGCCACGGACACCCGGGTCCGCCTTCAGCGCGGCGACGGCGTCGAAGAGGTCACCCTTGATCAGCTCGGAGTTACGCCAGGAGAAGTCCAACGCCTGACGGGAGACGACGACCTTGCGGACATCCCCGAGCTGCTTGGCGAACGGCGCGTCCTCCCCACCGGCGGCCTCCCGGTCCGGCCAGGCGCCGGCGAAGCTGTCGTAGGTCTCGCGGCCGATGAGCAGCACGTCGGCGGCTTCGTAGTCCTCCGTGACGGCGCGCCCCATGTTCTCGTCGAAGTACGGGAAGTGCCAGTCAGGGTCGATCTCGGCCACGCCGTCGGCCGAGATGAACAGCGTGGAGATGACCTTCGCCATCACGGGGTCCCTTCGAGTCGGATGATGTCGGTAGGCCCATCGTTCCAAACTCGTCAGCCGCCGGCTGCCCCGGTGACGCGTGTCGTGTCCGCTTTCGTCAGTCGGACGTCGCGGGAGCGAGCCAGTACCAGGTTTCGAGCCGCCAGCTCACACATCATCCTTACACGGACGTCCCCGCCGGCCTCAGCGCTGGAACCGACCGGGCCCCGGCCGTACGGCGAGGACCCGGTGCGGCCGGTGGATCTTCTGCGCTCGGCGTGGTGCGGGCGGGCTCGGCGTGACGCCGAGCCCGCCCGTTCCGGGTCGGTCGAGCGTGATCGAACCCGGTCAGCGTTGCAGGGTCAGCAGACCCGGGCGGTACGGCAGGAGGCCGTAGTCGCCGCCCGAGTTGGGGGAACGACCCTGGTAGAGCAGTTGCAGGTTGCAGGCGTTCACGGTCATCGTCTGGTCCGCGCTGGTCCGCAGCAGCTCACCGTGGCTGATGTCGTTGGTCCAGGTGGCACCGCTGTTGGCCTTGCCCGCGAACGGGTTGCTCTCACTGGTGGCCTGCGGCGTCCACGAACCACCCAGGCTGCTGGCCGTGAACGAGCGGAAGTAGCGACCCTGCGACCCGATCGCCTCGACGATCATCAGGTACTTGTTCAGACCCTGGAGCTTGTAGACCTGGACGGCCTCGAACAGGTTGTTCGTCGTGTCACTCATGATCGTCGTGTAGTTCGACCCGAAGCTGCCCGGGAAGTTCCCGATCGGCATGCTCGCCCGATAGATCTTGCCGTTGTCCCCGGCGAAGAACAGGTACATGTTCTGGCTGTCACCGATCACCGCCTGGTCGATCGGCCCCGTCCCCGAACCCGTGATGCTGCCGCTGAACAGCGTCTGCGGCGACGACCACCCGTTCGGGTTGGTCGGATCGCTGGAGGTCCGGTACGAGAACGCCGGGCCACCCCACTGGTACGCGAGCACCCAGATGTTGCGCGGCGCGAAGTAGAACAACGACGGCGCCACGGTCGCGTTGTTCATCGCGTTCTGGCTCGCCGAGCCCATCTGCGAGTAGTTCGAGAACAACCCGAAGTTCATCGAACCCCACCTGGTGCCGGTGTCGTGGGTGGTGGCGTAGACGAGCTGCTGGCCGTTGTACGGCGCGACGGTGAAGTCCTTCAACGACACCCAACCCGACCTCGGCTGCGCCAACGCACCAGTCGACGACCACCGGTACGACGACGGAAGGTCACACGTGTTGGTCGGGGGCGGCGTCGTCGGCGGTGGGTCGGTGGGCGGCGGGGTCGTGGGCGGCGGGGTCGTCGGCGTCGTGCCACCGGTGCAGGTGACACCGTTCAGGGCGAAGCTCGTCGGCACCGGGTTGCTGCCCGTCCACGAGCCGTTGAAGCCGAACGACACCGAGCCGTTGGTCGGGACCGCGCCGTTGTAGCTCACGTTCCTCGCCGTCACCGCCGATCCGCTCTGCGTCACCGAGGTGCTCCACGCCTGCGTCACCGTCTGCCCGGCGCCGTACGACCACGTCAACGTCCAGCTGGTGAGCGGGTCGCCCAGGTTCGTGACCGCCACGTTGGCGGTGAAACCGCCCTGCCACTGCGACGCCACGGCGTAGTTCACCGAACAACCCGCTGCCGCGGCGCCGGCCGGCAACGCCGCGACGACCGACGACGACACCAGCAGGGCAACGCCGGCCGAGACCAGGCCGACATTGGTAGCTCTGGATCTGGTCATATAGCACCTTCCTGACGGGGATGGCGGCCGAATGCATTGGCGGTGGTCACTGCGAGTGAAGCGCATGTGAGCGTTAACAGGCCGCGTCAGGTATGTTACGGGAGCGCTCCCATAACCTCAAACCATTGATGTTGTTAATTCTCTACAGACTAGCTTGACGTGCTCAGAGCGGGTCTTCCCCGGCCGAGCCGGCGGCGATGGCGACCGAGACCGGCGTGCCCAGCTCGACGGTGCGGGAAACCGTGCAGAGTCGGTCGTGCGACTGCTGCACCGAGCGGGGCAACGCCTCGCGCGCCCGATCTCCGTCCGCGCCCGCCGGGAACGTCACGGTGAACTCGACGGTGATGTTCTCCATCCGGTTCCCTCCGAGCTCGTCCCGGATCTTGTCGCCGGTGACCGCGACGGAGAACTGGCGGGGCTCGGCACGGCGGCTGGTGATGTGGTCGACGTCGACCGCGCTGCAACCGCCGATCGCCGCCAGGAGCAGCTCCACCGGCGTGAAGCTGGAGTCCTCGCCCGTGCCCAGCGACACCGACCCGCCGCGGACGTTGTGCGCGACGTAGTTACCCACGCTGGTGCGCTCGATCCGCACCGACCGGAAAGTGTCCTCACTCATGACAGGAAAACTACCCAGGCTTCGCCGGGATCGTGCGGCGAGTGCCGATCCCCGTCGGCTTCGTGGTCACGCTCGGTCCGCCACCCCGTCCGCAAGGGAGGAACGGACGAGGCACTAGCATTGCCGCCGTCCACGACGGCTCTGCTGAAACGAGGCGACATGCGTTGGCTCCGGCGGTTGCTGGGCGGTAGGCGGGTCCAGCTCGACCCGGGACGACAGCAGACGCTGTTGCGGGACGCCCAGTCCCGCTACGGCGCCCACGCGCAGGTCCGATTCCCGGACCAGGTCCAGGCGCTGACCGCAGCGCTGGACAGCGACGACGGCCTGGTGGTGGCAGCCCGGATCGTGAGCCAGGTCGCCGACGAGGCCCACGTGGACCTTCAGGCCCAGGCTCAGGAGATCCACCGCCGGACGGGTCGACGTCTCCTGGTGCACCGCCGCAACTACCGGCCGCTGTGGGTGGAGGCCGGTCACGCCCTGCGCTGGCCGCTGTTCGCCCTGCCGAGCGGCTTCCACCCGTACGCGCAGGTGGCCGCCGCGGTCACCGTGGTCGGCAGCCGCGCGCCGCGACTCGACCGGGTGACCGACCCGAACCCGCTGCTGACCCGCGTGTTCGAGGTGCTCGACCTCACCACCGCCGCCTGGGAGTACGGACGGGTACGGGTCGACACCGACGCCGCCGCCCTGGCCGACCGACTGATCCTGAGCGCCGGGCAGGTCCTCGCCGCCATGGACGATCCGCCCCGCCTGCCACCGGCGGTACGTGAGCTGATGCGCCGCAACAACACGGTCAGCGTGCACGACCCGGCCGGCCCGCGCACCGTGGGTGGGATCAACCTGGGCGCGAGGATGCGGGAGAACTTCCTGGTCTGAGCAGCCGAGAGGCTACCGCTCGTCGCGGCGACGGGCCGGGGCGACGACAACAGCGCGCAACCGCTTGCCGACCCGGCGAACACCGCTCGACCATTGCCGCATGGGGCCGGGACGTCGTGTCATCCTCGCCGTCGACGTGGGCACCACGACCGTCCGGGCGGCATCGTTCGCGCTGGACGGGACCGCCCCGCACGTCGCGACCCGGCAGTGCCCACTGCGGCAACCGGTACCGGGCTGGCTGGTGCAGGAGCCCGACGTCCTGGTGGCGGCCACCCTGGCGGCGATGTCCGCGTGTGTCGCCGGCACCCCCGGCGCGGAGGTCGTCGCCATCGCGCTCAGTTGCGCCGGGCACGGCCTGATCGGGCTGGACGCGGCGCTGACGCCGATGACACCGTTGCTCACCAGGTACGACTCGCGGTCCGCCGACGTGGCCCGCGACCTACGGTCCTCCGGTCAGAGTCGAGAGCTGCACCGGTTGTCGGGCACCCCCGTGCATCCGGGCAGCCCGCTCTGCAAACTGATGTGGTTCGCCCGCCACGAGCCGTACCTCTGCACAGCGACGCGGTGGTGGATCGGTCTCAAGGACTATCTGGTCCACCGGCTGACCGGGACGCTGGTGACCGAGCTGTCGTCGGCGTCCGGCACCGGGCTGTTCGACGTCCACCGGCGGGTGTGGAGTCGGGCCGTCCTCGACCTCGTCGGGGTGTCCGAGAGTCACCTGCCCCCGGTCCTGCCCACCACAGCCGTCCTGCGGCTCTCGGCGACGGCCGGGCGGTCGGTCGGTCTGCCGTCCGGCACGCCCGTCGTGGTGGGCGCGGCCGACGAACCGTTACGTAGTCTGGGCGCCGCGGCGATCGAGAGCACCGTCGGCGGCCTGACGCTCGGGACGACCGGCACCCTGTGGACGGTGGTCGCGGCTCCCCTCGTCGACGCAGCGGAGGGCTTCTCCTGCGGCGCGTTGACCGAGGACGCGTGGGTCGTCGGCCGGACCGTCGGCGACGTCGTACGCTGGGCCGGTCACGCCCTCGCGCCCGACCATCCCGCGGCGTCCGACACCCCGCCCGCGCTCCTGACGCTCGCCGAGCGGATCGCCCCGGGAAGCGACGGCCTCGTGATGCTGCCCCATGTCGGGGACGACCGCGCCTTCCCGGAGGGCTCCGGCCCGCCGGGCGCGTATCTGGGGTTACGCGGCCGGCACTCCCGTGGTCACCTGGTGCGGGCCGCCGTCGAGGGTGTCTGTCTGCACCTCGGCGGTGTCCGTGACCGCCTGGCCGCGTTGACGCCGGTCGACAGTGTCCGCCTGGCCGGTGGCGCGTTCCGTTCTCCGCTGTGGCGGCAGGTGATGGCGGCGGTCCTGGATTGTCCGGTGCGGGCGTCGGACGCCGCGGCTGACGACGCCACCCTCGGCGCGGCAGCGCTCGGGCTCTTCGCGATCGGTCTCGCTCACGACCTTCGGGCGGCCGTCACCCGGCTCGACCCCGAGGGCACCCGCAGCGAGCCGGTCGCTGTCGACCCGGCCCACGCCGCGGTGTACCGCGGTCTACGCACGAAGCTGCCCGCACTCCACGCGGTCGTCGGGCGGGTGGGTGAGATCCTCGACGAGGCGGCCGAGCCGCACCTCGGCCGGCGGACCGGCGTGGGTGGTTGACCGGACAGGGCGGGGCGGCGCGCCGACGCTCAGTGCTCCGGCTCGTCCTTGACCCGCGCCACGAGCTGCGTCGGGTTGACGTAGCGCAGGGCGACGACGAGCAGGACGAGCATCATCGAGGTGTAGATGACCGCCATGGCGTCGACCGACTGCTGGGCCCGGATCCCGGACGCCGACATCGAGTAGTAGAGCGCCACGACGAGGGTCTGCGAGTCCGGTCCGGCGGTGAGGAAGGTCAGCTCGAACATCCCCACGGTCCGGACGAGGACGAGGATCGCGGAGGCGAGGATGCCCGGGACCAGCAACGGCGCGAGGACCCGGAGGAACACCGTCCGCAGGCCCGCGCCGCACATGCGCGCGGCGCTCTCGATCCGCGGGTCGATCTGTTCGATGAACGGGGTCATGGTCAGGATGACGAAGGGCACCGAGGGTACGAGGTTGGCGAGCACCACCCCGGACATGTTGCCGGCCAGGCCGAACTTGTAGAGGACGGTCGCCAGTGGGATGCCGTACGTGATCGGTGGCATCAGGATGGGCAACAGGAACACGAGGAAGATCAGCCTTTTTCCGGGGAACGAACGCCGCGCGAGCACGTAGGACGCCGGCACGCCGATCAGCAGCGAGAGGCCCACGACGAGTACGGAGACCTCCAGCGTCACGACGATGACCCGCAGGAGGGCGAACTCCTCCCAGGCCCGCCCGTACCAGCTCGTGGTGTAGCCGTCCGGGAGCCAGGTGTCGAACCAGCGCCGGCCGAACGAACTGACCAGCACGGAGGCGACGACGCCCAGCAGGTTGAGGAAGAAGAAGACGACGACGCCCCACACGATCCAGGCGGCCGGTCGCGCGGTGATGCGCCGCCGTCCGGTGCGGGCGGGGGGCGGCACCGGTGGCGCCTCGGTGATCGTTGCCATCAGCCCTTGCCTCCGGTGGAGCCGGTGTAGAAGCGGCTGCGCGCGGCCAACACCAGCACGATGACGACCAACTCGACGAAGCCCATGATCATCGCGATGGCCGACGCGTACGGATAGTCGTACTGCTCGTAGGCCGCCTGGTACGCGGCGAGGGAGATGACCCGTGTCTCACCGGCCGGGTTGCCGACCAGGACGGCCGACGGGAACACGCTGAACGCCAGCACGAACGTCAGGCAGAAGGTCGTGGCCAGGCCGGGCATCAGCAGCGGGAGGGTGATTCGGGTGAACCGGCGACGCCAGTCCGCCCCCAGCGTCGCGGCCGCCCGTTCCAGGGTGGGGTCGATGCCGGAGAGGTACGAGAGCACCAGCAGGAACGCGAACGGGAATCCGGTGATCACCAGGGAGAAGAAGACGCCCCAGTAGTTGTGGGTCAGTCGCACCGGCTCGTCGACCAGGCTCGTGGCCAGCAGGATCCGGTTGAACCAGCCGGTCGGGCCGAGGAAGTTCAGCAGCCCCTGGGCGGTGAGCACCGTGCCGAGCGTGATCGGCACGACCAGCAGTGTGGTGACCAGCCGCTTGGCGCGGAAACGTCCCCGCATCCGGTAGGCGATCGGCACCGCCGCGAGGACGTTCAGGAGCGCCGCCGGCAGTGCGATCCGCAGGGTGATCCAGATCGTGCCGCGCTCGTAGGCGTCGGAGAAGAACCGGGCGTAGTCGCTGAACGGCCCGCCCTCGGTCGGCTGGAACGAGAGCCCCAGCCCGTAGAAGAACGGGTAGAGGAACAGGGCGACCACGAAGACCAGTGCCGGGACCAGCAACCAGAGTTGGCGGTCGACGCCCCGCTCGGCGAGACGGTGCCGCCAGTGCGCCGGCGGTCGCCCGGACCCGGTGCCGCTCACCGCGCCGCCTGCGAGGCGTCCGCGAGACGGTCGGTCCGCCGCGCCTTGTCGGCGGGATACACCAGCAGCCGCTGCGGGTCGACGGCGACCTTGACCTGGTCGCCCGGTGCGATGCGCTGATCGGTACGCAGATGCAGCAACAGGCCCGCGTCGGTACGAGCCTCGGCCGCCACCTCACGCCCCTGGTACTCCACCACCTCGACGGTGGCCGACATGGCGTTTCGGGTCTCGCCGGGCCCGTCGACGCGGATGTCCTCGGGGCGCACCGCGAGCACCGCGTCCGCCCCCGCGCGCAGGTCCCCCACCACCTCGCCGAGCAGGCGGTGACCCGACGACTCGACGGCGGCCCGGGCGCCGTCGACCTGGTCGACCCGGCCCGGCCACAGGTTGCGGTAGCCCATGAAGTCGGCGACGTGCCGGTTCGCCGGTCGGGTGTGCAACTCGCGCGGCGACCCGACCTGCTGCACCCGCCCCTCCCGCAGCACCACCAACCGGTCGGCCAGGGAGAGTGCCTCCTCCTGGTCGTGGGTGACGTACACCGTGGTGAGGCCGAGCGACTGGTGCAGCCGGCGGATCTCGGAACGCATCTCCAGGCGCAGCTTGGCGTCGAGGTTGCTCAACGGCTCGTCCATCAGCACGAGGGACGGCTCGAACACGACGGCGCGGGCGATGGCGACGCGTTGCTGTTGACCACCCGAGAGCTGGCCGGGCAACTTGTCGACGTGGTCCTCCAGCCGCACCAGACGCACCGCCTCCTCCGTACGTCGGCGCGTCTCGTCCTTGGGCACCCGGCGCATCCGCAGCCCGAAGGCGATGTTCGCCCGGACCGTCAGATGCGGAAAGAGCGCGTAGCTCTGGAACACCATGCCGAAGCCGCGCCGCTCGGGCGGTAGCGTGTCGATCCGGCGCACGTCCTGCCAGATGCTCCCCGCCGTCAACGGCAGGAGCCCGGCCAGGCAGTTCAACGCCGTCGACTTCCCACAGCCGGACGGGCCGAGCAGGGCGATGAACTCCCCCGCCTCGATGGTCAGGTCCAGTTCGCTGAGCGCGGCCTGTCCGCCGAAGTCGCGGGACACCCCGTCCAACCGCAGTCGGGAGAAGGCGCTCATCCCTGCTTGACCTTCCCGCCGCCGATCTCCCGGTCCCAGCGGTTGAACGCCGCCACGAGACTCTTCGCGTCCAGCGGGACCTCGGTGGGGTTACCGGCGATCAGCGCGTCGTACTCGGGACGCCCGAACTCGCGGATGGCGTCCTGGCTCTTCTGCGGCGCCGAGGTGAGCTGGACGTCCTTCACCGCCGGCCCGGGGTAGAAGTACCCCTCGTCGTACGCCTTCGCCTGCTGCTCGGGGGTGAGCATGAACGCCAGCAGGGCCAGCACCGCGGCCTGGGTGTCGGTCGAGACACCCTTCGGCATGACGGCGTAGTGCGCGTCGGTGACCCAGTGGAACCCCTCGATCGTGGCGATCCTCGCGTCCTTGGGCACCGTGCCCAGCACGCGGGGGTTGATGTCCCAGCCGGTGGTGCTGACGATCAGGTGGGCGGTGCCGTTGGCGAGGTTCTTCATCGTCTCGGTGGTGCCGGACGGGTAGTAGTCGACGTACTGACCCAACTCCTTGAGGAAGGCCCACGTCTTGTCCCAGCCCGCGGTGGGGTCCTTGGGGTTCGTGTCGCCCAGGATGTAGGGCAACCCCATCAGGAACGTACGCCCCGGACCGGAGTTGGCGGGCCGGGCGTACTGGAACCTCTTGGGGTTGGCCTTCGCCCAGGCGAGGAGCGCCTGCGCGGTGGTGGGCGGCGTCGCGAGGCGCGACGGCAGGTATTCGAGCAGCGGCCCGGACGGGTAGTAGGTGACCGTGACGCCGGCGTTGCCGGCGAGCTTCTGCATCGCGGCGGCCGGTTCCAGGTAGTTCCGCATCCCACCGAGGCGGTCGGCGAACGTCGGCAGCACGTCGACCCAGAGCCCCTGCTCGATCCCGGCGGCGAGGCCGTCGACGCCGGTCAACACCAGACCGATGTCCACCCGGTCCGCACCCTGCTGGGCCTTGATCTTGCCGGCCAGCTCGGGCGCCGGTGCCTTCGAGTACGTCACCCGGGAGATCACGTCGGGGTTCTTCGACACGAACTCGTCGATCATGCCCTGGGTCAGCTGCAGGTTGCCGGCCACGTCGAGCACGTTGAGCGTCACCGCCCGGCCGGGTCGCTGCGGCACCTCACCGGAGGTGTCACCCGAGGTGTCGCCGGGGCTCTCCGGCGCTCCGCACCCGACCGCGCCCACCAGGAGCGACGATGCCGTGACCAGGAGGGCGCCTCGCCGCGTCATACCCATCAGCCGTCTCCTTCGTCGGCTACCCGGCCCGGCCAGGTAGGTCCACGCTCCGCTCAGGCCGGTCGCCCGCAGGCCGCCCGCCATGGGCCGTCCGTGCTGGCATTCAGGCAGCCGACCCGCCGTGACGGCAACGGGTTGCCATGTATTGCCTCGGGCGGACACGTTCATGGGCCTGAATGTTGCCGGGGCATTGCCGAGTTCGCACCGGCGTCATAGCATGATCACGGCGCGTAGCCGGGGGGAGCATCGATGCCCGACCACACCAGGCCGCCCGACAAGAGAGCCACGATCTACGATGTCGCGGCCGAAGCCGACGTCTCACCCTCCACCGTGTCCCGTGCCTTCTCCCGCCCGAGTCGCGTCAATTCCGAGACCGCCGAACGGGTCCGGCAGGTCGCCGAGCGGCTGGGCTACCGGACCAACCCGCTGGCCCGCGCCCTCACCACGTCCCGCACGCGGATGATCGCGCTCGTCATCGCCGACATCACCAACCCGGTGTACGCCGGGATCGTGCGCGGGGCGCAGGAGACGGCGATGCACGACGAGTACACCACGGTGCTCATCGACGCCCAGGAGTCCGACCGGCTGGAGCGGGCGGCGATCGAACGCACCATGTCGACGGTCGACGGCATCGTGCTGGCCAGCAGCCGGATGTCGGACTCGGCGATCCGAATGTTCGCCAAGCAGCGGCCGGTGGTGGTCCTCAACCGGGCCGTCGCCGACGTGCCCTGCGTCGTGACCGACAACCCCCGTGGGGTCCGGCGGGCGGCCGAGCACCTCGGGGAGTTGGGCCACGACCACATCACCTACGTCGCGGGGCCGCAGGCGTCCTGGCCGAACGGCATCCGCTGGCGGTCGTTGCTCGAAGCCGGCATGGAGCTGGAGATCAAGGTACGTCAGATCGGCCCGTTCAGCCCGACCATCGAGGGCGGCGAGCGAGCCGCCGAGGAACTACGCGCCCGCCCCGCGACCGCCGTCCTCGCCTTCAACGACCAGATGGCGATCGGGCTCATCCGCGGCCTCACCCGGAGGGGTGTCGACGTCCCGGGCGACGTCAGCATCGTGGGTTTCGACAACACCCTCGCCGCCGACATCGTCACACCCGGGCTGACCACTGTCGCGGCGCCCTTCTACGCGGAGGGCTCAGCGGCGACCCGGCACCTGCTCACGATGATCGAGGGCGCCCCCGGGCACGCCGGCCGGCCGATGGTCCTGCCGGTACGCCTCGTGGTCCGCCACTCGACGGCCGCCCGCCGGAGCGCGGGTCGCGCCCGACCGTGGGTACGCCAACGACAGTCGACCAACCCGGCAGCCCAGCTGTCCTGACGGGGATGGTTCGGTCCACGGGGCAGTGACGACGAGATCAGCAGGTTCACCGAGCACCTCCACATCGGATCGGGTGTCCGTGTTGGCCGCGGTCGCCGACGATCAGTTCCAGGGATCGGCATCCGGATTCTCACCGAGCATCCGCGCGCTCTTTAGGCAGAGGTCACTCCCGAAGAGCTGGTTGCCTCCGGTTTCGGTGCCCCATTGCTGGTCGGCAGCGGCGGCGATCGCACGCCAGGTGTAGTCATCGGCCCGCCACTGCCTGACCTGCCGTGCGATGTCCGTGGTCAACGTCAGCCCCCACACCGTCAGACGCGCCTCCCACATCTCACGGGTCATCTCGTACTCCACCTCGCCGGATTCCATGCCTGGGATCGGGTCGTCCCAGGAGGGGAAGTACGTGCGCACGTACCGCATCCCGACGGCCTTCATCACGCCCTGAGAGCCGACGTTCACCGTCATGGTCTGCGCGATCACCCGGCTCTGCCCGACCGTGTCGAAGGCATGCTCCAGTAGGGCCTGGGATGCCTCGCTGGCCAGACCTCTCCGCCAGCAGCGGCGGGCGAGCCGGTAGCCCAACTCCGCGACGGTGGGATCGTCAGGCTGGTCGGGGCCGTGTGCCGGCGGAAGCATCATGAGCCCGATGAAGTCGCCCTCGTCTTCGCGCTCCGGCGCTACCGTGCCGCGCGCACCGCCATCGGACCCGAACGCCATCCAGTAACCCAGGCCGTCCACCGTGCCGGACAGCGCCAACCTCCGCGCGTGAGACGCGGCCACCTCGTCCCTGGATCGCGCCCGCCCGGTGAGGTAGCGAAGCACCTCCGGGTCGGAGTCGAGCTCGACCTCCAGTTCGAAGTGCCGATCGGCGAGGGGGACCATCAGCAGACGGGCGGTGCGCAGAGTCGGTTGAGTCACGCGGCGACAGTTCCACGAGGGAGCGGGCGGCGCTACCCGATTCGGGTGGGGCGGCCCAGCAACGGCCGGGACGCCCTGAGGCCGCGCGGGTCGCGGCAAGAAACGACAACTCGTTGCCGAGCTGCGGTCGCACCGCGCAGCATCGACGTTTCACGATCTGTCGAATGTCGTGCGCGCCGGAACGCACGACTTCCCGAGCGGACGAACGAGGAGACGGCGATGATCCGAGGCTCGACGCCCAGGCTACGGCGAACCCTCATCGTGCTGGGAACGGTGCTCGCCACGGTCGCGGCCATCCTCACGGTCGCCACCACACCGGTCGCCGCGGCCCCGTCGCCTGACGACTACAGCGGCTCCGACCTGTGGCTGCGGTACGTGCCGGTGAGCGACCCGAAGCTGCTGCGCGACTACCGCCGGACGGTCACCGGCATCGTGGTCGAGAACGCCGACGCCACGAAGGTCCACCGGCACACGCCGGATCTCGCCATGGCCCCCGGGTCCGCCGAGAAGTTGGCCGAGACCACGCTGGGCGCGGCCCGGGACGAGCTGGTACGCGGGCTGGGCGGGCTGCTCGGCCGACCGACTCCCGTGACGACCGCCGACGGTCACCGCGTTCCGGACGGTGCCGTGGTCGTCGGCACGCCCACGAGTTCGCCGGTGGTGAGCCGTGCCGTCCCAGCGCGGGACCTGGCCAGGGTCGGTGACGAGGGTTACCTCGTCCGCTCGGTGACGAGCGGGAAGGCGCGGTTCACCGTCATCGCCGGCAACACCGACCTCGGCGCGCTGTACGGCACGTACGCGTTCCTGCGGCTGCTGCAGACGCAGAAGCCCATCGACCGCCTCCGCGTCGCCGAGTCACCGAAGATCAAAAACCGGCTGCTGAACAACTGGGAGACCGAGCGCCTCTACGCCGGCAACAACGCCTCCGGGCTGGGCGGACTGAACGGCGAGAGCGGGGCGATCTTCAACTTCGCGGCGACCGGGGCGAGCGCCGGCCGGAACCTGCCGGTCATCCTGGACCGCTACATCGTGGTGGCACGCGCGCTGGCGTCCCTGGGCATCAACGGCATCACCATCAACAACGTCAACGCCGACAACGCGTACCTGACCAGTGCCCGGATCGCGCAGGAGGCGGCCCTCGCCGACGCGCTGCGCCCGTACGGCGTCAAGCTGGGCCTGTCGATCCGCTACACCGCGCCCACCGACAGCCGGTTCGCGCCGGACACGCTGACCAACAGCCAGCTCGACCCGTACGGCACCGACTTCCGAGGCTGGTGGAACCGCCGGGCCCGGCAGATCCAGACCGCCATCCCGGACTTCATGGGCCTCACCGTGAAGGCCAACTCGGAGGGCCAGCCGGGGCCACAGGATTTCGGGTACGACCACGGTGACGGCGCGAACGCCATCGCCGCCGCGGTGGCGCCGCTCGGGATGACCGTGCACTGGCGGACGTTCGTCTACAACGCCGAGGTCGACAACGACCGGCTCAAGCGGGCCTACCTGGAGTTCGGGCCGATCGACGACGAGGTCCAGCCGGACGGCAGCCGGGGGCGCTTCGCCGACAACGTGTTCCTCCAGACCAAGAACGGGCCACTGGACTTCCAGGCCCGGGAACCCATCCACCCGATGTTCGGCCGGATGGAGAACACCAACCAGGCCCTGGAACTCCAGATCACGCAGGAGTACACGGGCCAGAACTGGATGCTGGCCTACCTCGGTCCGATGTACGAGGAGATCCTCAAGACCGACACGTACGCCACCGACGCCAACGGGAAACTGCTGCGCGAGCGCCTGGTCGGCGACGTCGTCGACGGGACCGCCCAGCACCACTCGGACACCGCCATCGTCGGGGTCGCCAACCTCGGCAACGCCGACAACCTGACCGGACACCACTTCTCCCAGGCGAACCTCTTCGCCTTCGGCCGCCAGGCGTGGGACTGGACCCTCGACTCGGCGGACATCGCCACGGACTGGGTCCGGATGACCTGGAGCAACGACCGCCGGGTCGTCGACACCATCCGGGCGATGATGATGGGTTCCTGGGAGTCGCTGGTCAGCTACCAGACGCCGCTGGGCATCGGCCACCAGTTCGCCGAGGGCGCCCACTACCGCCCCGACCCCGCCGACTGGGCGGGCCGCGACGACTGGAGCCCGATCTACTACAACAAGGCCGACAGCGTCGGGCTGGGCTTCGACCGCTCCCCCACCGGCAGCAACCTGGCCGCCCAGTACTTCCCCCGGTTGCAGCAACGCTACGGCGACATCGAGTCGGTGCCGGAGAACCTGCTGATGTGGTTCCACCACGTGCCCTGGGGTCATCGGATGGACAACGGTCGGACCTTCTGGGACGAGCTGGTCTACCGCTACCAGATGGGCGTGCAGTACGTGACCTGGATGCGGGAGACCTGGGAGAATCTCCAGCCCGACATCGACGCACGCCGGTTCACGGAGGTACGCGCCAAGCTGGCCGTCCACGAGGCGGACGCCGCCGACTGGCGGGACACGTCGGTGAACTACTGGAAGGAGTTCAGCGGGCGGGACATCCCGGTGGACGGCGCACCGCTGTCCGCGACGATCGTGGTGGGTGGGAAGGAGTTCGGCGGCTTCAACCTGTCGGACAACGCGTACACCATCCCGGTGCCGGCCGGGGCGTCGCCGACCATCACGAAGGTGCGGACCGCCGACCGGAAGGCCCGCTACGAGATCGTCTCGCAGGCGGCCGACGTACCCGGTCAGGCAGTCGTCAAGGTCACCACCAAGGGCTTCTTCGGGCCGCTGGTGAAGAACTACGTCTTCAACCTGGTGCCCGACACGACGCTCGCGAGCCTGCGCGTCGACGACGAGCCCCTGGCGTCCTTCTCCCCGGCGGTGCGGCACTACAACGTCCTCACGCCGGCCGGCACCACGACCGTGCCGACCGTCGCGGCGCGTGCCGCCGACCCCGCCGCCTCGGTGGTGGTCGAGCAGGCTGACAGCGCCACCGGGCAGGCTCGGGTCACCGTCACCAACGGCGGCGCGTCGTCGGTCTACGTGGTCGACCTGAACACCACCCTCACCGGCAGCGACGAGTTCGACTCGACCTCGCTCGGCCCGCAGTGGCAGTGGGTCCGGCCGGACGACAGCAGGTGGCGTCTGGCCGACGGGTCACTCGTCATCACCGCCCAGCAGGGCGACCTGCAGGGCACCGCCAACACCGCGCGGAACCTGGCGCTCCAGGACGTCGACGGAGACTGGACGGCCGACTCCCGGATCGTCTTCTCCCGGCCACTCGCCGCCAACAACGAGCAGGGCGGTGTCCTCGCGTACGCGAACGACGACAACTACGTGAAGCTCGCCTGGGAGATGGCCAACGCCAACGCACCGGTCCACAAGGCCCGGCTCGTCTTCCTGCGCGAACAGAGCGGCGTCACATCGACGGTGGAGATCACCGGGGCGGACGCCCAGCGCATCGTCGGGGCCGACGGGGCCATCTGGCTGCGGCTGACCAAGACCGGGGACCGGTACCGGGCCTACTACTCCACCGACGGAAGCGTCTACCGCTACATCGGCTCCCAGACGCTGAACGTTGAGCCGACGAAGGCCGGGGTGCTGGCCTTCAACCGGGGCGGCGCCTCCACCGACCTCGACGTCGCCGTCGACCACTTCCGGATCGAGAGCCGCGGGGAGCGCAGGCCCTGGACGAACAGGCCGAGTATGCCCGACTCCGGGGTGCGCTCCGGCTGACCCGGCACGTCGATGTGCTGATGAGCGGTATACCTCAGAGTCATGAGTATGACTCTGAGGTATACCGCTCATCACCGAATCCGACCCGAGGAAGATGACCGGCGGTCACCGCCGAGCGCAAACACGACCGGGCCCGTCCCCCGGTGGGACGGGCCCGGTCGTGCTCCCCCAAGCAGGAATCGTCGCCGTCAGCCGCCGATCGCGATGGCGAAGACGTGCATGGTCGGCACGTTGGCCGCCGGCCGCGCGCTGATGTTGGGCAGGACCACCTGGGCCACGGCCTTGCTCTGCAGCGACACGCCCACGTAGTAGATGCAGGCCGCGGTGTTCTGGCGGACGTTGTTGGGCCGGTTCTGGTACGCGGACACGATGGCGGCGGTGCCACCGGAGTGCGGGCCGCCGTACCAGTCGGGCGAGCTCAGCGTGAACGTCTGGCGGGTGCCGTCGGCGTACACGACGGTGCCTGTCCCGGACACCGCGCCGTAGGTGCCGGTCAGCAGGAAGCCGAGCGTGCTGCCGGTGCCGCTGATGCCGATGGTCTGGCCGGAGGCGACGGCGTTGTCGGCGGTGCCGGGGCTGACGTTGGGCCAGCGGAAGTTCACCCCGTTGCGGCTGATCGTGGCACCCGGGCTGGCCCCGGCCTGCGCCAGGGCCTGCGCCGAGAGCGACGCCCCGCCGCCGTCGAAATTCCCCACGTTGGTGTTGCTGTCGTTGGTGATGCCCACGTTGGTGAAGCTCTGCTCCAGCGTCGGCGTGGCGACGCCCGTGCTGGTGACCCGGTAGGTGCGCCCCGCCTGGACGGTGACCTCGACCAGGTCGGACTCTATCCGGGTGACCCGGGGCGCCGAACCGTCGGCGGTGTCGACGACCGTGACGGTGCCGGTGAGGATGCGGGCGCGCAGGCGGACCGTGCCGGCGCGGTCCGGCCGGACGAGTACCTCGGTGGCCTGACCGTTGCTCCAGGTGATGCTGACCGTGTGCCCGCCGCGACCCCGCAGGCCGGTCACCTTCCCGGCCGGCCACGCCGGTGGCAGCGCGGGCAGGATGTGCAGCTCACCGGCGTGGCTCTGCAGCAGCATCTCGGCGATGCCCGCCGTCGCGCCGAAGTTGCCGTCGATCTGGAACGGCGGGTGCAGGTCGAACATGTTGGGCGCGAGTCGGGCGGTGGTGGCGAGGTAGCGGATCAGGTCGTGGGCCCGCTTGCCCTCCTCCATCCGGGCCCAGAAGTTGATTTTCCAGGCCAGCGACCAGCCCGTCCCGTCGTCGCCGCGCAACGCCAGGGTCCGGCGCGCCGCCTCGAACAGCTGCGGGGTGCCGCGCTTGGTGATCTGGTTGCTGGGGGCCAGCCCGTAGAGGTGGGAGATGTGCCGGTGGTTGGGCTCGGTCTCCACCCAGTCGTAGAGCCACTCCATGATGTTGCCGCGCGAACCGATCTTCATCGGGGGGAGCCGGTCCCGGGTGGCCCGGACCTGGGCTCGGAAGGTGCTGTCCACGTTCAGGATCTCGCTGGCGCGGGCGACGCCGTCGAAGAGGTCGCGCAGGATCTGGTTGTCCATGGTGGGGCCGGCGCACACGCTGGCGTTCGAGTGGTGGCTGAGTTCCGGTGAGTTGGACGGGTTGGTGACCAGGTAGCCGAGGGTCGGCTCGGTCACCAGCGTGTCCAGGAAGAACTGCGCGGCGCCCTTCATGGCCGGGTAGTTCGTCCGCAGGAACTCGATGTCGCCGTTGAACAGGTAGTGGTCCCAAATCAACACCGAGAGCCACGCGCCACCGGTCTGCCACATCCCCCAGAACGCGCCGTCCACCACGGCGGTGGCCCGCCACGCGTCGGTGTTGTGGTGAGTGACCCAGCCGCCCGCGCCGTACTGCACCTGAGCGGTACGCGCACCGGCGACGGAGAGCTCCCGGACCATGTCGAACACCGGGTTGTGGCACTCGGCCAGGTTCGTCGTGTTGGCCGGCCAGTAGTTCATCGGCAGGTTCGCGTTGATCGTGTACTTCGAGTCCCACGAGGGGGTCAGCGAGTCGTTCCAGATGCCCTGCAGGTTGGCCGGCTGGGTGCCGGGCCGTGAGGACGAGATCAGCAGGTACCGGCCGAACTGGAACAACAGCGCGGAGAACTGCGGGTCGTTGACGCTGTTGTGCTGGGCGATCCGCACGTCGGTCGTCTGGTTCGCGGCCGAGGTGCGGCCCAGGTCCAGGGTGACCCGGTTGAAAAGCGCCTGGTAGTCGGCCACGTGCCTGCTGCGCAGCGAGTCGAAGCTGGTGGCCCGGGCAGCGCTCAGGCGCTGCCGTGCGATGCCCCCGTAGTCGCCGCCGACGTTGCGGTAGTTGACGTAGCTGGAGCCGATGGAGATCAGCAGGACCACACTCGTGGCGTTGGTGACCCGCAGGGTGCCGCCGGAGCTGGACACGCTGCCGCCGGTGACGGTGGCGTTGGCCAGGGCGAGGAAGCGGACCTGGCCGGTGACGCCCTCTTGGTTTCCGGAGACGCCGTCCAGGCCGATCGTGGCACCGTCCGGGCTGGACACCGACGTCCGCTGCGGGCTGTCGAAGGTGGCGGTGAAGCTGATCGAGTTGCTCCGGTCGGCGGTCAGACGCATCGCGATGACCTGGTCCGGCGCACTGGCGAACACCTCCCGCTGGTGACGGACGCCGTTGAGCACGTACGACGTCGTGACGGTGGCGGTGGTGAGGTCCAGCGTCCGGTCGTACTGTGACGCGCCGCTGGCGGACCCGAAGGCGAGCCGGAGGTTGCCGACGGTCTGGTAGGCCAACTGCCCGCCGGGGTTACCCATCATGGTCTGGTTGATCAGATCCTGGGCCTGGGTCCACTGGTTGGCGTTGACCAGGCGTCGGATCTCCGCCAGCGCTCCCGCGCCCCGGGGGTTGCTGGGGTCGTGTGGCCCGCCGGCCCAGACGGTGTCCTCGTTGAGCTGGAGCCGTTCCGTGTCGACGTTGCCGAAGACCATGGCGCCGAGTCGGCCGTTGCCGATCGGCAGCGCCCGGAGCCAGTCGGTGCCGGCCCCCTCGTCGTACCAGAGGGCGAGGTCCCCGGCGGCCAGCACCTGCGGCGGGGCCACCGCGTCCGCGCGGGCCGCGGCGGTCCAGGGCAGCGGCAGGAGAGCACCGCCCGCACCGGCTGCGCCGATCTTGATGGCTTGCCGTCGAGTCAGGTCGGACATCGATCCTCCAAACGGTGACCGGTCCGGCCACCCGAAGCGGGACAACCATGAGAGCCGTCGTCGGGATCCGCTCGCCGGCGTCGACCGCGACCGCGTTGACCGGCCGAGATCAGCCCCGGAGACAGCCAGACATCTGATGTGTTTCGCGAAGGTTACTCCGACGCAACGGAATCGGCAATGGTCGATAGATGATAGGAATTCACCTTCGCGCCCATTCCGTGGCGCATCATCGGCGGGAGCGCGCCCTCGACCCGACGCCGCCCGGAACCGACGAACCACTGACCGGGCACGGTGGAGCGATCAGGCAGCTCCCCATACATCGGATGTACCGTCCGTCGCCGATTCCCGGCCTCGCGGCCGACCGCAACCCCGACGGGGCCCCGGGCGTCTAGCGGGAGACACCTTCCAGGTCGGACCGGAGGACCCGATGACCTCGACACCGCTACGCGCCCTCGTGCCCGTCGCCGTACTGGCGGGCCTCGCAGCCTGCACGACCCCCTCGTCCGAGCCCGAGGCCGGAGCAGGCACCACGTCGCCCGCACCCGGCTCCACGTCCGCCTCCCCGCACACCTCGCCGACCCGCACGACACCCGCGGCACCCGACGCCACCCGGGCCGCCTGTCCGGTCAGCGCGGCTACCCTCCAACGGGTGTCGGGGCTCGGCGACAGCCACCGGATCGACCCGGACCAGATCAACTGTGCCCGCCGGTGGGCGACGGCCGGAGTGCTCGCCGTCGACCCGAGCATGCAGGGCGACGGCGTCCTGGTCTTCGAGTACGACGACGGCAGGTGGAAGAAGCTGGGCGAAGGCAGCGCGATCGAATGCAGCCCGTTCGGCATCCCGACCGAGATCGGCGACCAGGTGGGTTGCCGCGACCGGTGAGCGCGAGGGCCCGGCCGGGCCCTCGACCGCGCATCGGTCCGGCAGCGGACACGTTCAGGGGACGCGGTCTCCGGCCGCCGCACCGTCCGGTCGGTTCGCCCTAATCTCGACTCGTCCCTGGAGGGCGATCACGGAGGTCACGGTGGGCGCGATACCCAGACGACAGTTCGTCCGGCTCTCCGGGACCGCCGGCGCGACCGGCCTCCTGGGCCTGATGGGCGCCGACCGGGCCCTGGCCGACAGCGGGCACGCCGACGGCGGCCAGCCCCCCGCACCGTCCCCACCGGAGCCCGGCGGCCCCGGCGCCACCGCCTGCCCCACGCCCTCCCAACTGTGCGGCTACCCCGCCGATACCGGAGGCAGGTACGACCTGTGGGACCGGGTGCAGGTCTGCGAGGGCACGAAGACCGGCCCGCCGTTCCCGCAGTGCCTGCGGACGACAGCCACCTACGTCATCCTCAACGGCGGGTCGGGGTCGAACCACGACTTCCTGCTCGTCCCCAGTTGCCGGATCAGCGGCATCGAGTGCCCGTTCATCACGACCACCAGCGCCCCGAACTACTGGCTGGAGGCGTGGAACAACGCGCAGCCCGGGCAACCCGCACACGTCGTCTACCCGCACATCGGGCTGGGCATCAACTCGGCCGACCCGACGATCCGCCAGCAGGACCAGTTGCACATCCACCTGGCCGGGATCCACTCGGGCATCCAGACGCAGCTGAACAACCACGACAGCACGATCACCAACAACCCGTCGCGCTGGCGCAACCAGGTCGTACCCGTCTGGGGCCTGACCGGCACGGGCCAGCCCGCCCCCCGCTCGTACCGGGTCCTGCACGTCGCGAACCTGAACGAGAACCTCTTCCGGCTCCTGCTCGACAGCGTGGTACGCCCCACCGGGGCGAGCATGGCCGCGCAGATCCTCGCCGTCACGCCCCGCCTGGTCGGCAGCGGCGGGTTCTACGTCCTGAACAGTGAACCCGGTCTGCCCGTCGCCCCCGGGCAGCCCGGCGGCACCGGCACCGTCGACTTCCTGCTCGCGTACGCCTAACGGGATCGACAGACGGTCACCGCGCCGCGACTAGACTCGGGACCAGCGTCGATCCGGGGGGTGCGTGCGCAGGTGAGTTCGTCCCAGCTTCTCGTCGCACTGGACCGGGACAGTGCGGTTCCGCTGCAACAACAGCTCTGCGACCAGATCAGCGGGTCCGTGCGCACCGGTCGACTGCGCCCCGGCGACCCGGTGCCGCCGAGCCGTGAACTGGCCCACCAGCTCCGGGTCTCCCGGACCGTGGTGACCCGGGCGTACGAACTGCTGCGGGCCAACGGGGTGCTCACCGCACGGCGCGGGTCCGGCACCCGGGTCAGCGGCGCGCCCACCGACACCCCGCCACCGCCCCGACGCGCCGCCCGCTCGCCACTGTGGCCCGAGCCCCCGCTCCCCACCGACGCGGGCAGCCCGCTGTGGAAGCCCTGGGAACCAGCGCCGATGCACCGGCCCGACGGCGCGTACGACTTCCGGCACGGCACCCCGGCGCTGGCCAGCTTCCCGGTGACCCGGTGGCGGCAGTCGCTCGCCGAGGCGGTCAGTCGGGCCGACGCGGTGGCGCTGGGCTACGGCCCGGCCGAGGGCGCCCTGTCGCTGCGGACCCAGATCAGCGCCCTGCTGCGCCGCAGCCGCGCGCTCGACGCCGACCGCGAGCACACAGTGGTGACCAGCGGCGCCACCCAGGCCATGGACATCCTGGTCCGGCTGCTCGTCGGCCCGGACGACGTGGTGGTCATCGAGGACCCGAGCCACACCGTGCTGCGGCAGATCTTCGGTTACTCCCGGGCCGCCGTGGTGCCGGTCGGTGTCGACGAGGAGGGCCTGCGGGTCGACGAGATCGACCGCCAGGTCCGCGCGCACGGGCACGACCCGTCCCGGGTACGCCTGATCTACGTGACCCCGTCGCACCAGTTCCCGACCGGGTTCATCATGTCCGAGCGGCGGCGACGAGCGCTGTTGCGCTGGGCCCGCGAACACACCGCCACCGTGCTGGAGGACGATTACCACAACGAGTTCACGTTCGCCGAGGAGCGGCGCCCGTCGCTGGCCGCCGACCCGCAGGACGCGGACGTGGTCTACGTCGGCAGCTTCAGCAAGACCCTCTTCCCGTCGCTGCGCATCGGGTACGCGGTGTTGCCGCCCCACCTCGTCCGGCCATTCCTCGGCGTCAAGTGGATCACCGATCGGCTGACCCCGACGCTGACCCAGGAGGCACTCGCCGAATTCATCTCCTCCGGCGCGTACGCCCGGCACATCGGCCGGATGGACCGCCTCTACCGGCAGCGACGCGCCCGGCTGCTGGAGGCGCTCTACGAACACTTCGGCGCGGGCGTACGGATCTCCGGCACGGCGGCCGGGCTGCACGTGCTGGTGACCCTGGGCGGCGCGTCCGACGCCGACGAGGCGGCCATCGTACGCGCCGCCGCCGCGCGCGACGTCCGGGTCTACCCGGCCTCGGGATACTTCGTCAGCCGGCCACCGACCGAGCCGACCTTCCTGATCGGGTACGCGGCACTGCCCACCGCCCGGATCACCGAGGGCGTGGCACTGCTGGCCGCCGCGGTGCGGGAATCGACGGCTCGGTGAAGCGAGGCCGGGTGAACCGGGGCCGCTGGGCGTACGGGACGGTGCAGTCGAAGACCGCCTTCGCCGTGCGCCCGTCGGCCGAGAGCGACGGCGAGTAGCCGGTGTGCTGGCTCGGGTCGAGCGGGAAACCCTCCCGGTCCGGCAACACCCGCAGATCCTGATCGGCCTGGAAGCGGGTGACCATCGCCCACCACAGGTCCTGGTCGGACTCGATGTCGACGTCGTCGTCCACGCACAGCACCAGCTTGGCCATCCGGAACCGCTCCAGCACCGCCTCGGCGGCGGCGCGTACCGCGACGTCGTCCTCCGGACCGCGCTTGGCCGGCCACTGCAACACCACCATCAGCTGACCGCCACCCGCCGTGTGGCAGTGCGCGGCCAGCGCCGGCGTGCCCCGCCGACGCAGCAGGTCCAGCACCGCGGCCTCCATCCCGAAGCCGAGCAGCACCGACTGCTCGTGCCCAGGCCCGGACACGGCCTGCAGGATCGGACTCTCCCGGGCGGTGATCGCGGTGACCCGGATCAACGGCAGCGCGGGATGCGCCCGGCCCTGGTAGCCGAGGAACTCCGGGGTGGCGACAGTGCCGTGCCGGCTCTCCGGCGCTCGGTCGGCCAGCAACTCGCCCTCGATGACGTACTCGGCGTGCGCGATGAACTCGGCGTCCACCGTGCGGCAGGGCAGCAGCTCCACCGGCTGCCCGGCGAGGGCGCCGGCCACCGCCAACTCGTCGAGGTCGGGTGGCACCAACGAGGTCGGGCAGCAGGACGAGAGCAGCACCGCCGGGCACAGGCCGAGGTGGACGGCCACCGGCAACGGGCTCCCCCGACGCAACGCGGCCTGGTGAGCCAGCTCCAGGTCCCGGCCGGGCACCATCCAGATGGTCAGCGTGTCCGGGCCCTGGACGCACATCCGGTGCACCGACAGGTTGCGGACGCCGGTGTCCGGGTCGGTGGCGAGTACGGCGCCGAGGGTCAGGTAGGGCCCGGCGTCCTCGTCGGTGAGCACCGGCACCGGCAGTGCGGTCAGGTCCACCGGCAGCGCCTCGCGGGGCCAGCGGGCCGGGTCGGGCGCGGGCACCGGCGGGCGGGGCGAGGCCACCGCGTCGAGCAGCCGGTGCGGCAGCTCGGCGGGCGTGCACCCGAGCAGGCCGGCCGCGCGCCGACGGGTGCCGTACAGGCCCATCAGCACCGCTCGGGTCGGACCGTGGTCGGGGCGTACCCGGTCGAAGAGCACCGCCGGGCCGGCACCGGTGGGCGGGGCGGCGGGCGCACCGGCCCAGCGGGCGTAGTGCGCGGAGACGCCGTACCGGGCCGGTAGTTCGGTGGCGACGCGGACCAGCTCGCCGGGGAGCGGATCGAGGGTGGCCAGGGCGTGCCGCAGGTCGACCGGTGTTCGGCTCACCGCTCCTCCCCCGCCGACCCGGCGGCGCGGCGGGCCGCCAGCATGTCGAGTTGCATCCGGGTCAGCTCGTCGATGAGGGCACGGTAGGTGCCGACCGCCACCTCCGGTGGCATACCGTTTCCGACGGCCAGGTCGGACACCCGGTCGAGCACCTGCCGCACCCGGTCGGGCGACCGGACCGTCGCCTCGTCCGTCTTGTACGCGGTCAGCTCCTGCACCACCCGGGTGCGCTCGGCCAGCAGGGCGATGATCCGCTGGTCGAGGTGGTCGATGACGCCCCGCAGTTCGGCGATCCGGCCCGGACCGCCGGCGGCACCGGCCGGCGGGGAGCCGGCCGGTGCCGCGAACCAGTGCTGGTCGCTCATGGCTGGGGGACCTGGTCGACCACGAAGACGACGGTGGGCTCGGCGTCGCTGCCCTGGGACCGGTGCTCCTCCTCGTCGGGGATCACGAAGCCCATGCCGGGGCGGCACGGCACCGACCGGTCCCGGAAGTGGATGGTGAACTCGCCCTGCAGGACGTAGCCGGTGTGCCCGCGCAGGCACCAGTGGTGCTCGTCGAACCCGGGCGGAAGCTCCAGCAGGCGCAGCCGCTGCCCGCCGACGTACGAGATCTTGACGCGCCCCTCGGCGCCCGGCTTGTCCCACCTCTCCCACTCGGTGGCCGGGAAGTCGATGCCGACCGGCGTGGCGACCTGCTCAGTGGACATTCTCGATATCTCCTCTGGTCGGGGCGGAATCGGTGCGGCGGGGCCGCGGCACTCGTTCGTTGCGGTCCCGCCGCGGCAGGACCGGATCGCCGTCGACGCGCTGGTGCTGCTTGAGCAGCTGCACCATGTCGAGCATCCGGTGCACCATCCGCTCCAGCGCGTCGACGCCCTCGGCGTCGTGCAGGCCGGGCGTGCCGGTGGTGTTGCGCAGCAGGACGGGGAACCCGCTGCCCACCAGGATCATCCGGTTGAGCAGCAGGTTGTTGACGATCTGGTTGTGCACGGAGGAGTCGCTGTAGCGCCGCCCGGTTACGATGATGCCGCCCACCTTGTCCGCCAGCGGACGGGTGAAACGCAGGTAGCCGACGCCCGCGCGCTCGATGAAGACCTGCATGAGGTGGGCCAGGCCGAAGCCGTGCACCGGGGCCGCGTAGATCAGCCCGTCGGCGGCTGTCATCTGCTCCACCAGGGCGGGGACGTCGTCGTCCACCTGGCAGGGCAGGGTGCGGCTGTTGCAGTCGCCGCACGGGCTGCACGGCGAGATCCGGTGCTCACGTAACTGGATGGTGCGCAGGACGGCACCCCGCTCGGCGATGAGTCGTCCCGCGTACGCGATGGCGTGGTCGGTGTTGCCGCCGACCCGCTCCGATCCGTTGATGGCGAGGATGGTCCCTGCTTCGCTGTGCACTTTCACCCCCGGTACTCGTCGCGGGGTGGGCGCCGCACCGCGCCCACCCCCTTGCGAGGTCAGTCCGTCAGCTTCCCGGCGAAGTAGTCGATGTAGGCCTGCATGTCGAAGTGGCCGTGCCCGGACAGGGAGAAGACGATCGCCTTCGACTCGCCCGTCTCCCGGCACTGGATCGCCTCGTCCACCGCCACCCGCACCGCGTGGGTGGACTCGGGGGCCGGCACGATCCCCTCACTGCGGGCGAACAGCACACCGGCCTCGAAGCAGGCGGTCTGCGGCACCGCCCGCGCCTCGATCAGGTCGATCTCCCGCAGCGCGCTCACCACCGGCGCCATGCCGTGGTAGCGCAGCCCACCGGCGTGGATCGACGGCGGGTGGAAGTCGTGGCCCAGGGTGTGCATCTTGGCCAGCGGGGTGAGCCCGGCGGTGTCGCCGAAGTCGTACTCGTAGCTGCCCTGGGTCAGCGACGGGCAGGAGGCGGGCTCGGCGGCGACGAACCGCACCGCCGGGCCGCCGCCCCACTGGCGGCGCAGGAACGGCAGGGCCAGCCCGGCGAAGTTGGAGCCGCCGCCGGCCGCGCCGACCACGATGTCCGGGTAGTCGTCGGCCATCGCCAACTGGAGCAACGCCTCCTGACCGATGATGGTCTGGTGCATCAGCACCAGGTTGAGCACCGAACCGAGGGCGTACTTGGCGCTGCCGCCGCTGCTCATCGCCGCCTCCACCGCCTCGGAGATGGCCAGGCCGAGGCTGCCGCTGGAGTCCGGGTCGGCGGCGAGCGCCGCCCGGCCCGCCCCGGTGCGGTCGCTCGGGCTCGCGGTGACCGACGCCCCGAACGTCTCCATCAGGCCCCGCCGGTACGGCTTCTGGTCGTAGCTGACCCGCACCATGAAGACCTCGCAGTCGAGGCCGAAGTAGGAGCAGGCCATCGACAGCGAGCTGCCCCACTGGCCGGCACCGGTCTCCGTGGTCAGCCGCTGCACACCGTCCTGCTTGCTGTAGTACGCCTGCGGGACGGCGGTGTTCGGCTTGTGGCTGCCGGCCGGGCTGACCCCCTCGTACTTGAAGTAGATCCGGGCCGGCGTGCTGAGGGCCTGCTCCAGCCGACGGGCCCGCACCAGCGGGCTGGGCCGCCACTGCCGGTAGATGTCGAGCACCGGCCCGGGGATGTCGATGTCCCGCTCGGTGGAGAACTCCTGCTCGACCATGCCGGTGGCGAAGAGCGGTTCGAGGTCGGCCGGGGTGATGGGCTCCCGGGTGCCGGGGTGCAGCATCGGAGGGAGCCCCTTGGGCAGATCGGGGACCACGTTGTACCAGGTCGTCGGGATGTCGCTCTCGGGCAGCACGAACTTCGTCGCGGTCATGGCCTCTTCCAGGGGTGGATGTCAGGAACTGGTGGTGGCCGGCTCGGCAGGTGACGGCACGGACCGGGCAGCCGGTCGCATCCGCAGCACTGCGAACGCGACCACGCCGACCACCGGGGTCAGCAGGAGCAGGAGGAGGACGGGCTGGTGACCACCGGTCTGCCAGACGAAGCCGAGGCCCATCGGCACGACCAGGCGGGCGGAGCTGAGCACGAAACCGTTCAGGGCCATGAAGCCGCTGACCCGGTGCTCCTCGACGTGGTCGGCGATGTAGGTGGGCACCACCACCGAGGCGATGATCTCCCCCAGCGTCCAGACCACCGTGGACAGCAGCACGGCGGGCAGCGAGAACGCGAACACCAGCACCGCCATCCCGGTGGACCAGAGCAGGCCCGCGACGACCAGCAGGGTACGCGTGGAGTACGCCTTCATCCGCTTCTCGATCAGCAGACTGGCGCTGACCACGACCACACTGTTGATGGTGTAGACCGCACCCACCACCGCCACCGACGAGTGCAGGACGGTGGTGACCGCGAGCGGCAGCGTGTATTCCAGACCGATCAGTGGTGCGACGTAACAGAACGAGACGACCACCAGCACCGCCACGTCGAGGTCGCGCAGCAGCCCGGCCCGACGGGTGCCGGCGACCGGTGAGGCCACCGGCACGCGCCGGGTGTCGGCCGGCACGAACAACCAGATGGTGGCCGCCGCGACCAGGCCGAGTAGGATGTTCCCGGCGAACATCAGCTGGTAGGAGTAGGCCGCCGCGATCCCGCCGAGCAGGGGGCCGACACCCATGCCGAGGTTGTTGGCGAGGTAGCTGACGGTGTACGCGAACGGCCGCTGCTCGGGCTCGGTCAGGTCGGCGATGAGCGTGTTCGCCGCCGGGGCGAACATCCCCATCCCGACCAGCGCGACGAAGAGCAGCGCCGCGTACGTCCAGGTGGGGCCGTCGAGCAGGGCGAGACCCAGGTAGCCGACCGCGTTGAGCAGCAGGCTCGACACCAACGCGGCGCGTCGGCCGGCGCGACCGCACACCGGGCCGCTGAGCAGGCTGCCGGCGAGCAGGCCGGTGCTGCCGACGGAGATCAGCACACCCGCCTCGCCGGTGCTGAGGTGCCGGCTCTGCACCAGGTAGACCGCCAGCAGCGGGAAGACGAACATGCCGGCCCGGTTGATGAAGGAGGCGTAGACCAGCATCCGCAGCGGGCGCGGTAGGGCCTGGAACCGGCCCAGCCAGCTCACGCGTCACCGACCGGCTCGGTGACCACCTGGAAGGCGTCCCGGATCACCTTGAACCGGGCGCGGACGTCGTCGAAGTCGCGCCCCTCGCAGACGTACCAGCCGAGGACGTCGTTGGAGGCGGTCGGCGCGGCGAGCACGTCACCGACGCTCTTCCACACGTCCGCGTCGAGCACCGAGTCGAGTGCCCGCAGCTCGTCCGCCGTGGTGATCGCGGTGATCCGGCCGTACCGGTCGGAGCACAGGTACTCGGTGCCGATCTCCGGGCCGACGGTGGCCGCCGGCACGTGCCCCGGGTCCAGTTCGAGTCGGCACCACTCCCCGGCCAGGTTGATCCCCCGCCCGGCCTGGATGGCGGGGACGATCGAGCCGCCACCCGCCCGGGCGGCCGCCTCGCCGAAGACCAGCCCGCCGTCGTCGAGGAGGAAGAACTCCACGTGCGCCACGCCGGTACGCATGCCGAAGCCGCGCAGCACGGTGGCGCTGGCGGCCACGATGCGCCGCTCCGCCGGGGTCAGGTCGTGCTTGCGGGAGACCGTGCCGCCGGGCTCGTCGCGGAACTCCAGGATGGAGTACGTGTAGCGGGACAGCTGGTCGAAGACCACCTCGCCGTCGCGCAGCAGCGAGTCGACGTGGTACTCGACGCCCCGGACGTACTCCTCCACCCGGTAGTCGTGCCGGTCGTCGGCGACCAGCGGCCACACCCGGGCCAGGTCCTCGGCGGAGTCCACCCGGTGCGTGTCGCCGCAGGCCCAGCCGGCGTACGGCTTGATGACCACCGGCCAGCCCACCTCGGCGGCGAACTCGGCGACCGCGCCGATCGTCTCGGGTCGGCACGAGCGGGCCACCGGCACGCCCAGCTCGACGGCCCGGCGGTGCATGACGTTCTTGTCCCGGAAGGTCAGCGCCTCCTCCGGGTCGAGACCCGGGATGCCGTGGTCGCGGCGGCAGCGCGCGGCGGTGAGCACGTCGCCCTCGAAGAGCGGGAAGATGCGCTCCACCGGGTGCGCGGCGAGGATCGTGGTGACCACCGCGCGAACGGCTTCGGAGTCGTCGAGGTCGGCGAAGTAGCAGGGCAGTCCGGCGGCTTCGGCGGCCGGCTGCCCGGTCGGCAACAGCGCGACGGCGGCCACGCCCAGCTCGGCTGCGGCGGCGACGACACTGCGGAACTGGGCCGCGTACCGACCGGCCGCGGGTCGGTAGATCACCAGGATCGCGCGGTTCACGAGCGGCTCCCACTGTCGCTGCCGACCGGGGCGGTACGCAGGACGGCGCTCGTCGCCGCGCCGTCGAGCACCGCCTCCTGCCGCGTGCTGTCGGACAGTTCGTCGAGGACGGTGGCGAGCCGGGCGAGCGCGTCCACCACCTCGGCCCGGCCGCCGGGGTGGGCCGACTCGACGGTGAGCAGCAGCCGGTGCCGCCCCAGATCGGTGCGGACCAGGTGGCCCTGCCGCCAGTTCCAGCGCCGCGAGTGGGCCCGCCCGTCGGCGTCGGCGTAGACGACCTCGCCCGGCTCGGGCCGCTCGGGGGCGTCGGGAGCGCCGAGCGGCAGGTACGTCTCGGTGCCGTCGGCCGGCCGGACGACGAGGTCGGCGAGGCCGTCGACGGCGCACGAGGCCACCGGCAGCGCCGCGCCGAGCGACACCGCGTTGCAGAGGTCGACCAGGGCGTTGATCCGGGGCAGCCGGTCACCCTTGGCGACCCGGCGGGCGATGGACTCGGCGGCGCAGGGGAACCGGTTCGGGTTCACCCCCACCGCCCGGTACGCCTCCCGCCAAGCGGCGATGCCCGGCAGGTCGGCCACGCCCGCCTTGTCCAGACCGGCCGCGTGCAGCGCGTCCTCGGCGGCGGTGAGAAGCGCCGACACGGCGGGAGGAGCCGGAGCGACATCGACCACCGGCACGGCGATCACGCCGAGCACGTAGTCCGGCACCGCGGTCAGCACCCGGTCGTCGATGCGCACGGTGAGGGTGTCCACACCGTCGCTGAGCTGGGTCATCGTGATCCTCGTAGGGTTCGGGTCCGATTGTCGGTCCGACCGTACGCAGCGGGGTGACCACCGGGTGTGGCCAATCCGGGGTGATCCGGTGAGGCCAATCCGGCGGTCGGCGGCCGACCGTCGGAGCGGGTCCGCGCGCCGAGCAGCGTGGTGCTCAACGCCAGCACACAGAGTGCCGCGCCGACCGGCCCGAGCAGGTCGAGGGCGTCCGCGCCACCGTGTCGCAGCAGCCGGTTGCCGAGGAATCCGCCGAGCGCGATGCCCACGAACGTGGCCGACGAGTTGAGCGAGAGCAGCAACGGACCGGAGGTCGGCGCGACGGTGAAGAGCCGGTGCTGCTGGGCCGGCTGGGTGGCCATCGCGAAGACGCCCCAGACCGCCATGGCCAGCGCGGCGGGCAGCAGCGCCTGCCGGGTCAGCGGCAGGGTGACCAGCACCAGGGCGAGCCCGGCGACCGACACCAGCAACACCGGCACGCCACCCCACCGGTCGGTGGCGCGTCCGCCGAGCACGGTCCCGGCGACCGCCGGCACGCCGAAGACCAGCAGCAGCACCGCGAGGACGGTGCCGTCGCCGTCGGTGGCCGGCGCGAGCAGCGCCCCGACGTAGGTCAGCGCGAGGTAGCCGCCGGTCATGAACAGCGCGGTGGTGAGCACGGCCAGGCCGACGCGGCTGTCGCGGGCCGGGGCGAGCCGGGCGGCCAGCGACGGGCCCGGCGGCAGCGCCAGCGCGGGCAGCCCGACGGTCACCGCCACCGCGCAGGCCGCGCCGACGGCGGCGAGCAGCCAGAAGGTGGCCCGCCACTGGAGGTCGGCGGCGAGCCAGGTGCCGAACGGCACCCCGGCGACGGTGGCGGCGGAGAGGCCACCGAGCACCACCGCCATGGCCCGGGCCCGCCGCTGCGGTGGGGCCAGGGCGGCCGCCGACGCGGTGGCCGCGGGGATGTAGAGCGCGGCGCTGGCCGCCGTGAGGACCCGGGCCAGCAGCAGCAGCGGCAGGTCGGGGGCGAGCGCGGAGGCGACGTTGCCCACGGTGAACCCGACCAGCGAGACCACCAGCACGGTACGCCGTTCCAGCCGGCCGGTCAGGGCGCCGAGAAGCGGCGCGGCGACCGCGTACGCGAGGGCGAAGACGGTGCTCACCCATCCGGCCGCGGCGACGCTCACCCGCAGGCTGTCGGCCACCTCGGGGAGCACACCGGCGACCACGAACGTGTCGGTGCCGATGGCGAAGGCACCCACCGCGAGCAGGCCGACGACGGGTACGCCCCGACGCATCAGGCCACCCCGGCGGGCTGCCCGGCGCGGTACCGGGCGGCGTCCCCGGCGACCACCCGGCCGCCGAGCAGCACCAGCTCGATCGACTCGGGTCGGCCCAGCACGGTGATGTCCTCGGCCGGGTCCCCGTCGGTGACCACCAGGTCGGCCAGCCGCCCCGGCTGCACCGTGCCCGCCTCGTCGCCCCGACCGGCCAGCCGCGCTCCGTTGGCGGTGGCCCAGGTCAGCACCACCGGCGCGGGTATACCGGCCATCGTCACGTACGTCTCCAGCTCCTCGGCGTAGCGGCCGTGCGGGGTCCAGGCGAACCCGAAGTCGTCGCCGGCCACGATCGGGATGCCCATCCGCACCATCAGCGGAAGGATGCGCAGGGTGTTCTCGACCTCGGCCTCGAACTCCAGCGTCTCCAGGTACTCCGGGGTCTTGCCGTGCCGGACGCCGTCGGTGAGCAGGCGGTGCGGTTGGTGCAGGCTCGGCACCACGAAGATGCCCCGCTCGGCGATCGCCTCCAGGGCGGCGTCGTCGGCGTACGTGGCGTGGTCGATCACGTCGACCCCGGCGGCGATGGCGTTGCGGATGCCGCCCAGGCCACGCGAGTGCGCGCGGATCCGCACGCCCCGCTCGTGCGCGGCCCGGGCCGCGATCACCAACTCCTCGGCGGTGAACAGCAGCTCGTGCGAGCGGCCGTTGGGGAAGGTGTCGTCACCGGTGGAGAAGACCTTGATGATCTCCGCGCCCTGGGCGACCTCGGTGTCGACGTACTCGATCAGCTCCTCCGGGGTGTCGGCGAGCCGCATCAGGTCGCTCGGGATGCGTTGCTTGACCCCCGGATTGCGGCGCTCCGGCGGGCCGGACACCATCAGGTCCCGGCTGCACGGGGTGATCCGCGGGCCGGGCAGCTTCCCGGCGTCGATCGCCCGGCGCAGCGCCATGTCGATGCCGGACACCGAGCCGGCGCCGACGAAGGCGGTGTAGCCGAGCCGGAGCATGGCGGCGGCGTTGGCGGCGGCGCCGAGGGTGACCTCGGGGATGCTGTACTTGAACAGCATCTCCCGACCGTCGAGCACGTCCAGGTACGCGATGTGGGTGTGGCCGAGCGTCATGCCCGGCATCACCGTCCGGCCGTCGAGGTCGAGGACGTCCACGTCCGGGTCGTGCAGCGGGGCCTGCGCCTCGGGCAGCACCGCGACGATGCGTTCGCCGTCGAGCAGCACACTGTGGTGCGGTCGGGAGGCCACCCCCAGTCCTTCCTGGACGGTGGCGCGGTGCAGCAACGTTCGTCGGGACACGACTGTCACTCCGGTTCTCTCGGTGTCTGGTCTCAGCGGCGGCCGAACAGGGTCCACACGATCTCGGCGCCCGGGCGGCGGGCCACCCACCGCAACGCGTGGCGGTGCACCCCGGGCGCGTTGGTGACCGCGAGGTCGGCGCCGCCGGCGGCGAGGATCACGGCGGCGTGTTGGGTGGAGTCGGCGTCGACCCACCGCGTCCGGCGGTCCCGCAGGGCGGGCGGCGCGAGGTCGGTGAAGATCCGCCGGACCTCCCACAGGGCGGCCACCGTGAGCGGACCGGTGGCCCGGTCCGGGTCGTGGCCCGGCTGGGCGGCGATGCCGTACTCCGGTGTCGCCTGTGCGAAGTAGGCATCCAACCGCAGGTCACGGTGCCAGTGGAAGCGGGTGAGCCCCTGGTAGGCGCTCGGCACGAGGGCCTGGTCGACCCGCCGGTCCACCAGCGCGGCGAGCACCGCGTCGAAGGTGTCGGACAGCTCGATGCGCAGCCCGTGCCGCTCGGCGAGGAACGCCGCGGTCAGGTGGCTGGACGTCCCGGGCGGACCGAGGGTGGCCAGCGTGGTGCCGGGTCGGCTCGCCCACCGGTCCACCACGCTGCGCCACCGCCGCCCGTACGCGTCGGCGAGCGGCCCGGGCAGCGCGGGCACCGACTCGTCGGTGGCCGCCTCAGGTGGTGTAGCCACGGTTGCCCGCCATGCGTTGCGCCACCCGGGTCTCGTGGTCCACCTCGACCCGCCGGTCGACGATCCGGGCGGCCTTCCAACTGACGAAGGCGCCGGTGCTGACGATCGGGTCCAGCCCGTCGGTCAGCTCCACCTCGACCGGTACGCCGAGCGCGGCGGCGGCCCGTTCCCGGACCCCGTCGGCCACCCCGGCGGGGTCGTCGACGAGGTCCTTGAGCAACTCCAGCCGGACCGTCAGCCGGTCGCCGCCGGCGTTCGGGTCGTTGTCGATCACCACCTGGTAGCCGCCCGAACCGGTGACCCCGGTCAGGACCGCCGTCTCGATCTGCCCGGCGGTGAGACGTCGACCGCCCAGCTCGATGCGGTCCAGGGTGCGGCCGACGATCTGCACCAGGTCGCCGGGCATCTCGCAGGCGCAGTCCGACGCCTCGATGATCACCGCGTCGCCGGTGCGGTAGCGGACCAGCGGCTTCACCCCGTCGACGAGCATGGTGACGGTGAGTTCCCCGCTGCCCCGCGGACCGTACGACGTGCCGGTCTCCGGGTCGACGACCTCGATCAGGTAGTTGGTCTGCGACAGGTGCATCCGCTTGTTGCGGCAGGCGGTGGCGATGACGAACGCCTCCTGCGAGCCGTACAGGATGTTGTAGACGTCCGCGCCCCAGACGGACTCCAGGTTGCGGGCCAGCGCCGGGGTGCACATCTCGCCGGTGACGAAGAGGAGTTTGACGGCGAAGTCCTCGCGCAGCCGGTACCCGTAGTGCTCGGCGGCCTTGGCCAGCATCATCGCCACGCCCGGCGTGCAGCAGACCACCTCCAGCTCGAGGTCCTTCATCAGCTGCAACGCCTTGGCGAACCCGATCACCGGCGAGTACGGCCAGATCTTCGCGTTCAGCGAACCGACGTTACGGGCGACGTCACCGAGGGTGTCGCCGAAGGAGTGCACCTCGGTCGGGCCCATCAGCCCGATCCGGGGCGGTTGGTCGCCGAAGTGGTGGCGGAAGATCGACGCCCAGGACTCGGTGACGTGGGCGTTGCTGGCCACCACCTCCCGACCGTCGCGGGGGCACGGCGTCGCGCGCCCGGTCGTGCCGGTCGTCTCGTAGAAGAAGACCCCGTCGGTCAGCGGCCGGCTGAGCACGTCGAGCATCTCCTGCCGCAGGTGCGTCTTCGTGGTGAAGGGCAACCGGTCGAGGGTCGCCGGGGTGATCGTCGAGAGGTCGACGTCGGCCAGGTGACGGGCGTAGAACGGTGAGCCGGTGGACACCTGGTCGAGCACCGTGCGCAGTTGCCGGTCGCGCCAGGCCTCCAGGTCGGCCGGGTCGAGGGTGCGGTCGTAGAAGGCCTGGTGCAGGGCCAGGTAGTCGACGGCGAAGTCCGCCGCCGGTCCGGTGGTCGGAAGCCACATGGTCGGATCCTTTCCAGGAGTGAGCCGGCTGCCGTGCGGTCGCGGCGGGCCGAGACGCCTTGTCAGTGCAGGCCGCCGTTGACGTCCATCACGGACGCGGTGACGTAGCTGCTCTCCGGGCCGGCCAACCAGGCGACGGCCGCGGCGACCTCGGCCGGTGAGCCGAACCGGCCGACCGGGATCCGGGCCCGGTAGTCGTCGCGACGTTCGACCGGGATCCGGGCGGCCATCGGGGTCTCGACCAGGCCGGGGGCGACCGCGTTGACCCGGATGCGGTGCGCGGCGAGCGCCCGGCCGAGGCTGCGGGTGAGCGCGATGCACGCGCCCTTCGACGCCCCGTACGCCGCGTCCGGGCTGCCGGACTGCCCGCTGATCGAGGCGATGTTGACCACCGTGCCGGGGCGACCGGCGGCGATCAGCGCGCGGGTGAACGCCTGGGTGCAGAAGAACGCGGCACCCAGGTTGACGTCGAGCACCTGCGCGTACGTCTTCGGGTCGTAGTCGAGGAAGTCCCTCGCGTGGTAGACGCCCGCGTTGTTGACCAGCACGGTCGGTTGGCCGTACCGCTCGTTGATGCGCGCGAAGAGCTGCTCCACCTGCTCCGGCACGGCCACGTCGGCGACCAACGAGGCGTACGCCGCCGGGTCGCCGGCCGGCTCGACGTCGACGCCGAGCACCCGGTGCCCGGAGCCGGTCAGGGCGGCCGTCACGGCTCGGCCGATACCGCCCGCCGCGCCGGTGACCACGGCGAGGGGGGCCGACTGGTCGGTCATGACGACCCCGCCGCCCGTGACCCGGCCACCGGCAGCGTCGTGGCGGCGCGGAGGAAGTTGTCGAACAGCCGCAGCCCGTCCTCGGTGAGCACGCTCTCCGGGTGGAACTGCACCCCCTCCACCGGCAGGCTCAGGTGGCGTACCCCCATCACGTAGCCGTCGTCGGAGGACCGCGCGGTGACCTCCAGGGCGGGCGGGGTCGGGTCCGCGACGATGAGCGAGTGGTAGCGGGTGACGGTGAGCGGGGCGGGCGCCCCGGCGAAGACACCTCGGCCGTCGTGGCCGACCACGCTCGTCTTGCCGTGCATCAGGTGCCGGGCGACGGCGACCGACCCGCCGTAGGCCAGGCCGATCGCCTGGTGGCCGAGGCAGACGCCGAGCAGTGGGACGTGGCCGGCGAAGGTGTGCACCAGCTCCACGTGGCCGGACTCGGCGGGGTGGCCGGGCCCGGGGCCGAGCACCACCGCGTCCGGCCGCAGGGCGGCCAGCTCGTCGCTGGTCCGGGACCGGGACCGGACCACCACGGTCCGCGCGCCGAGGGTCCGCAGGTACTGGTCGATGATGTGGGTGAAACTGTCGTACGCGTCGACGAGCAGGACCTTCACGGCAGCAGCTCCGTACCGGTCAGGGC
The DNA here is from genome assembly GCF_029581275.1 of Micromonospora sp. WMMD1155. Taxonomy (NCBI): domain Bacteria; kingdom Bacillati; phylum Actinomycetota; class Actinomycetes; order Micromonosporales; family Micromonosporaceae; genus Micromonospora; species Micromonospora sp. WMMD1155. The sequence continues at coordinate 6,974,862 of NZ_CP120742.1, forward strand.
CCAGAACGTGGCGCTCATCTTGGCCAGCGTCTCGCGCCACTCGGCGTCGGGGTCGGAGTCGGCCACGACCCCGGCGGAGGCCTGGGTGCGGTAGCGGCGGCCGTCGTGCACGGCGGTGCGGATGCAGAGTGCGAGCACCGCGAACCCGCGTACGTCGACCAGGCCGACGGAGCCGGCGTACACGCCCCGGGGCTCGTCCTCCAGCCCGTCGATGATCTCCATGGCCCGTAGCTTCGGGGCACCGGTCATGGTGCCGGCGGGAAAGGCCGCGCAGATCGCCGCCCAGACGTCGGCGTCGTCGGCGAGCTGCCCGGAGACGGTGGAGACCAGGTGATGCACGTACGCGAACGGCTCGACGTCGAACATCGCGTCGACGCTGAGCGTGCCCGGCACGCAGACCCGGCCGATGTCGTTGCGGCACAGGTCGACGAGCATGACGTGCTCGGCGCGTTCCTTCTCGCTGGCCGCCAGCTCGGCCACCAGTCTGCGGTCGGTCTCCGGGTCGGCGCTGCGGGCCGCGGTGCCGGCGATCGGACGCATCGACAACCGGCCCTGGGCGATGCGGAGGAACAACTCAGGGCTCGCGCCGATGACGGTCCCCCCGGCCCAGGGCGTCAGGTACATGTACGGCGACGGGTTGCGGTGGCGCAGCCGCCGGTAGACCTCCAGCGGGGTGAGAGCGGTCTCCACGTCGATCCGGTGGCCGATCTGGATCTGGTAGCTGTCGCCCACCTGGATGTGCCGCAGGCACTGCTCCACGCGGGCGGCGAAGGTCTTCTCGTCGACGGTGTCCCGGACCAGGCTGGGCGGTGGGGCGGCCGGCACCTCCCGGTCGCCGTCGGGCAGCCCGGCGAGAAGGTCCGGCAGCCGGTGGGCCCCGGTGTCCTCCGGCAGGTGCGGGCCGGTGGCGGCGAGGTGCCGCACGGTGTCGGTGCGCAGGTCCCACCAGACGGTGTGCCGGAACAGGACGAGGGTGCAGCGCGGGATGTCGTCGACCACCCGGTCGACGGAGAGTTCGTCCATGTCCCGCGCGGCCTCGTACGCCAGGGTGGTGAGGAAGCCGAAGGCGAAGGTGTCGGCGGGCGCGGTGGTCCGCACCGCGAACGCCCGTTGCACGGCCCGGATCGCCGCCCACACCTCGGGCGGCCCGGCGACCGACCAGACCCGTTGCCGGGCATGGTGCCGGACCGGCTCGCCCAGGGCCTCGGTGAGCACGGCCGCCAGGGCGTCGCCGAGCGGCCCGTCGGCGATCACCTCGAGGCGGTCGGCGATGAACCGCACCTCGGCGAGGGCATCCCAGCCGACGGCTGCCGCGTGACGGTCCTCAGCCGGGCCGTCCAGGCTTTCGAAGAGATACACATCGTCCGGAGAACGACGTTCGGCGAGCGCCGTGTAGAGCGACAAAGGATTGATTGACGACAGTGTGACAGATGTCACTTCTATTGGAATTGAGTTGGTCGGTGGCGTACGCCGGGTCGCCACGGAATGCGACCCAATGAGCCGCGTGGCAGTCCTGGCCGACAATGAGGACACTGCGAAACCCCCTCTGAGCAGCCCGATTCACGCGCCCCCATCGGCGTTGACCCCACCGCGTGACGCGGCAGGTCGGGCTCTTCCCCCCAAGCACAAAAGGACTCGCACGACCACCTCTGGGCCGAGGCCGGCGGCGACGCCGAGGTGCATATTGGACATACTCGGAACGTACGCCCTGATTCGCCGACAGCCGGGTGGTTGCGCGTCCGACCAACACTTTCCTCAGGCACAGATCACGCTGTCCATACCACTTCGACAACGCCGGAGCGGACCACTTGTCCCTGAATCTAAGTCTGTCAATAGATGGTCAATCGCGTGAAACGCTGGCAGTGCAGCTCCGTAACGCATTCCGCACACAGATCGAGGAAGGCACGCTTCGTCCCGGCACCCGCCTGCCGTCGAGCCGGCAGCTCGCCGTCGACCTCGGGGTGTCCCGCAGTGTGGTCGTCGAGGCGTACGAACAACTCTGCGCCGAGGGATACCTCGTCTCCCAACACGGCTCGGGCACCTCCGTGGCGGCGACGGCGCGAACCGACACCGGCTCGGCGCTCACCCCCGACCACCGCACGCCGAGCGCAGCGGTGTGTGACCTGCGCACCGGCGGCCTACACGACTCCACCTTCCCCCGCCAGGACTGGATCCGGGCGGTCAGCGCGGTGATCACCTCGGCCGGTCACCGCGAGCTGGGGTACGCCCCACCGTCGGGCCTCCCGGTCGTCCGGCACACACTCGCCGGCTACCTCGGTCGGGTACGGGGCGTCCGCAGCCGACCGGAACACCTCATGATCACCTCAGGGTTCGCGCAGGGGCTCGCACTGCTCTGCCGGGAACTGCGTGACCGGGGCCACCACAGCGTCGGAGTGGAGGACCCGGGCCACCCGGGCGAGTGGGAGTTCATCGCCGACGCGGGCCTGCGCCCGGTGGGCCTCCCGGTGGACGCCGACGGCATCCGGGTCGACGCGCTCGCCGCGAGCGGGGTGCGCGCCGTGCTCGTCACCCCGGCCAGCCAGTTTCCGACCGGGGCCACCCTCGGTGCCCACCGCCGGGAGCAACTCGTCGCCTGGGCCGAAGCTGTCGACGGCTACATCATCGAGGACGACTTCGACGCCGCCTTCGTGGCTCCGGCGCAGCGGATGCCGGCACTGCAGAGTCTCGCCCCGGACCGGGTGATCTACGCCGGTAGCGCCAGCAAGGTCCTCGCCCCGGCGCTGCGCCTCGGCTGGCTGGCCACTCCGGCCGCGCTCACCGCGCCGATCGAGCGGATCCGCGCCGGTTGGGACATCGGCTGCTCCAGCCTGGAACAACTCGCCCTGGCCCGCCTGATCGACAGCGGAGCCTTCGACCGGCACCTGCGCCGGATCACCGCCGACGTCAAGAAGCGCCGTCAGGCGGTCCACCAGTTCGTCGCCCGTGAGATGCCCGGCACCAGAGTTTTCGGCGGGCAGAACGGCCTGCAGGCGTACCTGGTGCTGCCCGCGCGGTGCGACGAGGAGGCGGTGGTGCAGGCGGCGCGGCGGCGCTCGGTGCTGGTCCGCGGTGGCCGCTTCTACGCGCTGCGAGCCGACGACCGACCGCCGGCGCTGGTCGTCGGCTACGCCGGGGTACGCGGCGCAGACCTGAGTCGCGGCCTGGCCGGGATCGCCGGGGCGTACCGGGAGACGACCGGCCGTGCCGGCCCCGGGACCGCACCCGACACCCCTGTCGCCTCGGTGTCGTCCCGCTGGGCGGCCTCCCGGGCGAGGCGAACCTAGGCCGCGCGTCAGAGCCCTCGGCGCAGCAGTTCGTCCATCCTCTCCGGCTGACCTGTCGACATCGGGACGGCAGGGCCCGCGCGGTCCACGGTCGCCTGCCGGCTCTCCGCGCGGGCCGTTCGGAGCTGGTGGAAGCCCGCGGCGACAAGGCCCAGGCCGAGCAGGACCATGACGCCGACGACCGGCCAGTGCAGCGCCTCGGGGACGAGGCGGGCCACGAACCACGAATCGCGGCCGGGGTCGGTGTACTTCAGGAAGGCCGGGACGATGCCCTGTGCGACAAGCGGGACCCAGCAGACGGTGAAGCACACGTAGACGGCCGCACGGCGAGCCGCCGACGCCTTGTCGATGCCGAGGCGGCTCTCACCGAGATCCACCCCGCCGAGGGACGCCGTGATCTGGTCCCAGTCGACGTCACCGGTGAGGTTGCTCGTGCGGGAGGTGGCGGCCCGCATGGTGGCCAGCAGGTCGGGGCCGGTGGCTTCCAGGTGCTTCGCGGCGAGGTCGCCGAACAGCCAGGCCAGCAGGATGCCGGTGACCAGTCCGACCGCGACGCCCGCCCAGTCGGGGCCGTAGCGGACGGTGAGGTAGGCGGGGGCCACGGTCGCCGCGACCAGCACCAGCATGAGCAGCACCTGGGTGAAGTCGGTGCCGTTCTCCAGGAGGTTGCCGCTGCGCCGATGCGGATCGGTCATCGGCACCGGACGCAGCACCGAGATCAACACGATGACGCCCGCGCCTCCGCCGACCAGGGCCGGCACCAGGGCGGCCAACCACGGCCAGGCCCACGTCTGCCCGCTGAGCAGGGTGGGCACGACGCTGAGGACCACGACCACCGGGGCGGTCAGCAGCAGCCAGGCGAACTGGCGGCCACGGACGTCCCGGCGGGCGGCCCCGGGGGTGAGTACGGTCTGCCAGATCACCGTGCCGTCCTCGCCGTACAGGTTGGCGGAGACGGCGGCGGCCCAGATGCCGAACGCGACACCGACGAACGGCACGAAGATCGGCAGGTCGACCAGGAGCGGCAGCAGGCCGAACGCCAGGGCGTAGACCAGCGAGAAGACCAGGTAGTGGAAGCGCATCAGGTCGCGCGACGCGGTGCGCAGCTCACGACCGACGACGGCTCGCACACCGCCACCGCGGACCCTCCGGACCGCGGTGCGACCGCGGGCCGGGCGGCCGCTGGCGCTGCGGTGGCTGAGCCGACGGACCAGCAACGCGGACCAACCGAGCATCGCCAACACGCTGAGCAGGGCGAACCCGGCCGGCACGGCGGCGGCCAGCAGCCAGTCACCACGACCGGCGGCCTCCACCGCGACGATGCCCCAGCCGGACGGCAGCCGGCGCACCCAGTCCGCCAGGTCGTCCGGGAAGCCGGCGGTGAGGGCGTACTGGATGGTGGGTTTGAGCACCCAGCCGGTGTGCGTGAGCGCCAGGATGCCACCGCTGATCACAGCGGCCAGCACCGCACCGATCTTGGCGCGCATGAGCGTGCTGAGCGCGGCGGTGACCAGTCGGGACGCGAGCACCACGAACACCAGTTGGAGGAACACCACCGGCACCGCGACCAGGACGGCCACGCCGCCGACCGGGAGGGCGACGACGACCAGCGCGGTGAAGGCCACCAGGCTGACCACCGGGGCGACGCCGACGAAAGCGACCGCGAGCAGACCGAACGCGAGCCGGCGCGGCGGGATCGGCAGCAGCGCCAGGTGTTCCGGGCGCAAGGTCTCGTCGCCGCCACCGAACAGCACCGGGCCGAACAACCAGCCGATCATCCAGATCGCGAACGCCGCGCCGACCAGGTCGAGCGGCAGCCCGTCGACCGGCCAGGCGTGCACGGCGAGCCAGATCGTGCCCCCGGCGAGGACCAGACCCAGCACGCCGCCACCGATCATGTCGGCGGCGCGCCGCCCCGTCATCGAGTGCCGCAGGACGGCCAGCTTCATCCGGATCAGGAGGCCAACCACGACAGCTCCCCCGCGCTCACCGGCTGGCCGCCGACCAGGTCGACGAACCGGTTCTCCAGGGTGCTGCCGCCGCGTACCTCGTCGAGCGGGCCGGAGGCGACCACCCGGCCGCCGGTGACGACCGCGACGTGGTCGCAGAGCTGCTCGACGACGGGCATGACGTGACTGGAGAAGACCACCGAGCCGCCGGCGGCGACGAACCGCTGGAGGATCACCTTGATCGTCGCCGCCGAGACGGGGTCGACGGCCTCCAGAGGCTCGTCGAGGACCAGCAGCTTCGGCGCGTGCAGCAGCGCCGTGGCCAGGCCGATCTTCTTCCGCATGCCGGTCGAGTATTCGAGGACCAGGGCGCTGTCGGCCCGGTCGAGTTCGAGGACCTCCAGGAGCTCCTGGCTGCGTTCGGCGACGGCCTCGGGTGCCATGCCCCGCAGCAGGCCCAGGTAGGTGAGGACCTCCCGGCCGGTGAGCCGCTCCGGCATGCCGAGGCCGTCGGGGAGGACGCCGATCAACTCCTTGGCACGGACCGGGTCGGCCCAGACGTCGACGCCGAAGATCTCGGCGCGACCGCTGTCCGGGCGCAGCAGCCCGACGGCCATGGACAGTGACGTGGTCTTACCGGCCCCGTTGGGGCCGACCAGCCCGAAGAAGGAGCCGCCCGGAACCTCCAGGTCGACCTGGTCGACGGCGCGCTTGTCACCGAATGCCTTGGACAGCCCGATGAGCCGCAGAGCAGGCGTGGGCGTCGAGGTCGTCACTGGTACCTCCGGAGGTCGTGGACTGGCAGTCACCGGAATGGGCTGCGTCGGACACAGCCCGGCAGGGTCCCTCACTCCGGCAGCGACAGTAGAGCTGTCCGCACTCTCCCCAGGGCGTCGCGCGGCAATGATCCCACCACGTGCACACGGCGTGGTGCCCTTGCCGAGGCGACCGACTCTCCACACAGCACTACTAGGCCGCCGCCCTCTCCTCGCCGTACTCGCCGCGGATGGGAAGGTAGTAGGCGGGCAGGAATCCGGCGATGATGACCACGCCCGCGATCGGCACGAACGCGCCCACGAGGATGCCGGAGCCGATCCAGACCAACGCGAGCGCGAATCGTCGGCCGATGGCCCGGATGCCGGCGGAACCGAGGCCCGGGTCCAGCAGCCCCGCCCGGCGAAGATGGGCCCAGATGACGTTGAACAGGGCCGCCGCCGTCCACAGCGTCGCACCGTAGACGACGACCGCCGTGCGAAGTCCCAGGTCCGCGCGTATCGCGTCGGCGAGCAGCGAGGTGGAGAACGGCAGGAAGGCGATGACCATCAACAGCACCGTGTTGAGGAACAGGACCCGCCGGTCGACGTGCCGGACCCGGTCGAACATGACGTGGTGATTGACCCACACCTGCCCGACGAGCAGGAAGCTCAACGCGTATCCCAGATAGGACGGCCACAGCGCGCCGAGCCCTCGTACGAGGTGCCGGAAATCCTCCGGCGGCTGGATCTCCAGCACCAGAAGCGTCACGGCGATGGCGAAGACCGCGTCGCTGAATGAGATCAGCCGGCCCGGCTGACGCACCAGCCGAGGATTGTCATCATCGGACTCCACGCCCTGATTATGCGTTGGCGAAACCCGTGACCGTCGCATTCCAACGCTTCGCGGCTCAACAGTGGACGGGCTCCAGGGGAGCCGATGACGGCCGACCGCATCCGCCGATCAGACCGCGCCCGACGACGATCGGCCATTTCCATGGGCGACAGGCCCTCGATGTCGCCTAGGAATGAGCCATGACCAACGAGGTGACCGTTCCCCTGCTGCCCTGTGCGTCGATCGACGACATCGCCACCTTCTACGAGGCTCTCGGCTTCCACAGCACGCACCGCCAGCGCAGGCCCAACCCGTACGTGGCAATGCGACGCGAAGACCTTCACCTGCACTTCTTCGAGCTCGACGGGTTCGACCCGGAGCAGTCGTACGGCTCATGCCTCGTCCTCACCCCGGACATCGAGGAACTGCACCGGGCATTCGCCGCGGGCATGCGGGCCGCGTACGGCAAGGTGCTGATGGCCGGCATTCCGCGGATGACGCGGCCTCGGGCACGCAAGAACTACGACGGGCTCGGCGGGTTCAGCGTCATCGACCCCGGTGGCAACTGGATCCGCGTGGTGCAGGACCCGGCCGCGACCGAGTCACCGGAGCCGTCGCCCACCGGGCGGCTCGCCAAGGCCCTGGCGAACGCCGTCGTGCAGGGCGATTCCCGGGGCGACACCCACCAGGCCGTCCGCATCCTGGACAGCGCACTCGCGCACCCACAACCCGACGACGATCCGGTCACGCAGGTGCAGGTCCTCGTCTACCGTGCCGAACTGGCGATGGTGCTGCACGACCGGGAGACTGCGGCGGAGATGCTGGCTCGCGTCGACCGTGTCGTTCTCACCGTGGACGAGGCCGAACGGGCCGCGTCGACGTTCGAGGCCGCCGCCGACCTCGCCGCAGCGCTGCGCTGAGCCGACCTCCGCGGAAACCGCGACCGGACCGGCTACCCGCGCTCGTCCGACGGTTGTTCCTTCGTCAGGTGGAGCAGCCATCCCTCGCCGGTACGGATCAGCGCGTAGCGCCGTGGGCCGGTGCGGCCGTGCAACGTGAACAGCATGCGGCGGTCGGTCCGGTCGTGCTCCTCCCACGTGCCGATGTCGGCGATCGACTTGTCGGCGTCCTCGTAGGTGAGGTGATCGAGATGATGGTCGGGCACGGCGATCGCGAGGCGGTTGTCGTCGGGGGTGTCCGGCAGGCCACGGGGCACCGCCCAGGAGCGCAGCACGCCCTCCTCCTCGAGCCGCAGGTCGAAGTGCGGTCGTGGTTTGCGGTGGTGGTGCAGGACGAAGGCAGCTGCCACGCTTCCTATTCTCGCCGCTGGGCCGGGTGCAGGTGGCGTCTCAGGAAGGCCAGGATCTCGCGTCGCGCCGGGCGGGCCGCAGGCACCAGGCCGGGGATGCTCAGGAAGGTGTGGACGGCCCTCGGGTAGCAGGTCAGGCGAGCATCGATGCCGCCCTCGCGGAGTCGCTCGACGTAGTGTCGTCCGTGGTCGGCCAACGGATCGAGCGCGGCCGTGACGACGAGTGCCGGTGGCAGCCCCGCGACGGTGTCGGTCATGAGGGGTGACACACCGCGCGGGTCGACGGTGGACGGGACGCTCAACCGTCGGGCCGCGCGCAACCGAGACAGCGGCAGTGTGGGATTGTCGGCGCTCTCGTCGATCGACGGGTACCCGGTCATGGTCTCGGTCCAGTCGGTGACGGGGTAGTTCAGTACCTGGGCGACGAGCGGCGGACCGTCCTTGGCCGCGCGCTGGGCGATGAGCGCGGCGATCGTGCCGCCGGCACTCTCACCCATGACCGCGACAGCGCCCGGGTCGACACCCCAGGTGACGGCGTGTTCGACGAGCCGGACGAGGGTGTCGTAGCCGTCATCGATCGGCTGGGGCAGCGGGTGCTCCGGGGCGAGGCGGTATTCCACCGACACCACCACGGCGGGGCATCGGGCCGCGAGGTGGCTGTTGAGCCAGTCGTTCTGTGCCGCCGTCCCCGCGATGAACCCCCCGCCGTGGAAGGACACGATCAGCGGCAGCTCGCGGCCTGCGGCCTTCGGTCGGTGTACGCGCAGCACCAGACGGCGACCCGGAAGCTCGATCGTCTGCTCCGAAACCCGGGCGCGACGGTCGACACGGCCGGTGACGATCCAGGCGGCTCGGGACGTCGCCGCCCGGTTGGCCTTGTCCCGCGCAAGGATCACCTGGTCGTCGCTCATGGCTTCCCAGTCCTGCGTGTCCCTGAGGAGACGGGTGCCGAGCGGAGCCGTGGTTCTCATGAGTCCTCCTGGCCGTGACGACGCTAGGAGTTCACTGTCACAGTCGGTGCCCTCGGGTGGCTTGGACGAATGTTCCCGGCCGGCAGCCATCGGCTCTGCGCGAGTGCGTCAGGGTGCGTCAGCGCCGGACCGGCCACGCCACATCGTCGACGGCGAGGAACGGCGCCCTGGCCACCTTCGCGGGCGTCGAGCCGGTGAACGTGGTGACGTCCCGATGAAGGTGGGACTGGTCGGCGTAGCCGCTGTCCGCCGCCACCGCGGCCGGGGTGTGACCGGCGGCGAGGAGATGCGCGGCGTGGTCGAACCGGATGAGCTGGGCGGCCCGCTTGGGGGTGACGCCGATCTGCGACCGGAAGCGTGACCACAACCGCTTACGGCTCCAGCCGACCTCGGCGGCCAGTCGATCCATCCGCAGCCGTCCTCGGCTGTCCACCATGCGTCCCCACGAGAAGGCGACCTCCGGATCGACCGCGCGTCCCGCGTCGTGACGCCGCGCCAACGCGGCCTCGGCGACCGCGAACCGGTCCTCCCACGACGTGGCGGCGCGCAGCCGTTCCTGGGTCCGCAGGGCGTCGCTTCCCCAGAGATCGTCGAGGTCGAGCACAGCTCCGCTCACCTCGGACGCGGCACCGAGGACCGCGTGCGCCACCACCGGCGACATCCGCACCTGAAGGCAGGTGAAGCTGCCCGGCTGGCCCAGCCCGCGAACACGGTTGGGAGCGAGCCCCGCGACGACACGCCCTCGCCGTTCCTGCCCGTTGCCGTCATCGATGACCAGCGGGAGGTCGCCGAGGTCGAAGACCATCGTGACGCCCGGGTGAGGGATCACCTCGACGTCGACGAAACTGTTGGCCCGGTCGCTGAACCCCGCCATGGTGGTGCCCGCCAGCCGACTCGGCCGCATCGGGACGGCGATGTCCCACTGAGGCACACCGGCGCGAGTCTGCCCACCAGGACGCACGTGACGATCGTACGGCCCATCGACCACAGCCCGGCCTCGGCGGCGCGTCACCAGGACGCGCCGCCGGGCCCGGGCTGTGTGCTCAGGAGCTACAGGTGTTGAGCATGCTCTGCAGGGCGGACTTCTCCGACGACTGCAACGTCAGACCCCAGTTGTACTTAACGGTGATCCACATCTTGCTGTACGTGCACCGGTACGACGACAGCGGCGGCTGCCAGGTGGACGGGTCCTGGTCGCCCTTGGCCTGGTTGACGTTGTCCGTCACCGCGATCAGCTGCGGACGGCTCAGGTCGTTGGCGAAGCTCTGCCGACGGCTGGTCGTCCACGAGTTCGCGCCGGAGCGCCACGCCTCCGCCAGGGGCACCACGTGGTCGATGTCGACGTCGGAGGCCGCCGTCCAGGTCGCGCCGTCGTACGGGCTGTACCAGCGACCCGAGGTGGCCGCGCAGGCGCTGTCGACGACGACGGAGGTGCCGTCGCGCTTGAGAACCTGCTCGCGGGTGTTGCAGCTGCCGCTGACGGTGATCCAGTGCGGGAACAGGTCCCGCGAGTAGCCGCTGCTCGAGCCCTGTGCTGCCACGGTCAGGGCGTTGAGCTGCGACTGCGCGGTCGCCTTGGAGGGGATCCCGGGAGGTGTGGCGGACGCGGGCTGGGCGTTCGTGGCGGCCAGGCCGGCCATCGCGAGCGCGCTGACGGCGATCGCGGCGGCGCGCCGCAGCACGCGGACACGGCGAGGTGCGGATGGGGTCGTCGGCATCAGGGGTCTCCTTCGTGGGGGTGGAGGACAACCATCTACGGCGACCATGGCCATCGATCGATCCGCTTCTGAAGAATTGTCGTACAGCTTCTGAGCAGAAGGATCGGCTGCCGACCGTTCGGCCTCGTCAGGCCACGGCGGCAGCCATCCGGCGGACCGCCTCGGTGATCAGCTCCGGTGCGGTGGCGAGGTTCAGCCGGACGTGACCGGCTCCACCGCTGCCGAAGGCCGTACCGGAGTTGAGCGCCACCCGTCCCCGGTCGAGGAACACGCTCGCGGGGTCGTCGCCGAGGCCGAGGGCGCGACAGTCGAGCCAGGCGAGGTAGGTGGCCTGGCCGGGGCGGTACCCGACGGCCGGCAGGTGCTCGGCGAGCAGTGCGGTGAGGAGCCGGCGGTTGTGGTCCAGCCCGGTCAGCACGGCGTCGAGCCACGTCTCGCCGTCGCGGAAGGCGGCGGTGTGGGCGATCACGCCGAGGTGGCTGGTGCTGACACTGGCCTCGAACGGCACCCGGGCGAGGTCTCCCGCCGCCGCCGGGCCGGCGACGAGCAGCGCGCCGCGCAGACCGGCCAGGTTCCACCCCTTTGAGGCGGACATCAGTGACAGGCCGTTCTCCGCGCCGGGCACCGAGAGGTACGGCACGAAGCGCGCTCCCCCGGTCACCAGCGGGGCGTGGATCTCGTCGGCGACGACTCGTACCCCGTGCTGGTCGGCGAGACCGGCGACGGCGGTCAACTCGGCCGCGGTGTGCAGGACACCGGTCGGGTTGTGCGGACTGCACAGCAGGTACGCGGCCGACCTCCCACCGGCCCGAGCCTGCCGGAACGCGTCCTCCAGCGCCCCGAGGTCGAGCCGCAGGTCCTCGCCGAGCGGCGCCTCCACGATCCGCCGGCCGGCGTGCGTCACGAACTCGTAGAACGGCGGGTAGACCGGACAGTTGACGACCACCGCGTCCCCGACACCGGTCACCAACCGTAACGCCTCGGCGACGCCGTGCATCACGTCGGGCACCAGCGCCGTGCGCTCCACCGCCAGCCCGTCCCAGCCCCACCGACGCCGAGCGAACTCCGCCAGCGCCTGCGGGTACGCGGTGCCGGCGGTGTAGCCGGTGTCGCCCCGCGCGACGGCGTCGGTGATCGCCCGCGCGACCGGTTCGGCCAGCGGCACGTCCATCTCCGCCACCCAGAGCGGCAGCACGTCCTCGGGGTACTCCCGCCACTTCAGGCTGGTCCGTTGCCGGAGCTGGCCGATCGTGAGCTGGCGAAGGGGGTTCGTCGAGTCCCGGGCAACACTCAGTACACCACTCATGGCCGAAGCCTAGTCCGCTGCGTTTCGGACCCGGTGGACACCGTCCGGTCAACGGCCGGCCCATGCGCGACGTTCGCGTGTCCGCTGTCGCCGACGCCCGCGGTTCCGTCGATCGGGCGGAACCCCAAGTCGCGCACACATCGATAGACTCGCATCCACGTCACGGGGGTGAGGTATGAATTTCGGCGTCATGCGCTCGACAGATGCCTTCAGGTCTGAGGACCGACTGCCAACGGGTCAGCCTCGGCATCGCGCGCTACTGGACCGAGTGCTGCTGAACGCGAGCCGGGTGGCCGCTCCCGCGACGCGTGAGAAGTCCGCTGGGGTGATGTGAGATCTCCCGACTGTGGTTTCCGCGTCGCACCTCACGGTGTCGACGCCTCACGTCACGAGCGGTCCACGTCAACGTAGAGGGGTCAATCATGACTGGTAGACGCAGCCGTACCGGAGGGGCGGCGGCCCTGATCGCGCTCGGCCTCGCCGCCGGCTCGCTGACCGGAGCATCCGCCCAGGCGGTCGGAGGTGGCGTTGCGCCCGCCGACGGCAGCTACGACTTCGTGACGAAGATCGACATCGGAGGTGTTCGCGCCTGCAGCGGTGCCCTCATCGACCTCGACTGGGTGGTAACCGCGAAGCAGTGTCTGGTCGACAACGGTCAGGCACTCACGGCGGGAGCGCCTACTCGGCCCACCACGGTGACGGTGGGCCGTTCCGACCTGACCGGGACCGGTGGACACGTTGTCGCGGTCACCCGGGTGGAACCCCATCCGGACCGTGACGTGGCGTTGGTCGAATTGGCTGCCCCGGTCACGGACGTCGCGGTGCCCGATCTGGGTGCCGCACCGGTAGCCGGGGAGCTGATCCGGGTCGGCGGCTATGGGCGGACCGCCACCGAGTGGGTCCCGAGCCGGCTCCATACGGCGAGTTTCATCGTCGACACCGTTGACGCCGCCTCGATCGACATCGTCGGCACCTCGACTGGAGCGAGCATCTGCAGGGGTGACGCCGGTGGGCCGGCGTTCCGGCAGGTCAGCGACCGCATCGAGCTGGTCGCGATCAACCACGCCGCGTGGCAGGGTGGTTGTCTCGGCGAGACCGAGACTCGCACCGACGCGACCGGGGTTCGACTCGACGACCTGGCCGACTGGTTCACGCAGGTCCGCGCCGAGCAGCCGTACGACCTCGCGTCCCCCGTGGTGGGTGAGTTCAACCGGGATGCTTACGAGGATCTGATCGGGGTCGACCCGGCGACCGGCAAGCTCTGGCTGTATCCCGGTACAGCCACCTCGGGCAGCTGGGGCCCGCGGGTTTTGGTCGACACCGGCGCTACCGACTGGAACCGAATGACGAACCTGGTGGTGGGCCGGTTCAATCGGGACGCCGTCGACGATCTGATCGCCGTGGAGAGCAGCACCGGCTTGCAGTTCCTGTATCCGGGAACGACCGCCGGCGTTGGCTGGGGCGCCCGAATCCAGATCGGCGGCAACTGGCAGACAATGAGCAAGCTGGTCAGTGGCCGGTTCAACCGCGACGGGTACGACGATGTGATGGCCGTGGAGATATCGACCGGGAAGCTGTGGCTCTACCCGGGGACGGCCGCCGGCGGGGGTCTGGGTGCCCGGGTGGAGGCGGGCCGCAGCGGCTGGAACGCGATGAGCAAGCTCGCCAGTGGGCAACTCAACCGGGGCGACGCATACGACGACCTGCTTGCGCTCGAGTCCTCGACCGGAAAGCTGTGGCTCTACCCCGGCACTGCCGCCGGCACCGCCCCGGGCACTCCCGTCGAAGCCGGCCGCGGCGGCTGGAACGCGATGAGTGGGATCGTGGTCGGCCGTTTCAACGCCGACGCCTACGACGACCTGCTCGCGGTCGAGGCCGCCAACGGGCAGTCGTGGCTCTACCCGGGTATCGCCGAAGGGGTCACCTGGGGCACTCCGGTGCCGCCCGCCGGCCGCCGCCCGGCTCCACAGCCGTACGGGCTCGGTCAGCTCGTCGTGGGTGAGTTCAACCGGGACACCTACCAGGACCTGATCGGGGTGGAGACTCTCACCGGACGGCAGTTCCTGTACCCGGGCACCGCCACCGGCCTCACCTGGGGCAATCGAATTCAGATCGGCACCAACTGGCAGAGTGTGACGAAGCTGGTCAGCGGCCGGTTCAACCGGGACGACTACGACGACCTGCTGGCCGTGGAGACATCGACCGGAAAGCTGTGGCTCTACCCCGGAACGGCAACCGGCGGCGCGCTGGGTACCCGGGTCGAGGCCGGCCGCAGCGGCTGGAACGCGATGAGCAAGCTCGCCAGCGGTGAGTTCAACCGCGACGCATACGACGACCTGCTCGCTGTCGAACAGGCCACCGGGAAGCTCTGGCTCTACCCCGGCACGTCCGCGGGCACCACCTGGGGCACCCCGGTCGTGGCCGGCACCGGCGGATGGACCTCCATGGACGAACTGCTGGTCGGCCGGTTCAACCCGGACGCCTACGACGATCTGCTCGCTGTCGAACAGGCCACCGGGAAGCTCTGGCTCTACCCCGGCACGTCCACGGGCACCACCTGGGGCACCCGGGTGGAGGTCCCCGGAGACACCTGGGCCTCCCGCAGCGAACTGCTCACCGGCTCGTTCACCCGGGACGGCCACGACGACCTCCTTCTCATCGACGACGCCACCGGCAAGCTGTTGCTCTTCCCTGGCGTCGCGTCGAACGTCACCCGATGGGCACCGGCCGTCGAGGTCGGCCCGGGTAGGTGACGACCGCCGGCCGTGGCAGCGGACGAGGATCCGAGTCCCTGCCACGGCCGGCGATCACGTCGTGCACCGACTTTCCGCATTGCGTTTCCGGTCGCCGCCCAGCGGGACCGCAGGCACGGAGCCAACCTAGAAGATCTTCAGTCATCTATGCTTTGGATGCCTAGAGCAACGGCCACGCTCACGCCGCGCCGCCCCCGCGACCACGCGCGCCGTCGATCGCCGGTCTCCACGACCGGCCGATGCCGATTGGAGTCTTCGATGAACTGGCGTCCGACCACGGCCTCGCTGGCCGGCCTGTGCCTCGCGCTCAGTGCCGCAGCAGTGCCCACCGGGGCAGTCGCAGCACCCACCGACAATCCGCGCGCCGTCCATGTCAACGCTCACGCCGCAGCCGGTGCGACACTCGCCAACCCGCCGGGCACGCCGCCCGGCGCCTGCCCGGCGGGCACGGGCTACGGGCCACCGCTGCCGACGAGTTCCCTGACCGCGACGAAGATCCGGAGTGGATTCGCCTTCCTCGAAGGGCCGGTCTGGGTCGCCGACGGCGGCTACCTGCTGGTGTCCGACATGGCGGCCGGCAGTGGGCCGGACAACGTCCAACCGTCCACGATCCACCGGCTCACCCCACCGTCGACCTTCGACACGTTCCTCGCCGACTCCGGCAGCAACGGCCTCGCCCTGAGCGCCGACGGGCAGCAAGTCATCGCGGCCACCCACGACCAGCGGAGCGTCTCCGCGTACCGGCTGAGCGACCGGAGCCGCAGCACCGTCGCGGCGAACCACCAGGGCCGGGCGTTCAACTCGCCCAACGACGTGGCAGTCCGCTCGGACGGCGTCGTCTACTTCACCGACCCCAACTTCCAGCGCGGCAACCGCCCGGACCAGATGAACGGCCGCACCAGCGTCTTCCGCGTCGCCGGAGGCCAGGTGTCGCTGGTCGACGACCGGCTGCGCCAGCCCAACGGCATCTCGCTCTCCCCGGACGGAACGGCGCTGTACGTGGGGGCGTACGCGGAGAACAAGATCTACAAGTACGCGGTGCAGCCCGACGGCAGCACCGGCGCACGGAGTGTCTTCGTCGACTACATCGGCGGCCCGGACGGCGGCACGATCGACTGCGCCGGCAACGTGTACTGGACGTCGGGCTTCGACTCGCTGGTCCACGTCTACTCCCCCGCGGGCGTCCAGCTCGGCACGATCCGGTCCGGCAACACCGGCACGACAAACGTGGCGTTCGGCGGGCCCGACCGGCAGACCCTCTTCGTCACCTCGGGCCCTCGGTACGACTCGGGCCTGTACAGCGTGCGGCTCGACGTGCCCGGCTATCCCTACTGAGCCCCGACGCGCTCCGGCGGATCTGTCCTCGACCGGTGCCGGCGCCCGCCCCGAGCCGGGCGCCGGCGTGGTCAGGGCTGCTGGCCCGGCCGGTCGACGATGGCGAGCCGGATCAACGCCCCGGCCCCGTACAGCGACTCCTTGCCGTTGCGTATCACCGTCATGCGGCGGCCCAGGTAGACGTGGGTGTCGCGGTCGAAGAGGAGGTCGGTGTTTCCGCCGATCGCGCCGGGCACCCGGATCGCCACGCCGGGCCGACCAGCGGCGTCCACCACACCGCCCGACAGGACGACCGCGCCGGGCTCCCGGGCCAGCAGTTCGTACAGCGCCGCCAACGCTCGCGGGGGCACGTAGCCGTCGAGCATCGACCGCGCGGTGGTGTACACCATGCTCTCGTCTCCGTAGACGGCCTCCTCGTCGGCACCTTCGGGTAGGTGCAGGTCGACCGGGTGGTCCCGGAGGTAGCGAAACAGCTCGTCCGGGTCGGCGGGCAGATCGCCGTGGTACGCGGGCGGCGGGAACACGTCGAGTTCCTTGGTGGGGTCGCCCGGATCGTCCAGGCGGAGCACCTCCAGGTCGGTCCACCCGTTCGGCTCGGACTCCAGTCGGTATCGTCTCTGCGTGTGCGCGACGCCCCCGGCCGACTGCCACAGCCGCACCCGTGAATCGATGTACGGGCCGCTGTCCGGCTCCTCCCGGAACGTCGTCACGGATTCCGTGAAGACGTACTGATCGGGTCGGGCGGTGAGCTCGGGCTGCTGCCGGGCGGCGTCGGCGGCCAGCCGGAGGATCTCCGAGGCGCTGGCCGTGGGCGGCGTGCGGTCGCCCACCCTCGTGGTCTGGACCACCAGACCACCGGCGGTCAATGCGACTGCCAGCCCGAACGCTCCGCCGAGGCGCCAACCGGGAAGCAAGCGCCTACGGCGTCCGGCCGAACGGGTCGCCCCGGCCTTCTCGGCACGCTGGCTGACGTGGGCCGTCAGATCGGTGAGGAGTTGTTCTTCGAAGCCGCGCGGCGGCTGGTCGATGGTGTGCACAGGGTCATCTCCGTGTCATCAGGCGAGGGTGGCGGCCGGGCGGGCGAGCACGGCGCGGACGACGCGACGGGCACGATGCAGACGGACCCGGGCGGCGACCGGGGAGATCCCGAGTGCGGTCGCCGCCTCCGCGACGGTGAGGCCGTCCACGGCGACGAGTTCGACGAGCGTCCGGGTGCCCTCGGGCAACTCGCGCAGCGCCCGATAGGTGCGGCGGGCCGCCGACTCGGCGTCGATCCGTTCCTCGATGCGGGCGATGTCGTCCGGACCCAGGTCCCGTCGTCCGGCCAGGCGGCCGGACACTCGCAGCCGTTGGGCCGCCCGACGCCGCTCGTCACCGATGACGTTGCGGGCCACCCCGAAGAGCCAGCCGATCTGGCTGCCCCGGTCCGGTCGGTAGCCGGCCGCGGATTCGATCACCGCCAGGAACACGTCGGCGGTCAGGTCGGCGGCCAGGTGCGGGTCGTCGACCCGCCGCGCCACGAACCGGCTCACCGCCTCCACGTGCCTTCGGTAGAACACCGCGAAGGCCACCGGATCGACGCCGATGCCGGAGATGTCGTCGTCGGATGGACTGGGGTCACTCACAGGCCGTCCCCTCTGGTTGCCGTCACACCCCTTCTTCGTACGGCGGGACGCGGGTGTTACAACGTCGCGGGAGAAACGGGTGGACGACGCGCGGGACCCGCCCGGCGCAACCGACACGGACGTACCAGCAGGTCAGGGTGCGGCCATGGAGTGCCTGATCGCGACCGCGAGGGCGTGCTTGCACGGGCCGCGCCGCCCCCGGTGCTTCGCCCACCAACGGCAGGTACACGTGAAGCTCCCGTCGGGCAGTCGGCGGACCCGATAGTCCTCGTCGCCGCTGCGTACCGTGGCGTGCTCCTCGTCGCGGCGGACGGCGCCCTGCTCCACCAACGTCCGCGCGCCGACCAGGCGAGGGTTGTCCCGTTCGGCCCGACCCGCGTCGTAGGGCATCGCGCGGTGGAAGTACGCCCCCTCGGCGACGTCGAACCCGACCCGCCCGGCGGTGCCGAGCTGGGCCAGCGCGGCGCGGACGCGGTCGTCGGGCAACCCGGTCGCGTCGGCCAGCGCGGCGACGTCGACGGTCGGATCCCAGGCGAGCAGCCCGCCCACCAACTCCGCGTCGTCGATCACGTCGTCACCGGCGAGCGCGAGCAGGGCGGCGCCCTCGCCGGAGAACCCCCGGTACGGCTCGGGTGAGAGGGTCAGGGACAGCCGCAGGGCGCCGGTGTCCAGTTCCCAGGTGCTCGGCACGGCCGGCGACCCGGGGCGCACCGCCGGCCCGTACACCCGGAGGCTCCGCGCGTGCCGGAGCAGCCCGCGCAGTGCCGCGAGCCGGCCCGCGCCGGCCAGGCAGACGGCACCGGGCACCGGCCGCGAGGTCAGTCGGAGGGTGCGCCCGGCGGGCACCGCCCAGAGCACCGAGCGGTCGCGGGCGCCGGGCAGCCGGCGCAGGAACGCCACCGCCTCGGCGGCGGGGATCTCGGCGCGCGGTTCGAAGCCGGCGGTGAGCACCTGCACCTCGGCGAAGCCGCGCAACCAGCGGCGCGGCAGTGGCACCTTCCGCTCCACCAGGGCACCGTCCATGGTGGAGACGGTGAGGTCGTCCGGGCCGACCGCCACGTGCAGCGGTTCGATCCCGCCGACCCGGGCGAGCGCTTCGCGCAGTGGCGGGTTGACGTCCACGTTCGTGGTGCCGTGCCCGACGACCTCGCCGTCGAAGCCGGCCGGGACCACGTCCATCCGGGCGTACACGCCGCAGCAGCCGGAGAACGACTCGAAGCGCAACCGCTCGCGGCTGCCGGTGACGACCGGGTCCAGGCTGGCGGGGCTGACCGGCTGGTGGTAGCGGGTGCGGGCCACCTCGGCCACGGCGAGCAGGCCGGCGGCGGCTGCCGCCGGGGTGGTGAGGAACCCCGAGAAGAAACGCGGGTTGGCGGACGGGCCGCCGCTGGTCTGGAGGTCGAGGCCGGCGGCGCGCAGAGCCGACGGCTGAAGATATCGGTACGTCTGGACGGCGTTCACGGGACACACCGTAGGAGTCCCTACCGACACTCACGGCCGTGCTGGTCAACCTCGCATGGTCGGCGTGGCTCCTGCTGACCTTCATCCGCCGACGCGCGCCGTTCGCGGCCCTCGAACGATGGCAGACCGGCTACCTGCCGGTGTACGCCGGATGGGCGTGGTTCGTGGTCCTGGTCTTCCCCCCGCTGTTCGGCTACGCCTGACCGGCGCGGTGGCTCGGGCCGCCCCGGACGTCCTCCTCGATCCGCCTCGCGGCGACCAGCAGCGGCGGGAGCAGTTCCCGACGGATCATCTCGAAGGACCCTCGGCTGGCGTGCGCGGAGACGTTCACCGCGGCGATCACCGACCCGTTCTCGCCGTGGATCGGTGCGGCCACCGACCGCAGCCCCTCCTCCAACTCCTGGTCCACGATGGCGTACCCCTGTGCGGCGATCTTCGTCAGGGCGGCGCGCAGCTTCGCCGGGTCGGTGACGGTGCGTCGGGTCAGCTGCCGCAGCTCCGCCGTGGCGAGGTAGTCGTCCAACCAGTCCACCGGTTGCGCGGCGAGCAGCACCCGGCCCATCGAGGTGGCGTAGGCGGGGAAGCGGGTGCCGACGCTGATCCCCACCGTCATGATCCGTTTGGTGGGTACGCGGGCCACGTAGACCACCTCGTCGCCGTCGAGCACCGACACCGAGCAGGACTCGTGCACCTGCGCGACCAGCGCCTCCATGTGCCGCCGGGCCAATTCGGGCAGGCTCAGACCCGACAGGTACGCGTAGCCGAGTTCGAGGATCCGCGCGCGCAGCGAGAAGAGCCGGCCGTCGGTGTGCACGTAGCCCAACTCGACGAGGGTGAGCAGGAACCGGCGCGCCGCGGCCCGGGTCAGCCCGGTCCTGCGGGCCACCTCACTGAGGGTGAGCTGCGGGTGTTCGGCGTCGAACGCCCGGATCACCGCAAGGCCGCGTTCCAGTGACTGGACGAACTCCGGCGACCTCGCCGCGTCCTCGCTCACGCTCACCCGGCCTCCTGTCGCAGGGTCTCCCGGGCCACCTTGAACGCCCGGTTCGCCGCCGGTACGCCAGCGTAGACGCCGACCTGAAGCAGGACCTCCGCCACCTCCGCCGGGCTCAACCCGTTGCGCAGCGCCGCTCGGACGTGCATCGCCAACTCCTCGTCGTGGTGCAGGGTGGCGAGCACGGCGAGGGTGATGCAGCTACGGGTACGCCGGTCGAGGCCCGGGCGGTTCCACACCTCACCCCAGGCGTACCGGGTGATGAAGTCCTGGAAGTCGGCGGTGAACTCGTCGGTGCCGTCGATGGCGCGGTCCACGTGGGCGTCGCCCAGCACCTGTCGGCGTACCGTCATGCCCGTCTCGTGCCGCTCGCTGTCGTTCATCTGGCACCGGGTTCCTCGTGCAGGTGTTCCAGCAGGAGTCGGCCCACCTGCTCGGGTTGCTCGACGTTGGCCAGGTGCGCCGCCGGGCCGACCACCACCAGTCGGGCCCCCGCGATGCCCCCGACGATCTCGCGGGCATGGTCGACCGGGGTGGCCCTGTCGTCCGCCCCCGCGACGACGAGCGTCGGCGCGGTGATCCGGCCCAGGGCGGGTCGGAGGTCCATCGCGGCGATCGCCTCGCAGCAGGCGGCGTAGCCGTCCGGGGGTATCGCGGTCAGCATGGCGCGGTGAGCGGCGACCACGTCCGGCCGGGTGGTGGCGAAGGCCGGGGTGAACCAGCGGGCCACCACCGCGTCGGCGATCGTCGGCAGACCGGCGGCCCGTACCGTCGCCGCCCGTTCGTGCCACTGCTCGGGCGGACCGAGCGACGCCGACGTGCAGAGCAGCACCATCCGCCGCACCCGGTGGGGCGCGTGCGCGGCGAGCCACATGCCCACCATGCCGCCGAGCGACAACCCCGCGTAGTGGACCCACGGCACGTCCAGGTCGTCCAGCGTCCGCAGCAGCTCCCGGCCCAGAAGATCCATCGTGTACGGCCCGGGCGGCGTCGCCGAGCGCCCGTGGCCCAGGTGGTCGTATCGGACGACCCGGAACCGCTCGGCGAGCGCCGGGATCTGCGGCTCCCACATCGCGGCGGCGGTGCCCAGGGAGCTGCCGAGCAGCAGCGTCGGCGCGTCCTGCGGGCCGTCGACGGCGAGGTGCAACCGGACTGTCACCGGTCCGCTCCCCGGGCGGCGGCCAGGGCGCGGTCGACGAACCGGTCGGCCGAGCCGAGCCAGCGGTACGGGTCGAGCGTCTCGTCGATCTCGGCCTCGGACAGGTGGGCGCGGATCGCCGGGTCGGCGAGCAGCGCGGCGCGGAACGAGGGTCCGACGGCGGCGCGGGTCACCAGGTCGTGGGCGACGCCGCGACCGACGACAGGTGCCAGGCGCGCGGCGACGGCCTCGGCGAGCACCAGCCCGCCGGTCGCGTCGAGGTTCTCCCGCATCCGCTGCGGGTGGACCCGCAACCCGCCCAGCATCCGTGCGCAGCGCGCGGCCGCGCCGCCGGCCACGTGCAGCAGGTCGAGCACCGGCTCCCACTCGGCGTGCCAGGCACCGGCGGCCCGCTCGTGCTCCTGCACCGCGGCGGCGAACACTGTGGCGACGAGACCCGGGCCGCGCCGCGCCGCGGCGGTGACGAGGATCGAGTCCACCGGGTTGCGCTTGTGCGGCATGGCCGAGGAGCCACCCCGGCCGGTGCCACCCTCGGCGACCTCGCCGATCTCGTTCTGCGCGAGCAGCCCGACGTCGAGCGCCACCTTGCCGGTGTTCACCAGGAGCCCGCCGAGGGCGGTGGCCAGGTCGAGCCAGGGCTGTCGGCGGGTGTGCCAGGGCAGCGGGCTCGACGGGAGGCCGAGGTGCGCGGCGAACCGCTCGACGACCTGCGCGCCGGCCGGGCCGAACGCGGCCAGGGTGCCGACCGCCCCGCCGAGCTGCGCCGGTTGGGCGGCCTGGGCCTGACGCAGTCGGTCCCGGGCCTCGATCAGACCGGTCAACCAACCGGCGGCCTTGAGCCCGAACGTGGTGGGTGCCGCCTGTTGCCCGAGGGTGCGGGCGACCAGCACGGTGTCCCGGTGTGCGTCGGCCAGCCGGGCGGCGGCGTCCACCCCGGCGTCGAGGTGTCGCAGCAGCGGCCCGAGCGCCCGTACGGACACCAGGACCAGCGCGGTGTCCAGGACGTCCTGGCTGGTCGCGCCGAAGTGCACCCAGCCACGGGCGTGCTCGGGTACGGCGGCGGTCAGCTCGCGCACGAGCGGGACGACCGGGTTGCCCGCCTCGTCGGCCGCCCGGCCGAGCGCCCCCGGGTCGTACCGGTCGGCCCGACAGCACTCGACGATCGCCTCGGCCGCCGGGGCGGGCAGGACGCCGACGTCCGCCGCCGCCCGGGCGAGGGCCGCCTCCACGTCGAGCATCGCCTGGAGCACTGACGGGTCGCCGAGTTCGGTGTCGACGTCCGGGACGCCGGAGACGCCGCCGAGCAGCCCGTCAGACGGCGAAGAAGACTGTCTCACGGTCGCCCTGCAGGTGGATGTCGAACCGGATCCCGTCGGTCGCGGGTTGCGCCAGCAGGGTGTCCCGGCGGTCGGCGTCGACAGTGCGCAGCACCGGGTCGACGGCGTTGGCCGCCGACTCGTCGGGGAAGTAGAGCCGGGTGACGAGGCGGTGCAGCAGCCCCCGCCCGAACACCGACAGGGTCAGGTGGGGCGCCTCGGTGCCGCCCTCCGGCGCGGGCAACGCGCCCGGCTTGACGGTCCACAGGCGGTACCACCCCTGCCCGTCGGTCTCGCTGCGCCCGAAGCCGCGAAAGCCCGCGAGCGCGGGTGGGCGGGCGCCGCGCGGGTCGTCCGGGTGGTCGAACCGGCCGTCCGGATCGGCCTGCCAGCTCTCCACCATCGCGTCGACCACCGGCGTCCCGGTGCCGTCGACGATCCGACCCCTGATCCAGAACGCTCCCGGCGTGGTCTCGGGCACGACGTACGGGCCGTCGGGCCAGCGCAGACCGATGTTCAGGTACGGCCCGACGGTCTGCGCGGGCATCACGCCCAACCGCTCACTCATCGTCGTCCTCGTCCTCGAAGGGGGTGCTCTCCCGGCCGCGCAGCACGATGTCGAACTGGTACGCCAGCGCCCACTCGGGTGCGGTGCCGGCGTGGTCGTACCGGGCGACCATCCGTTCCCGGGCCTTCGGGTCGCGTACCGAGTTGAAGATCGGGTCCTGGAAGAAGAGCGGGTCACCCGGGAAGTACATCTGGGTCACCAGCCGCTGGGTGAACGCCCGGCCGAAGAGGGAGAAGTGGATGTGCGCCGGCCGCCACGCGTTGTCGTGGTTGCGCCAGGGGTATGCGCCGGGCTGCACGGTGACGAACCGGTACCGCCCCTGGTCGTCGGTGAGCGCCCGGCCCACCCCGTCGAAGTTGGGGTCGAGCGGTGCCGGCCAGGTGTCCCGGGCGTCGCGGTAGCGGCCGGCGGCGTTGGCCTGCCAGATCTCGACGAGCGTGCGGGGCACGGGTCGCCCGTCACCGTCGCGGACCCGGCCGTGCACGATGATCCGCTGTCCCTGCGGCTCACCGTCGTGCTGGCGGGTCAGGTCGTGGTCGAGGTCGCCGAGCCGCCCCTCCCCCAGCAGCGGCCCGGTGACCTCGGTCAGCCGCTGCGGCAGGTGGACGAGTGGGTGTCTCGGCGCCCGTGCCACAGTCGACTTGTAGCCGGGACTGAGCAGGGGCGGGTGGGCGTCGACGTCGTCGCGCCGGTAGCTCGGTAGCACCAGGTCGCCAGCGACCGGGGTGTCCTGGGTGGTCATCGTCGTCTCCCGTCAGCCTTCGTCGCCTCCAGTGCCCGCAGCACCGCGAGTTCCCGCGCGGTCGGCGGCTCGCCCGTGGTCAGCCCCTCGGCGACGGCGAGGTCCCACCCGGTGGCCGCCCGCGCCTGCTCCCGCGTCACGCCGGGGTGCAGGCGGGTCAGCGTGAGTTCGCAGGTGACCGGATCGGGTTCGAGGACGCCGAGGTCGGTGATCACCACTCGGGGGCCTCCACCGCGTAGGCCGAGTCGTTCCCGGTCGCCCGGGCCCGTCCCGTACCCGACCGAGGTGACGAAGTCGACCCGTTCGGTGAACGTCCGGAGGTCCTGCCGGACGATCACCACGACCTCACCGCAGGAGGCGGCGATCTCGGGGGCGCCACCGGCGCCGGGCAGCCGGACCGTCGGGGCGTCGTAGTCACCTCCGACGACAGTGGTGTTGATGTTGCCGTACCGGTCGAGTTGGGCGGCGCCGAGGAAGCCCACGTCGATCCGGCCGGGCTGGAGCCAGTAGTTGAACACCTCGGGCACCGGGACCACCGCGTCCGCCGTGTCGGCGAGGACCCCGTCGCCGATGGACAGCGGGAGCCGGTCCGGCTTCGCGCCGAGGCACCCGGATTCGTAGATGAGCACCAGGTTCGGGGCGTGGGTGGCCCGGGCCAGGTTCGCGGCGGTGCTGGGCAGCCCGATCCCGACGAAGCAGGCGGTGCCGTCGCGCAGTTGGCGGGCGGCGGCGACGGTCATCATCTCGTCGGCGGTCCAGCCGGTCGTCGTGGTCACGCCGCCGCTCCGGCGCGGTGCACGTGCTGGTCGAGCCAGGCGCGGAAGGTGTCGCGGTGCCGGCTGACGGCGTCCCAGTCGCGGTAGAAGTCGTTGTCCCGCACCGAGTAGCCGTGGGCGTAGGAGGGGTGGGCGCCGCCGGGCACCTCGGCCACCGCGGTGACCGCCCAGCCGGGCAGGACGACCTGCCCGGGTACGGGTTCCAGCTCGTCCACGATCTCCTCGACGGTGACCAGGGACCGGTCGGCGGCGAGCACCGCCTCCTTCTGCACCCCGGTGATGCCCCACATCTGCACGTTGCCGTCGCGGTCGGCGCGCTGGGCGTGCACCACTGTCACGTCGGGGCGCAGGGCCGGCACGGCGGTGAGCGTCTCATTGGTGAAGGGGCAGGTGATGGGCCGGATGTTCGTCGTGTGGCGGGGCAGGTCCGTCCCGGTGTAGCCGCGCAGGACGGCGAACGGCAGCCCGGACGCCCCGGCGACGTAGCGGTTCGCCATGCCCGCGTGGCTGTGCTCCTCCAACTCGAGTGGACCCGGCCAGGCGTTCTGCACGGCGTCGCGGAAGCGGTGCAGCGACCCGACGCCGGGGTTGCCGCCCCACGAGAAGACCAGGCGACTGGCAGATCCGGCGCCGATGAGCTGGTCGTAGATGACGTCGGGGGTCATCCGCACCAGGGTCAGATCCCGCCGCCCCTGCCGGATGATCTCGTGACCGGCGGCGAACGGGATGAGGTGGGTGAACCCCTCAAGGGCGACCACGTCACCGTCGCGGACCAGGTGTGCCACACCCTCGGCCAGCGAGACGAGTTTCGCCATGAGCCTCCCCGCCTCTGTTCGCTATGCGGACTGTCGTACTCATTTCGAACGTACGACGGACAGCGGCATCCGTCAACGGCGAGTCGGTCGGACCGTCCACAGTGTTGCCGAGTCACGGCGGCCGATGCGTTGACGCGAGCCGGACCACGTGCCAACGTTCATGAAGAGAACGGCCGTTCGGTACGCGAACACACCTGGCCGCTCGTGAGCGGAAGCCCGCCACGCCCGGTCACCCCGGACCACCCCACCGATCCACGCTCCGAGGAGGACCGCCATGACACTGCTGGACGCCACGACCTGGCACGGCACGCTGCACAGCGACGGCTGGGTGGAGCCGGCCGGGGGCACGGCGGCTGTGCGGTCCCCCGCCACCGGGGAGGAGATCGGCCGGGTCGGGGTGGCGAACTCCGACGACGTGACGCGGGCCTGCGCCCGGGCCGACGCCGCGCAACGCGCCTGGGCCGCCACCGGCTACGTCGAGCGGGCGGCGGTGCTGCGTCGGGCCGGCCAGCTGTTCGAACAACACGCCGCCGAGATCGGTGACTGGATCGTGCGGGAGTCCGGGGGCATCCCACCCAAGGCCGGTGTCGAGACCGACACCGCGGCACAGGAGTGCTACGAGGCGGCGGCGCTGGCCTCGCACCCGCTCGGCGAGATCATCCCGAGCGCGCAACAGCGGCTCAGCCTGGCCCGCCGGTTGCCCGTCGGCGTCGTCGGGGTCATCGCGCCGTTCAACTTCCCGCTCATCCTGGCCACCCGCTCCGTCGCGCCGGCCCTGGCGCTGGGCAACGCCGTGGTGCTCAAGCCCGACCCGCGCACCGCGGTCTGCGGTGGTGTCTCGATCGCGCGGGTCTTCGAGGAGGCCGGCCTACCCGACGGTCTGCTGCACGTCCTGCCCGGCGGGGTCGAGGTCGGCGAGGCGCTGGTGGCCGACCCGCGCGTACGGGTGGTCAGCTTCACCGGCTCGACGGCCGCCGGCCGTAAGGTCGGCGAGGCGGCCGCCCGGCACCTCAAGCGGGCGCACCTCGAACTCGGCGGCAACTCGGCGCTGATCGTGCTCGACGACGCCGACCTGGACCTCGCCGTCTCGGCCGGCGCGTGGGGATCCTTCCTGCACCAGGGCCAGATCTGCATGACCACCGGACGGCACCTGGTGCACGAGAGCCTGGCCGAGCGGTACGTGGAGCGGTTGGCCGAGAAGGCGGACCACCTGCCGGTCGGCGACCCGAGCAAGGAGCAGGTGGCACTCGGGCCGATCATCGACGAGCGCCAACGCGACAAGATCCACGCGCTGGTCACGGCGAGCGTCGACGCGGGCGCCCGGCTGGCGGCCGGAGGCACCTACGAGGGGTTGTTCTACCGGCCGACGGTCCTCGCCGACGTCACGCCCACGACCCCGGCGTACGCCCAGGAGGTCTTCGGTCCGGTCGCGCCGGTGACCACCTTCGCCGACCAGGACGAGGCCGTCGAGTTGGCCCGGCGGACCGAGTACGGCCTGTCGCTGGGCATCCTCGGCCGGGACGTGACGAGGGCGATGGCCCTCGCCGACCGGATCCCCAGCGGGATCGTGCACATCAACGACCAGACGGTCAGCGACGAGGCGGTGGCGCCGTTCGGCGGCGTCGGGGCCTCGGGCACCGGCTCCCGGTTCGGCGGGCCCGCGGCGAACATCGAGGCGTTCACCGAGACGCAGTGGCTGACCGTGCGCGGCAGTATCGCGCGGTACCCGTTCTGACCCCAGGGAGAGAGGAGGATGCCGGGAATGCGTACCCAGGTCGGCATCGTCGGCGCCGGGCCGGCGGGGCTCATGCTGTCGCACCTGCTGCACCTGCGCGGGATCGAGTCGGTGGTGTTGGAGAGCCGCAGCCGCGACCACGTCGAGCACCGGCTACGGGCGGGGGTCCTCGAACAGGGCTCGGTCGACCTGCTGTGCCGCGCCGGTGTCGGTGAGCGGCTGCGCCGGGAGGGGCTGCGGCACGAGGGCATCGAGCTGCGCTTCGCCGGGGAGTCGCACCGGGTGCCGATGACCGAACTGACGGGACGGGCGATCACCGTCTACGGGCAGCAGGAGGTGGTCAAGGACCTGATCGCCGCCCGACTGTCGGCCGGCGGTTCGCTCCTCTTCGAGGCCGAGGCCGTCCGGCTGGACGGTCTCGACACCGACTCGCCGGTGGTCCACTTTCGACGTGACGGGCGCGACGAGGAGCTGCACTGCGACTTCGTGGCCGGGTGCGACGGGTTCCACGGGGTGAGCCGTGGCGCGGTGCCCGACGGGATGTTGACCACGTACGGGCGCGCGTACCCGTTCGCCTGGTTGGGGGTCCTCGCCGCCGCCCCGCCGGCGGTGCACGAGCTCATCTACGCCAACCACGAGCGGGGCTTCGCGCTCTACAGCATGCGCTCACCCGAGCTGTCCCGGCTGTATCTGCAGGTCGCGCCGGACGAGGACATCGCCGAGTGGCCGGACGATCGGATCTGGACGGAGCTGCGGGCGCGGCTTGAGACGGTGCCGGGGTGGTCGCTCAACGAGGGGCCGATCCTGGAGAAGTCCATCACGCCGATGCGCAGCTTCGTGGTGGAGCCGATGCGGTGGGAGCGGCTTTTCCTGGCCGGGGACGCCGTGCACATCGTCCCGCCCACCGGGGCGAAGGGGATGAACCTGGCCCTCGCCGACGTCGCGCTGCTCGGGGACGCCTTCGCCGCGTGGTACGACGAGGGGCGCGCCGATCTGCTGGACGCCTACTCGGCGACGGCGCTGCGTCGGGTGTGGCGGGCCCAGCACTTCTCCTGGTGGATGACGTCGATGCTGCACCGGCTGGAGCGCGACGACCCGTACGAGACGAAGTTGCAGACCGCCACGTTGCGGTACGTCGCCACCTCCGACGCCTACGCCACGAGCCTGGCGGAGAACTACGTGGGTCTGCCCGAGGTCTGAGCGCCGCTCCGACGCCCATCATCGTTCAACTTATTCATGACGGGCGTCAGAAATTATTGACTTTCAATGCCGGGGTGACTGACCATGGCCCCACCACAGCGGCGTGCGCCCCCACGCAGCGGTAGTTCACCTGCAGATCCGAGGCATCCGCCGACTTCCGACGCACCCACCACCCCCGCCCAGGAAGGGCCTCGTCAATGAAGAAGGTCATGGCTCTCGGGCTGATCGCCGCTACCGCGATCGCCCTCACCGGATGTACCGACTCCGACGCGTCCGCACCGTCCGAACAGACCTCGGGCGAGTTGCGCAAGGTCCGGGTCGCTGCGCTGCCCATCACCGAGACCGCCGCGCTCTGGGGCGGCATCAAGGCGGGGCACTTCGCCGAGCGCGGGCTCCAGGTCGAGGTGCTGCCCGCCCAGGGTGGCGCGCAGGCCATTCCCGCCCTGATGAACGGCGACATCGACTTCGCGATCGGCCAGCCCTTCGGCGCTTTCCGGGCCGACCTGCGCGACCTCGGCGTCGTCATCATCGGCAACTACGCCTCCTCGTACGCCGACGGCGACGACATCAACGCCGTGGTGGCCTCGGCGAAGTCCGGCATCAAGCGGCCGGCCGACCTCGCGGGCAAGCGGGTCGCGGTCAACAGCCTCGGTGCCGCCGGCGATGTGACGATCATGGCGGCGGTCGAGAAGGACGGCGGCGACCCCAAGGCGATCAAGTTCGTCGAGGTGGCCTTCCCGGACGCCCCGGCCCAACTGGAGTCCGGCAACATCGACGCCGCCTGGGTGCCGGAGCCGTTCGTCACGCAACTGAAGGCCCGTGGGGACACCTTCGTCGTCGCGCCCTACCAGGCGGTGGTGCCCGGTCTGACCACCCTCACCACGATCACCACCAAGGAGCGCACGGAGAAGGACGCCGAGCTGGTCGAGGACTTCACGGCGGCGATGAAGAAGACGCTGCAGTGGGCCAACGACCCCGCCAACGTGGCACCGGTGCGGCAGGCCATCAAGGACAACCTGCAGCTGCCCCCACCGGTGGCCGACTCGGTGCGGCTCCCGGCCTTCGGGTGGGAGGTCGACCGGTCGAGCCTGCAGACGCTCGCCGAGCTCGCGCAGAAGTACAAGGTGCTCGACAAGCAACCGAACTTCGACCGTCTCATCCAGCAGAAGTAGCCGGCGCGGTCCCGCCCTCCCCGGGACCGGGGAGGGCTTCGCCGCCCGCGTGACGACGGGAGTGCCATGCCCGTGTTCTCCACCCGACGCCTGCGCGCGATCCGCAAGGCGGTGCTGGGCGTCGTCGGCCTGACCGGCTTCCTCGTCGTCTGGCAGCTGATCCCGACGCTGGGCCTGGTCGACCCGCTCTACCTGCCGTACGTGACCGACGTGCTGGCCCGGCTCGTCGAGCAGCTCGTCGACCTCGCGTTCTGGCGGCGGCTGGGCAGCACCATGACGTCCTGGGCGATCGGTCTGACGGTGGCGACGCTCGCCGCGGTCGTCCTCGGGACCGTCGTCGGGTTGGTGCCGTTCCTGCGGCGCGCCACCCACACGGCCGTCGAGTTCCTGCGCCCGATCCCGTCGGTCGCCCTCATCCCGCTCGCCGTGCTGCTGTTCGGCATCCAGATGGAGGCCGCCCTCGTCATCATCATCTACGCGTCGTTCTGGCAGGTGTTCGTGCAGGTGATCTACGGTGTCGCCGACGTCGACGCGGTGGCCCGGGACACCGCCCGCAGTTTCGGTCTGACCCGGCGGGAGCAGTTGTCGCACCTCGTCCTGCCGACCACCCTGCCGTACCTCATGACGGGTCTGCGGCTCGCCGCGGCGGTCGCGCTCATCCTGGCCATCACCGCGGAGATGGTGATCGGCAACCCCGGCCTCGGGCGCATGATCGAGCTGTCCCGCTCGGCCGGAGACGCCGACGGCCTGTACGCGCTGGTCGTGGTCACCGGCCTGCTCGGGCTCGGGGTGAACCTCGTCTTCCGGTTCGTCGAGCGTCGGGTGCTGTCCTGGCACCAGTCCGTACGAGGAGAGGAGGTGCGGTGACCGCGTACACCGATCGGATCACCGCCACGACGCGCGGCCGCACCGTCGGGGCCCGGGTCGCGACGAGCGTCCTCCACACCGTGGGGCTGCCGGCGCTGCTCCTGGTGCTCTGGGGTGTGGTGGCGACGAGGGCGACGAGCCAGTTCTTCCCCGACCCGTTGACGATCGCCGAAGCCTTCCGGGAGACCTGGGTCGGGCCGGCGTTCGTCGCGGACGTGCTGCCGAGCCTCGCCCGGCTCGGTCTCGGTGTCGCCGTGTCGATCGTGCTGGGCATCGCCGCCGGCACCGTCATCGGCCTGACCCACTGGTTGCGTGAACTGCTCGAACCGCTGCTGGAGTTCCTCCGGGCCATCCCACCGCCGGTGCTGATTCCGGTGGCCATGCTCCTGCTCGGGATCACCGACACCATGAAGGTGGTGGTGATCGTCTCCGGGGCGGTCTGGCCGATCCTGTTGAACACGATCGAGGGTGTCCGGGGCACCGACAGCGTCATGACGGAGACGGCCGACTCGTTCCAGGTGTCGTGGTGGGAGCGGCTCTGGTTCCTCGTGCTCCCGGCGGCCAGCCCACGGATCATGGCCGGGGTCCGGCAGGCCCTCTCGGTCGCGCTGATCCTGATGGTGATCTCCGAGATGTTCGCGTCGTCCTCCGGCCTCGGTTACCGGATCGCCTACTTCCAGCGCAACTACCTGATCGCGGAGATGTGGAGCGGCATCGTCCTGCTCGGTCTCGTCGGCGTCTTCCTCGCCGTAGCTTTCGGTCTCGTCGAACGGCGCGTCCTGCGCTGGTACCACGGAATCAGGGAGGTCAACCGTGCCTGATCGGAGCGCCCTGCTGCGGGTGGAGCACCTGCGGAAGGTCTACGAGTCCGCGACGGGCACCGTCGAGGCGATCGGGGACATCAGCTTCACGATGGAGGCCGGCGAGCTGGTCTGCATCGTCGGGCCGTCCGGCTGCGGCAAGACCACCCTCCTGAAGTGCCTCGCCGGCCTGCTGCGACCCACCAGCGGCGTGGTGGAGATGGACGGCGCGCCGGTGACCGGACCCAGCCCGGCCATGGCGGTCGTGTTCCAGGAGTACGGTCGCAGCCTCTACCCCTGGCTGACGGTACGCGGCAACGTCGAGCTTCCGCTGCGGCACAAGAAGCTCTCCCGGGCGCAACGACACAAGCTGGTCGTCGACGCGCTGGAGGCGGTGGGTCTCGCCCACGCCGCCCGGAGCCACCCGTGGCAGCTCTCCGGGGGGATGCAGCAGCGCGTGGCGATCGCGCGGGCGATCGCCTACCAGCCGGATGTGCTGATCATGGACGAGCCGTTCGCGGCGGTGGACGCCCAGACGAGGGCCGACCTGGAGGACCTGGTCCGGGAACTGCACGCCAGCCGGACCATCTCGGTCGTCTTCGTCACCCACGACATCGACGAGTCGGTGTATCTGGGCCAGCGGGTTCTAGTATTGTCCACGTCGCCGACCTGGGTCCAGGAGGACCTCGCGATCGACCTGCCGCCGGAGCGCGATCAGATCACGACCCGCGCTCTGCCCCGTTTCACGGAACTGCGGACGCACGTCTACGACCAGATCCAGCGGGCCAAGCGCGGGCAGGCTGAGGCCCCGCGATCCACGCGGTGACCGGCGGCCAGGGCAACGAGTTCGCCGAAGGGAACAGCTGTGGGTAGTCGTCAGCCGAAGCAGTTGTTGCTCGCCTTCTTCGGCGAGCACGTCGTCGACGGCGTCACCGGCCCGATCCGCGCGAGTGTCCTGATCACCGTGCTGGAGGGTGCCGACGTCGCGGCGCCGGCCACCCGGGCGACCCTCGACCGTCTCGTGCACAGCGGCATCCTGGCCCGCAGCCGCAGTGGCCGGGAGACCCTGTTCTCGCTGACCGAGCACGGCGTCGCGGTGCTGCGCGAGGCGAAGCACCGGGTGCGCGGGCCGCGCCCGTTCGACCCGCAGGGCAGCGGGTGGACGCTCGTCACCTTCTCGATCCCGGAGGGTCAGCGGACGCTACGGCACCGCCTGCGCTCGACCCTCACCTGGGAGGGCTTCGCGCCGATTCGGGACGGGCTCTGGCTCGCGCCCGGCGAGGTCGACCTGGCCGGGTCGTTGGAGCCGCTGCGGCAGGATCTCGCGCCCAACACCGTCGTCGCCTTCCACGCCCGCGAACTCGCCGGGTTCCCGATCGGCGAGAGCGTGCGCGCGGCGTGGGACATCGAGGCGATCCGACGCGCGCACCTCGCGTTCATCGAGGTGTGGGACGACCCGTCGGCGGCGACCATGGCGTCCAGCGCCCTGACCGTACGGACGATGCTGGTGGCGGACTGGCTCGCGCTGCTGCGCGCCGACCCGAGGCTGCCGGCCGAGTTCATGGACGCGGCGTGGCCCGCCACGCGATCGGTGGAGACCTACCGCCGGATGCACGAGAAGCTGGCCGCGGCGTCCGCGGCGGAGTTCGCCGACCTCGTCGCCGCCCGGCCCGCGACTAGGCGCCGAAACGGGTCCGCAGGTCGGCCTTCCGCACCTTCCCCGACGCCGTCCGCGGCAGCTCGTCAACGATGACGACGTTCTTCGGGAGTTTGTAGCGCGCGATCCTGCCGTCGAGGCACGCCCGGACGGTGTCGGTGTCCACCGCGGCCCCCTCCCGCACTGTCACGATCGCCCACGGCACCTCCCCCCAACGCTCGTCCGGGACCCCGATGACCGCCGCCGAGGTCACCCCGTCGACCTCGGTGAGGAGCTGTTCGATTTCGAGCGGGTAGATGTTCTCGCCCCCCGAAATGATCATGTCTTTCAGCCGGCCGGAGATGTAGAGGTAGCCGTCGGAGTCCAGGTAGCCCAGGTCGCCGGAGCGGAACCACCCGTCCGCGGTGAACGCCTCGGCCGTCGCCTCCGGAAGCCCGTGGTAGCCGGGGAAGACGTTGGGGCCGGTCACCTCGATCTCGCCGACAGCGCCGGTCGGCAGCACCGCACCCGTCGCATCGGTGATCCGCACGTCGGTGAAGAAGTGCGGCAGACCGACGCTGCCCTGCTTGACGCGGGTCATCGTCGCGGGCAGCGCGGTCGCGCCCGGCGACGCCTCGGTCATGCCGTAACCCTGCGAGAACGACAGACCCCGCTGCTCGTACGCGTTGAGGATGCGGGCCGGCACCGCCGAACCGCCGCAGGTGAGCTTCGTCAGCGTCGACAGGTCAGTCGACGCCCAGGTGGGATGGTCGGCCATCAACTGGTACGTGGTCGGCACCCCGCTGAGCATGGTGACCCCGTGCCGCTCGATCTGCGCCAGCGCGCGGCCCGGCTCGAAGCCCTTCTCCACGACCATCGTGGCGCCCTTGAGGATGACCGGTAGCGCGCCCATCCCGAGCGAGGCGACGTGGAACAGCGGCGAGATCATGAGCGCGACATCGGTGGAGACGACGTCGTAGTCGACCACGCAGTTGAGCGCCACCCAGGTGAGGTTGCCGTGGGTCAGCACGGCACCCTTGGGCCGACCGGTCGTGCCAGACGTGTAGACGATCGCCGCCGGATCCCGGTGCGCGGTGTCGGTGTGGCCGGTGATCCCGGCGGCGCTGCGCGCCAGGTGAGCCAGCCCGGGGCGGTCCGCTGTGCCCTCGCCGGTGACGACGACGTGCGGGGTCCGGGCGGTCGACGCGGCGGCTGCGACCGGCACCGCGAAGTCCGGATCGTGGATCAGCACCAGCGCGTCGCAGTCCGCGAGCAGGTACGCGATCTCCGGTGCGGCGAGCCGGGTGTTGACCGGTACGAACACGGCCCCCACCTGCGCCGCCCCGAACATCACCTGAAGGAACTCGGGGCTGTTCTCACCCAGGTAGGCGACGGAGTCACCCTTGTCGACGCCCCACTCCCGGAGCACCGCCGCGATCCGGTCCGCCGCGTCGGCGAACTCGCCGTACGTCAGTGTCGAGCCGTCGCCGTGGACGAGGGCGACCTTGTCCGGGGACTTGAGGCGGCGCTTGGTCAACCAGGCGCCGATTCCGTGCTGGTGCATCATCAGTCTCCCGGTGGTGGAGGTGGTGTGCTCACCCGGCTCGGCGGACGCCCCCGGGGCTCAGGCGTAGAACCGGTAGAGCCCGCGTGCGACGACCGCCGGTTTGGTCCCACCCTCGATCTCGATGGTCTGGTCGACGGCGATCTGGTAGCCGCCGCGCACCTCGACGACCTCGACGACGGTCGCCCGCATGCGCACCCGCGCCCCGACCACGACCGGGGCGGGGAACCGCACCTTGTCGAGGCCGTAGTTGACCTTCGTGGTCACGCCCTTGACCTCCAACAGCTCCGTCCAGAACGGGACGGCGAGGGAGAGGGTGAGGAAGCCGTGCGCGACCGGGGCGCCGAACGGGCCGGTCCTGGCCCGTTCGGGATCGACGTGGATCCACTGGTGGTCGTCCGTGGCGTCGGCGAACAGGTCCACCTGGTCCTGGGTGACCGTGCGGTACTCGGTGTGCCCGAGATCGGTGCCGGCGAAGTCGCCCAGCCGCTCGTAGGTGATTGTCGTCGTCATGGCGTTTCCTCTCGTCGTCACCGGGCGAGGCCCAGCAGGCGGGCCGCGTTGTCCTTGAGGATTCCCGGGAGCACGTCCGGCTTGAGGTCGGTCGTCTGCACGTCGCGCAGCCACCGGTCGGGGGTGAGCAGGGGGTAGTCGGTGCCGAAGAGCACCCGTCGCTTCAACACCGAGTTGGCGTAGCGCACCAACTCCGCCGGGAAGTACTTCGGGCTCCAGCCGGACAGGTCGATCCAGGTGTTGTGCTTGTGCGTGGCGACCGACAACGCCTCGTCCTGCCAGGGCACCGACGGATGGGCCATGATGATCTGCAGGTCGGGGAAGTCCGCCGCGATCGGGTCGAGCAGGATCGGATTGGACAGGCCGAGCCGCAGGCCGTAGCCGCCGGGGGTGCCCGCGCCGATGCCGGTCTGCCCGGTGTGGAACAACGCCGGGACGCCCGCGCGTTCGAGCAGGCCCCACAGCGGTGCGTACTCGTCGTGGCTCGGGTCGAAACCCTGCACGGTGGGGTGGAACTTGAAGCCGCGTACACCCTCGTCCTCGATCAGCCGGGTGGCGAGGTCGAGGGCCGCCTCCCCGGTGCGCGGATCGACCGAGCCGAACGGGATGAGCACGTCGGCGTGCTCGGCCGCCGCGCGGGCGATGTCGGCGCTCGACAGCGGCTGGTGCCTCAGCTGGGTACGCGCGTCCACCGTGAAGACGACCGCCGCCATGCGCCGCTCGCGGTAGTACCGCGCCACCTCACCGACCGCCGGTCGTGGGCCGTCCGTCCGGAAGTACGCCGACGCCGCCGCCACGAGAGGTTCCGGCAGTGAGCCGTGGCCGTGGTCGTCGACCTCGATGTGCACGTGCATGTCGATCGCCGTCACCGTGTCGAGGTCGATCGCGGGCTGGTACATGGGGTCAACCTTCGTCGGGCGGGTCAGGACGCCGCGGGCTCGAACTCCTCCGGGAGTTTCGGGAAGCGTTCGCCGACGCTCTGCGCCGCGCCGGCGAACGTCGTCGGCCAGGCGTCCACCAGCGCGTCGTACGTCCAGCCGCCCTCGCGGTACGCGGTCAACGCCGCCTCCGGGTGCGTCCAGATCTGCAGGCGGTCCCCACCGACGCCGATCACCTGCCCGGTCACCGAGGCCGCCGCGTCGGAGCCGAGGAACGCGACGAGCCCGGCCACGTCGTCCGCCGTGCCGAACCCCAGATCGTGTCGGAAGAACGCGGGCATCGGCTCACCGTTCGCCTCGGCCCGTACCGCCGCCGCGAAGTAGGGGACGGTGGCGGTCATCGCGGTCGCGGCGACCGGGACGACGGTATTGGCGGTGATACCGGCCCGTTCGAGTTCCAGCGCCCAGGTGCGGACCATGCCGACGATGCCGGCCTTGGCCGCCGCGTAGTTGGTCTGGCCGAAGGTGCCCCGCTGCCCGGTGGGTGACCCGACGCAGATGATCCGCCCGCCCGCACCGGCCTGCCGCATGTGCTGCACCGCCTCGCGCACGGTGGTGAAGGTGCCACGCAGGTGCACGTTGATGACGGTGTCGAAGTCGTCGTCACTCATCTTCCACAGCACGGTGTCGCGCAGGACGCCCGCGTTGGTGACGAGGATGTCCAGGCGCCCGAACTGCCCGACGGCGGTGCTGACGAGTTCTTTCGCGGTCTCGGTCGGACCGACGGGTGCGACGACCGCGACGGCCCGGCCGCCGGACGCCTGGATCGCCGTCACCGCGTCGGCCGTGGCGTCGGCGTCGACGTCGTTGACCACGACAGCCGCGCCGCGCCGCGCCAACTCGAGCGCGTAGGCGAGGCCCAGACCGCGCCCGGCCCCGGTGACGATGGCGACTTTGCCGTCCAGTGACATGAGCGCTCCCTGCCGTCGATGGTGGACCTCCGGGTACCACGCGCACCGGCAACGTAATGCAGAATTTGATCGGGCGTCAACGATCTGCAGTCTTTCCCAGTGCCCGGGAGAGCGCCCGGCCCGCCGCCCGCACCAGCGGGGCCAGCGCCACCGGGTCCGCCCGGTCGTGGGCGACCACCAGGGAGATCGCCGCCACCACACCCTCCGGTACGCGGATCGGCGCGGCCACCGAGAGGGCGTCCATCGTGACCTGGCGGTCGCTGACCGCGTACCCGACCCGGCGTACCTCGGCGAGGCGGCGGCGCAGCCGCCTCGGGTCGGTGACGGTCATCTCGGTGTACCGCTCCAACGGCGCGGCCAGCACCTGCTCCTGCACGTCGACCGGCGCGTGGGCGAGCAGCACCAGCCCGACTCCGGTGGCGTGCAACGCGAAGCGGCCGCCGACCCGGGTGAGCACGGGCACCGCGTGCCGCCCGGAGATCCGTTCGATGAAGACGAGTTCGAGGTCCTGCCGGACGGCGAGTTGGACGTTCTCGTGGGTTACCTCGTACAGGTCCTCCATGACCGGTAGCGCGAGCTCGCGCAACCCCAGCCCTCTCGGTGCGAGCGAACCCACCTCCCACAGGCGCAGGCCGATCCGGTACCGCCCGTCGTCGCCGCGCTCCAGCGCCCCCCACGCGACCAACTCCGCGGCCCGTCTGTGCACAGTGGGCACCGGCAACCCGGAGCGCCGGGCCAGCTCGCTCAGGGTCAGCGCCGGGGTGGTCGGGCTGAACGCGTCGAGCATCGCCAGCACCTTGCTCGTCACCGACCGTCCCGGTTGCGCGCGCACTCCGCCATCATCCCCGCCCGCGCCGGTCGGTCACAGCTCCAGCACGAGTCGGGGCGTACGGGCCCGGGACACGCAGATCATCATGGTGTCCCCGGCAGCCCGTTCCTGGGCGGTGAGCAGGCTGTCGCGGTGATCCGGCACCCCGTCGAGCACCGGCGTCTCACAGGTGCCGCAGGTGCCCTCCCGGCAGGACGAGAGGACCGACACGCCGGCCTCCTCGACCGCCTGCAGGATCGGCGTGCCCGGCGGCACGGTGACCGTCCGCCCGGAGAGCACCAGCTCGACCTCGATGGTCGTCTCCTGCCCGCCGGGGGCGGCCGACGGCGTGAAGCGCTCGACGTGCAGTCGACCGGGCGGCCAGCCACGGCATTGCTCCTCGACCGCCGTGAGCAGTGGTTCCGGTCCGCAGCAGTAGACCAACCCGTCGGTCGGCCGACCCAGCAACCCGGTCAGGTCGAGCAACCCGGTCTCGTCCTGCGGACACAGGCTCACCCGGTCGCCGTACCTCTCCCGCAGGGTGGTGGCGAAGGCCATGGTGGCGCGGCTGCGGCCCCCGTACACCAGCCGCCAGTCGGCGCCCGCGGCGTCGGCGGCGGCGACCATCGGGACGATGGGTGTGATGCCGATGCCACCGGCGACGAAGAGGTATCGCCGTGCCGCGACCAGCCGGAAGGTGTTGCGGGGCCCGCGCACCCGGACGGTCGCGCCGACGGTGAGCCGCTCATGCGCCAGCCGGGAGCCGCCGCGCCCGTCCGGTTCGCGCTGCACGGCGATGCGCAGGATCGACCGGTCCGCCGGGTCGCCGCAGAGCGAGTACTGGCGGGTCAGCCCGGTGCCCAACTCCAGGTCGATGTGCGCGCCCGGCATCCAGTCGGGCAGGTCACCACCGTCCGGCCGACCCAGGCTGATCGCGACGACCTCCGCCGCCACCTGCTCCCGGCGGGTGACCACCAGCTCCACGCCGGCCGACTCGTCCACCGTCACGCCGGCATCGCCAGCCGGGTCGGCGGTTCGGACGAGGGCACGGCCGCGCCCTGGTGGCCCTGCGGGTGGGCGAGCAGCCACTCCCACAGCTCGATCGGCTCCTCGGCGAGACGCTCCGCGCCGCAGTGACAGCTCCCCCGCAGGATGTCGGTGCCCGGCAACCAGTGGACCCGGTAGAGCCGCTCCCCGGCCCGGTCGCTCACCGCGGCGCTCCCACCGTCCCCGACCCGACCAGGCGGGCCAACAGCCGCCGGGCGGCCAGGCCCCCGGTGTCGATGTTGATGCTCAACTCCTGGTAGCGGTCCGGCTCAGCGGCGATCACCTTCTCCAGGATGTCGAGCGCCGTCACGTCCTGCATCACCACCGTGTGGTTGCTGTCGTGCAGGTACTCGCTGACCGACTCGTCGTCGACGGCGAAGTCGCGCGCCACGGCCCAGAAGTCGTAGGTGGTGTGCTCGGTCGACGGGGTGATCGCGTACACGATCTCGGCGTGGAAGGCCTTGTCGTCCGCACCCTCGGCCGGCGGATAGACGCCCTGCGGCGCTATCCGGCTGTGCAGGAGGTAGAGACAGGGCGGGTGGTACTCGATGTCCTGCCACCGGGTGATCCGACCCTGGATCCCGGTCGAGCGCGCGTAGAACGGTGGACACGCGGCGTCGTCCATGTGCCGGCTGACGTAGACGATGCCCCGGTCCTCGTCCACGGTGGTGGTGATCGGGGTGTCGGCCACCTCCGGCGTGCCGATGTAGCCGCCGTGCAGGTACGTCTCATGGGACAGGTCCATCAGGTTGTCCACCAGCAGGCCGTACCGCGCGTTCAACGGGGCCATGCCCCGCACCACGGCGTAGCGGGGGTCCGCCAGCCAGGGCGCGCGGGGAATCGTCGTCGGGTCGGCCCGGTCCAGGTCACCGATCCAGACCCAGACGAAGGAGTCCTGTTCCACCACCGGGAACGAGACGACCCGGGCGGTGCGCGGGATGCGCTGCTGACCGGGTACGAAGACGCACGCGCCGGTCGGGTCGTAGGTGAAGCCGTGGTAGCCGCAGACGATAGTGTCGCCGTCGAGCCGGCTCCCCGACAGCGGGAAGCGCCGGTGCACGCACCGGTCGGCGAGGGCGACCGCCTGTCCGGCGCCGGTGCGGTACAGCACCATCGGCTCGCCGAGCACCGTACGGGCCAGCAGGTCCCGACCGACCTCAGCGGCGTAGGCCGCCACATACCACTGGTTACGAGCGAATGCCATGCGATCGACCCTCCAGCCAGACGAACGTCGATGGAGTCGAATCATCCCGCGCGCCCTCCGCAGCGGAGGCCGAAGCTTTCACTGAGTGAAAACCTCGGCGTTCCGTGGGTGGCTGCCGTGCCGTCGGCGCGGCAGCCACACCCACGTCACCTGTTCTGCTTCTCCTGGCACGGGACGCAGAAGCGGGCATGCGGGAGCACGTCGAGCCGCTCGGCCGGGATGCTCTCGTGGCACCTCTCGCAGAGGCCGTAGGTGCCGTCGCTGATCCGGCCGAGCGCACCGGTGGTCAGGCCGGCGGGCAGGCGTCCGCCGGGCTCAGGCCGGACACCGCGTTCAGGTCGATGGTCCGCTCACCGTGTGGGGTCTTGAGGACGAGCGTGCCGGCACCCACCCGGACGACGGTGCCGCAGACGGTCTCGCCGGTCACGACCACCCGCACCCGCTGCGCTTCCTTGGCCGGCCCGTACCAGGTGACCGCCACCGCGGCGATCAGCAGAGCCGAGCACGCCGCGAACGCCCCGATGCCATCGCGCAGAGCCCGCTGGGCACGGACGGCCTCGTCGTGGTCGGCGGCGATCCGGGACCGCACCACGGCGCGTTCGACCAGCTCGGGCAGCCCGTGCGCCGCGCGCAGCAGCCGCATCGCCGCGTACGCGCCGGCCAGCAGGGAGGCCAACAGGAGCACCCCGACGAGGACGGCCCAGGGACTCGCCAACCCGCTGATGTCCGCGCGGCCCTTGACGAGGCTGAAACCGAGCACCCCGGCGAGCAGGGCGCCGAGCCCGTTGCGCCAGGCGAGGGCGGCGGTCCGTACGCGTGGGAGTTCCTCGCGGTAGAGGCGCTGGAGCGCCTGGGCGTTCTGCCGGCCGGGTCGACGGGTCGGCGCGGGCCCGGTCACGAGCCCAGCGGCAGGTCCCAGAACGCCCCACAGCCGAGGTAGTCGACCGGGCGTCCTGGATGGTCCTGCTCACACGTACAGCACATCTCCTCGACCCGTCGGGCCACGGTCGGGTCGGGGGCCTTCCGCGCTCGCCATCCTTTGACCACGCTCGTGGTTATCAGGTATTCCATGGCGTGCCCGCAGCGCGGGCACGGCCCGCTGAGCACGACCGTGCCGTCGGCGGTGGTCTCCCGCAGGAAGGCCGAGGCGGCCTGCCCGAAGTCGTCCTCACTGGCTTCGAGGTAACGCATGTCGGTCTCCTCGGCAGTCGACAAGGAGTTTCCCTTCACGGCCCGGTGTGGGTGAACGGTGTCCAGACACTCGGCTGGTCGGCGGCGGTGTCGCGAAGTGCGCGCGTCGCCCGGTGCAACGCGTGGGCGCTGCGGTGCGGATACAGGCGTCCGTCGCTGATTATCTCCTCGTAGAGCGCGCGGAACAACCGGGTGGTGTGGTCGCTGTCGTACACCGACCACAGGGTGCCGATGACGTGCCGGTATCCGGTGTAGTGCAGCGCGGCCGAGAGGCTTATCGCCTCGTCGAGCAGATTGACGCCGCCGGTGGCGGTCTTGCAGGCGGAGAGCCCGACGAAGTCCGCGTGATACTGCCCGGCGGCGATGTCGGTGACCGTCAGCGTGCCGTCGGCCAGCACCAGGTCGCCGCGGGACGGATCGCGGAGATCCTGGATGCCGTGGCAGCTGAAGTGCGCCCACCGGTGACCCACGAGCTGCGCACGGATCGCGTCACGCGTCGCGGCCGAGCCGGTCAGCTCGGTGAGCCGGTCGGCGGGGAGCAGCTCCGCCAGGGTCGCCAGCTCGTCCGCCACCCCGCCGAGCGGCGACTGCCCTTCGGCGTCGCTGACGCCGACCGCCAGCATGCGGTGTGCGGCGGGGGTGGGGGCGAGCGGGCGGCGTGCCTCGCGCAGAGCGCGCAGCGTCGGCGTGTAGGACGACACGACCCGATCGATGACGGTACGCCCGGGTCGGTCGCCGGAGGTGTGATGCCCGGCCGCGTGCAGCGGCAACAGCGTCATCGGACCGGTGGGACACCACCAGATCCTCGGCCACCGTGCTCCGGACGGCGGTGTCTCGCGCAGACCCAGCTCGTCGAGCACCGGGCCGGCCGCGACATCCCAGAGCCAGGCGAGCAGATCGGTGAGCATCGCCTCCGTCGCCCTCAGCGCCGTCGACATCGTCCGCTCGGCCCGCTGCACCGCTTGACGTCCTCTCATGCCGCCGCCGGGCCGGTGCTCGCGGAGCGCGTCGAGGTCGCCGGCGGCCCGCTCGGCGTCGCGAAGGGTGCCCAGGTAGCTGTTGGTCCAGTCGGCCGCGCTCTGCGCGGTCAGCTCGGGCAACGGTAGCGACGTCACGCCGGTGTGCCGGACGATGAACGCGTCACAGCGCCATCGGCTGACGTTGACGACGACCACCGGTCCCTCCGTGGGCGGAGGCAGCAGCGTGTCCAGGTCGGGAGGTTCGAGGAAGTCGGCGAGGTCGGGCAGTTCGCGCACCTCGTCGACGAGCCGGTCCCACTCGCGCGCCAGGGCCATTCGCCGGTCGGTGGCGGACGTGGTGTCGTGCCAGGGCTGGACCATCTGCTGCGGCACCGTCCCGTGGGTCGGATGAACGATACGGCTCACCAGCGTAGTGATTCCAGCAGCGAAGATTGAGCGGCAGAACCGCCGACAACATGACACCGGAGGGTGCGAGTGTCCGACGTCGAGCGACTCCTGGCGGCGGTTCGCAGCCGCGTTCACGCCTTCGACCTCGGTGACCCTGCTCAGGTGCTCGACGAGGAGGCGTTGTCCGAGGTGGATCGCCTGCTGCGCGATGCCGACCCGGCGACCCGGTTCGAGGTGGTCCGTGCGGCGGCCTGGTTGCACTGGTGCCGCTACCTCGCCCTGCCGGCGGACGGCGAGCAGCCGGACCTCCGCCGGGCGATCGAGCTGTTCCTGCAGGTCGCCCGCGTCGACCTGCGGGCCCTGCCCGGGCCGCTGTTGCGGAGGATGCTGGGCACCGACGACGTCGCCGACTCCGCGCCGAAGGCGAGGACCACCCGTGACCTGATCCGGCAGGCACGGCGTACCGGCGACCCGGTGGTGTTGGAGGAGGCGCTCAGGCAGGTCATCGAGGGTGCGCGCGACTCCGACCCGGCCGCCGCGCCCCTGGCGGATCTCGACGAGGCCATCCTGGTGGGCAGGGAGACGATCGGCGTCATCGCGCACGATCACCCGTACCGGTCCTTGGTCATCGGCCGGCTGGCGAGCGCCATCCAGGTCCGGTACCGGCGGACGGGCCTGACCGCAGACCTTGACGACGCCATCGCCTTCGGCCGGATGGGGCTGCCCGCGAGCATGTCCCCCTCGTCGTACGTCATCCACCTGGCGAACCTGGCGGGCGCGCTGGTGCACCGGTACGACCTGGCCGGGGTCAGGGCGGATCTCGACGAGGCCATCACGCTGAGCCGTCGGTCGGTGGCCCATCAGCCGGAGGGCCACCCCGACGCGGCTGCCCTCTGGAACCTCCTCAGCGGGGCGTTGTGCCGCCGCGCCCAGCGTGACGGCGACGCCGCCGACCTCGACGAGGCCGTCGAGATGTGCCGGCGGGCGGTCGCGGCGGCCGCCCACCCGGCGATGTACCTGTCCAACCTGGGCGGGCAGCTACGGCTGCGGTACGCCCGGCGCCGCAGCGACGGCGACCTCGACGAGTCCGTCGACGTCGGGCGGCGGGCGTTGGCGGCCGGCCCGACGAATGCTCCCGACCGCGCCGGGTACCTGATGAACCTCGCCGGGGCGCTGCGGCTGCATGCCGCCGGGGCGGGCGGTGACGCCACCCTTGACGAGGCGGTCACGCTGGCCCGGCAGGCGGTCGCGGCGACAGCCGTCGAGAGCCCCGAGCGTGCCGACCGGTTGACTCTGCTCGGCACCGTCCTGCACGACCGGTACGAGT
This sequence comes from Micromonospora sp. WMMD1155, assembly GCF_029581275.1. Lineage (NCBI taxonomy): Bacteria > Bacillati > Actinomycetota > Actinomycetes > Micromonosporales > Micromonosporaceae > Micromonospora > Micromonospora sp. WMMD1155. Next base: position 7,018,810 of record NZ_CP120742.1, read on the forward strand.
CGTCCGGCGACGACGCCGACGTCGGCGACGCGGTGGACGCCTGGTCCGCGGCGCGGGCCTCGGTCACCGCCCCGGCGGCGATGCGGCTCCGAGCGGCCATCCGCGCCGCGCGAGCCGTCGCCGAACGGGACGGCCCGTCCGCCGCCGTCGACGCGTACGGCGCGGCGGTGGGGCTGCTGCCGTTGCTCGCCTGGCGCGGCATCGACCCCGACGACCAGCAGTTCCTGATCGAGTCGCACGCCGCCGGCCTCGCCTGTGACGCCGCTGCCAGCGCCGCCGGCACCGGCGCCGTCAGCGTGGGCATCGAACTGCTCGAACAGGGGCGCGCCGTCGCGTGGTCCCAGATGCTGGACCTTCGTGGCGACCTCTCGTCCGTCCACCGGGCCTCGCCGGATCTGGCCGAACGCCTCGTCGTCTGCCGCCGGGCACTCGAGCAGCCATTCCACACCGCGCGCGGCGTAGGGCGGTGACGGCGACGGCCCATCCGTCGCCGTCCACGAGCGGTTCAGCTCCGGATGGAGAAGGTGGCGACGACCCCGTTGTGGTCGGACTTCGTGCCGCCGACGATGTCGTATCCGGTCATCCACATGAGCTGGTATTCCGGCAGCCGCTTCCAGAAGTAGACGTAGTCGATGTGCCGGTTGCCGTGCGTCCCGGTGCCCTTCTCGCCGTAGAGGTTGTAGGTGGAGCGCAGGTTCGGCAGCTCGTTGGCCTCGAAGACCTTCCACGGGAACTTCGCGTACCCGTAGCTCCGGTCGGCGCTGAAGTCCACGTTGAGGTCGCCGCTGACGATGACCTGACCCTCGGCCTGCTTGGCGACCGCCAGGTCCCTGAGGTTCTGGAACTGCGCCTCGGCGCACCTGGTGCGCGGCAGGTCCTCCGGTCGGCCGGCGGCCTCGATGCCCGCCACGGCGTGGGCGTTGATGTGGGTCACGGCTCGGCCGCTGGCCTTGTGCCGGTACCTGACCCAGTTGTCGTACCGCGCGGGCGGCACCTCACCCGGACCGTTGGTGTCACAGACGAAGACCGAACCCTTGTCGAGTACGTCGAACATGCTCTTCTTGGCGATCAGCGCCTCACCGGCCTGGTTGGTCCCACCCGGCGCGTACAGCCACCAGCCGTTGGTCGCGGCCCAGTTCTCCAGGAAAGCCTTGCGGTTGCCGACCTCGTTGAGGCCGACGACGTCCGCCGTCGACGCGATCAGGTTCAGGTCGTGGACGAAGTCCGCCTGGCTCAGACCGTTGTAGATGTTCAGGGTCGCCGCCCTGAAGGCCACGGTCGCCGCGGCCGCCGGTGCGGCCGGTAGCAGGGCCGCCACCAGCGTCACCGCAGTCGTCAGAGCCCCCAGGGCCCGAGCGGACCAGACTGTCGTCTTGCGCATCGACTCTCCTTCGCACCCGGACCGCCGTCGATGGCGGCCCGACGCACCCTATCGATCCGAATCGACGCGACATCGAACAGCAGGGAACAGGAGATCGACGGGACCGCGCCGACCGGCCTGGTCACCCGTCCCCTGAGATGGCGAGCCGCCCCGGGCGGCGTCGACACCCGGGGCGGTGACCGGCGGTCGCCGGCTGTGGAACGTGACGATCGACGTCAGCAGCCGAGCCGTTTGGTCGAGAGAGCGATGTCGTCGATCCACAGGTCGAACGCGCCGGGTGTGGTCCCGCCCTGGTAGAGCTGCCAGCCGACCTTCACGGTGTCGACCGTCGGCAGGACGAAGGGCACGTCGTTGCCTCCGTGGTCGGTGGTGGAGGCGGTCAGTTCCGGGTTCGCCACGCCGTCGATCCACACCGCGACGCGGTTGTCGGTCGGGTCGAGTCTCCACTCGAAGCACTGCCAGGTGTCCTCGGTGACCGGGGCGGACTCCCGCCAGTTGGTCCAGTCCCCGGTCGGGCCGCCGTCGGCACCCACACCCCAGAAGATCCCGGGGACGGTGGGCGCGTACTGGCCGCCGATCGGGCGGACGACTTCGGAACTGCCCGTGCCGGTCGCCTCGACGAGCGTGAAGTGCGCCCAGTCGGGGGCGGTGGGGAAGGCGTCGACACGCAGTCGCATCCGGCCGTAGAAGCGGTTACCGGGAGCGGCGAAGTCGTCGACGCGCAGGAACGCGCGCCCGTTGTCGACGGTGTGGATGTGCAGCACCTGGTTGCCGCGTCGGCCACGCTCCACGGTGAGCGTGCCGTTGCGGGTGTCGACGCCCCAGTCCAACGTGCTGGCACCGCCCGGAGGGAGCCGCTCGAAGTCTTCGCAGAAGAGCAGGCCACGGGTGGCGCACGAGCGGTGGGAGGCACCCGACGCGCCCGCCGGGACACTGCCGGCGGTCGTGCCGAGGATCAGGGCGGCGGTGAACACCGCAAGGTAACGGCGCATGGTCATCCTTCGTGAGATCGGATCCCTGCCGAGCGGGCAGGAACGGGAACCGTTCTTCCGAACACGGCGCTCGCTGCCCGCCTCGTCACCGGTGGACGCGCCGGCCCGACGCATCGGACGTTCCGGCGGGACGGAGGTCGTGGCGGGTCACGTACGGCGGACGCCTGCCCGTCTTCGTGGAGATGGCCCGGCGATGCCGCGTACGCCGCCGACGTGGCGGGTTTCCGGCACCGCTCTGCTCCCGTGTCGGCCGTTGCCCAGCACGGTTGCCCCCGTGCTGCGGCCCGGGTCATTCCAGCACACCGGCAACCACCCCGGCAATATCGACTCTTGTCGCTGCTCGACGATTCCTGCCGGAGCCCGCCCCGGCGGGCGTCCGCCTCGGGCGCACCGACGGACACCCCGGCGGGGTTTGCCCGCGTCCAGGCCGGGGCAGTGATCAGCCCGACGAGAATTCGGTGGGAGGACAACGACAATGGAAATCGCTGGCTTCTTCAGCGCGATCATCATCGGCCTGATCATCGGCGTGCTGGGACGCCTGATCCTGCCGGGTAAGCAGAACCTGTCATTCCTGGTGACGCTCGCCGTCGGCGTTGTCGCCGCGATCGTCGGCACGCTGGTCGCCGGGGCTCTCGGCGTGGACGACACCGCAGGGATCGACTGGATCGAACTGGGCCTGCAGCTCGCCTTCGCCGTGGCCGGCGTCGCGATCCTCGACCGCACCTACGGCCGCCGCACGCACTAGCGATCACCGCCGCCGCGGGCCCGTCCACACCGCCTGGACGGGCCCGCTTCGCGCTGTCCGCGACCTGTGACCTGCGAACCGGGAAGGACTTGACGCGCCGACATCCATCACGCATCGTCAATCAAACATCGATGAACTCAGATGTCTCGACACGGGGGGAACTGATGAAGGGCTTCATCACCACCGTCTCGGCTGCGGCCCTGCTACTCCTGACCACGGGCAGCGCGTCGCAGGGCCGACCAGCAGCCGACGCGCCCTGCGCCGGGCAGATCCACGCCAACCCCGGGTTCGAGCGCGGCACCACCGACTGGACCGCCGGCCCCCGGATCGTCGTGTTCGGCGACACGACCCGACCCGCGCACACCGGCCGCGCGTACGCCACCTTCGCCGGGCTGGACGTGACGCGCAGCGACCTGCTGCGCACCACCGTCACGGTGCCTGCCGACTGCGACCTGACCGTCCGCTTCTGGGTGCGCACGACCACCACGGAGACCAGCCGCGGGGATTACCTGAACGTCGGACTGGCCGTCACCGGGACACCCCCGAAGACGCGGTTCTCGCTGGCCTTCGACGGCGGGGCGCAGTGGCGGCAATACACCATGTCGAGCGGCACGGCGACCACCGAGCGCACCGCGACGGTCAGCTTCCTCGCCAGCGAGACGGCCGGCAACGGCGTCACGACCTTCGACGTGGACGACGTGACCTTCGCGTTGGGCTGACCACCGGGCGGCCGCAGCGACGGCGGTGGCCGGCGCCGGGGCCGCACCGGTTCGGGCGGGGCCGCCGTCCGGTGCACGCCGGCACGTGTCCGGCCGGGCCGGCGGAGTGCGGGTGACCGCACCACACCGGCCCGACCGTTTCAGGAGGCGTTCGCTAGGGCCACCTCAGAGGGTGAACACGAGTGTGGAGATGCTGCGAGCGCCCACGTTGATGGTGGCCTGCCCTCCGTTGACGCTCGTCGGTTGGCTGGCCGCGTTGGCGTTCTGCGAGGTGAGGTAGTGCTCGGCCCGGGTGACGTTCTGCGGGGCCTGGACGACGGCGTTGGTGACCGCGCTGTTCGAGCGGTTGAGGATGACCAGGGTGATCTTCCCGTCGCCCTGGTAGGCGGTGACCTCCAGCGGGGACGCCTTGGAGCTCTTGGTCAGGGCGACGCGTTGGTAGCCGGGGCGTACGTACTTGGCGTACTGGGAGAAGGCGTACCCCCGCTTGAGCGGCGCTCCCGCGACGGTGCCGTACGCGGACTCGCCGTCGCCGATGAAGGAGTAGTAGCGCTTGCCGTACCACCAGATGTAGGCGCTCCAGTCGGCCTCCATCGACTTGTGCACGGTGCGCATGATGTCGTCGAGGGTCTCGTTCCAGACCGCCGTGTTGGCGGGGTTGCCCCAGATGTTGGAGCCCCCGCCGTCGGCGGCGTGCAGGTTCCACTCGGTCATCCAGACCGGCTTGTCGTGCTGCTGGGCGAGGGAGTAGGGCCGTAGCCGGCCGGCGTCCTCGGTGCCGTACAGGTGCCCGCCGATGTAGCCGATGTTGTTGCGGGCGGTCGAGTCGTTCAGGGTCGGGTCGGTGAAGTTGTAGTTCAGGTTCACCGCCTCGGCGACCATCAGCTTGGTGTTCTGCACCTTCGCGCCCTGGTCGCGGACGAAGGTGCGCAGCTCGGTGCCGCTCCAGTCCATCGAGTCGTAGTCCGGGTGCCAGTCCGGCTCGTTCTGCACCGAGGTCACGTCGATCGTCACGCCCTGGCCGCGCATGTACTGCACGTAGCTGTTCAGGTGGTTGGCGTAGTCGTCGTAGTAGTCGGTCCGCAGCTTCCCGCCGTTGACCCGGCTGTTGTTGGTCTTCCATGCCGCCGGCGCGGTCCACGGCGACGCGAGGATCTTCACGTTCGACCCGGAGGACTTCGCGGTCTTCAACGAGTTCACATGCGTCGCCCACTCGCTCGACACCGGCGACAGACCGGTCCGCACGATGGACAGTCCCAACTGGTTGGCGCCCATCCCGACCAGGGTCTGCGTCTCGGCCGTCGACCAGGCGCTACCCCAGATGGACTGCGCCGCCCCGAACCCGTCGACGGTCTGGTATCTGGTCGCGCTGTTCACCGTGATGTCCGCCGGCCCGTTCGGCGGCGGGGTCGTCGGCGGCGGAGTGGTGGGGGTCGTGTCGCCGGTGCAGGCCACCCCGTTCAACGCGAAGCTGGTCGGCGCGGGGTTGCTGCCGGTCCACGAGCCGTTGAAACCGAACGACGCCGTGCCGTTGGTGGCGATGCCCCCGTTGTAACCGACGTTCCTCGCGGTCACCGCCGCACCGCTCTGGGTCACCGTCGCGTTCCACGCCTGCGTGACCGTCTGACCGGCGCTATAGGACCAGGTCAGGCTCCAACCGGAGATCGCGTCGCCGAGGTTGGTGATGGTCACGTTGGCCCCGAAGCCGCCCTGCCACTGCGACGACACCGCGTAATCCACCGAACAGCCGGCGGCCGCGGCGCCGGCCGGCACCGCCGTGGCCACCGCCGTCGACGCCAGCAGGACGGCCCCCACCGACGTCAGGGCCGTTGTGGTCTTTCTCGGTCTTCTCATCGACATTCTCCTGAGATGCTGGGGCCGCCCGGGTCGACAGGCGGAGACAGGTGAGGGACGGTGTCACCGGGGTGCCCTTGGCGGTGCGGCCGAACGTCGTGGACGCGCCCACGGCGGAGCCCCGGCAGTGGATGGTGATGACCGCGGGCAACCGATGCCCTGATCGGGTCAGCCGCGTCGGTCATCGTCAGCGCTCCCAGGTGCGGCCCGTCGCACCTCGGCGCCGACGTCATCGGCGTCTCGCCGGCGCCCGTGCTCCCGGACGACGCGCCAGCCAACCCACATCGACTTTCGTAGATGCCCAGCGACCCGTCAAGGCGCGCCGACGATGTTTCGCGAAAGTCAGGACGCTGCGGTGGTGCCACGGCCGCCCGGCGACGCCGACGGGTCACCCCCCGAGATCGGGTCGGCCCCTCAGCTGCCGTCGCGAGGTGACGCCGAGCTTGCGGAAGATGTTGCGCAGGTGGGTGTCCACGGTGCGTGGGCTGATGAACAACTGGGCGGCCACCTCGTTGGACGTCGCGCCGGAGGCGACCAGACGGCCGATGTGCAGCTCCTGGATCGTCAGCTGGTCGTACGTGTGTGGGGACCGCTGACGTGGCCGCTCCCCGGTGGCGCGCAGCTCGACGGCGGCCCGCCGGGCGAAGGCGCCCATTCCGGCATCCGACAGCATGCGGTGCGCGATGCGCAGGTGTTCTCGGCAGTCCCGTCGGCGGCCCTCGCGCCGCAACCACTCCCCGTACACGAGATGGGCCCTGGCCCGGTACGCCGACAAGGGGCTCCGCTCCAGGTGCGCGACGGCGGCCCGGTACTGCTCCTCCGAGCCGGTCACCAGGCCGCGGGCGTACGCCGCGATGCCCAGGCCGGTCTCGGTTCCGCTGGCGTCGGCGCGGTCGACGAGCGACTCCAGCGCCACCGCGGCGGCGTCGGGGTCACCGCAGCGGACCGCCGCCTCGATCAGTTCCGGCAGGGAGAAGCTGGCGAGGAAGAGAGCGCCGTCCGTGACGGCCCGCCGGGCGGCGGCCAGCGCGGCCGGGTAGTCGGCGAGACCGTTGTACAGCACCGCGGACGCCCAGTCGATGTTGCCGATGAGGAGACCGCTGCCGCTGGTCGTGGCCGCGGCCAGGGCGCTCTCGAACAGCGCCAGCGCCTCGGTGCGGCGACCACGCACGGCCGCCAGGTGGATCCGGTGGTAGAGCATCGGCGACCCGCCGGTCGCGTCGGCGATCGCCTCCTCCTCGGCGATCGACGCCGCCGCCAGGCCGAGGTCGGCGGTGAGCGCGCCGTACGAGCCGTTCTGCGCGAGCCCGAGCCGCAGCAACAGTGGCGACCCGGACTCACGGCCGGTCCGCATCAGCCACTCGACGATCGCCGAATACCGGTGCGGATCCCAGGTCTCCGCCGCGAGCATCAGGGCGAGGGCGGGATGCTCGGTCCACCCCGGACCGTCGGGGGCGTCGAGAACCTGCCGGATCAGCGGGACCGCGCGGCCGTATCCCGCCGTCTTGAGCGCTTCCAGCGCATCCAGTACGTCCGGCGGACGTGCGACGGTCACCGGTATCGACCGTACGGCGGCCAGCACCAGGTCCTGCACGCCGCTCGCCCGACCGACGAGGAGGCTCGACTCGATCGCGTCCACGAAGCACCTGCGGGCCCGCTCCGGGTCCAGCCCGGCCAGCCGTCTCCCCGCGCGGATCATGAATTCCGGGCCGCTCACGTCCCGGTCGCTCTGGAAGGCGATCCGCCCACGCACCACGTCGGCGTGCGCGAGCTGGAACTCGTCGAGCGCGGTGTGCTCGATCGCCCGGACCAGCGCCGCGGCCCGCTCGGGACGGCCCGCGACGAGGGTGGCCTCCGCCGCGACGAGCGTTCGTTCGATCCGGCGGTCGGGATCCCGGGACAGCTCGGCCGCCCGTTCCAGGAATGCCGCCGCGGCCACCACGCCACCGCGTGCCTGGGCGCGGGTGGCGGATCGTACGAGTTCGGCGGCCACGTCGTCGTCGGGGCCCACGCTGGCCTGGGCGCGGTGCCACGCCCGCCGGTCCGGGTCGGTGCCGGCGTCCGTCGCCTCGGCCAGCGCCCGGTGCGCCTGCTGTCGTTCGGGCTCCGATGCGGCCCGATAGACCGCGGAGCGGGCCAGCGGGTGGCAGAAGTGGATGCCGATGGCGAACTCGACCAGCCCGGTCGCGGCAGCGCTGGCGCTGGCGGTCGACACGTCGACGCCCGACAGTCGCGCGGCCGCCCACAACAGGGTGGGGTCGCCGGTCGGATCGGCGCTCGCCACGGTCAGCAGGAGACGGGCCTCGTCCGGCAGATTCGACAGCCGGGCCTGGAAGCTGCGCTCGATCCGGGTCGACACCGGCGCGGTGCCCGACGGCCCGAAGCCGCCCGCCGTGGGCAGTTCGAGCAACGCCAACGGGTTTCCCCGAGCCTCGGCCAGCAGGCGGCCGAGCACCTGCTCGTCGAGGAGCAGGTGCCGTCGGGCCGCGAGCAGGCTCCGCGCGTCGGCGTCGCTCAACCCACCGACGTCGAGGCCCGGCAGCGCGTGCAGTTCGTCCGGGGCGGGCATCCGCAGCGCGAACAGCATGGCGATGGGCTCGGCGGCCACCCGCCGGCCGACGAACGCCAGCGCCTTCGACGACGCCGTGTCCAGCCAGTGGGCGTCGTCGACAACGCACAGCAGGGGATGCGCCCGGGCCGCCACGGTCAGCAGACTCAGGGTCGCCACGCCGATGTGGAACAGGTCGGGCGTGCCCGCCGTGAGCCCGAAGGCGACCCGGAGCGCGTCGGCGTGCCGGACGGGCAGATCCGCCAGGTGATCCAGCACCGGCACACACAGTTGGTGCAGCGCGCCGAAGGGCAGCTCCCGCTCGAACTCCGCGCCGGACGCCTGGATGACACGTGCGTCGGACGCCGCGTCGCGGGCGTACGCCAGCAGGGTGCTCTTGCCGATGCCGGCCTCGCCGCGCACCACCAGCGCACCGCCCCGACCCGCTCGCGCACCCTGGATCAGTTCGTCGAGGACCTTGCGCTCGACGTCCCTGCCGACGAGTGGGCCCGGGGGAACAGCGGCGGATCGCACGCCGGACAGGCTACCCGTGTCCGGGGGCCGGCAGAGACGCCCGGAACCGCACTGTCGTCGCGCCCGGCACGGCCCGTCCGAGGTCTGTCAGATGACCCGATGTACGTCCCCGACGAGCCGAGCGACCGCACGGGCGACTACGCAATTACCACCGACGCGACGCCGAGCCCCGCTGACGGATGGTCTACCCGTCACGAATACGACGTGCTCCAGCAGACGGGGAAAGCACATGATCACCCAGACCGACGTCGCCACCGCCGCCACGGCACCGACCCGCTGGCAGGATCGGACCGGGCGCATCCTGATGGCGATCACGGCAGCGGCCACCCTGGTGCCGTTCGTCGAGGGCCTCACCCGCCTCGGTGACCTCCCCGAAGACCAGATCCTGACCGAATACTGGCGGACCTGCGCCTACCTCGTCTTCGCCGGCATGTGGGCCCTGCTGGCGGTCGCGCCCCGCAAGCAGCGCGGCATGTGGGAGCTCCTGCTGCTCCACAAGATCGCGGTCACCGTCCAGGCGGCGTTCATCCTCGATGTTCCGCACGCGCCACTCACCCTGATCGCCGACGGGCTCGTCTCGCTGACCACCATCGCCGGCTACGTGCTGTGCCGGGGCTGGTACACCTGGCGTCGCGGGGCGCTGGGCCCCGACGACAACCGCTGACCCTGCCGGCCGTGGTGGCGGTCCTGCCGTCCGACGCCGACACGATCGCACACCCGCGACGACCCGACCAGTAGCCGAGATCCTCCGGAGGATTGCCGTCATGCCCAACGCCGTCACCACGAGTACGACCGAGGTAGTCCTACCCGGCGTGGTCGAGCCGACCGGGCTGGAGGTGCGCACCCGCGAGCTGCCCGCGCCGGCGGCGGGACAGGTCGTCCTGCGGATGGAGGCGACCGGTGTGTCGTTCGCCGAGCAGCAGATGCGCCGGGGCAAGTACTACGACCAGCCGCCGTTCCCCTTCGTACCCGGATATGACCTGGTCGGCACCGTCACGGCCGTCGGGCCCGGCGTGGACACCGGCCTGGTCGGACGCCGGTTCGCCGCGGTGACGAAGATCGGCGCATGGGCCACCCGGGTGCTGATCGAGGCCGCCGACCTGGTCCCGGTGCCGGACGGGGTGTCCCCCGCCGCGGCGGAGACCGTGGTGGTCAACGGCATCACCGCCTGGCAGATGCTGCACCGGCTGGCCAAGGTCCGTTCCGGGGGCGTCATCGTCGTGCTGGGCGCGAACGGCGGCGTCGGCTCCACGCTCGTCCAACTGGCCCGGCACTCCGGGATCAGCGTGATCGGCACGGCGTCGCAGCGGCACCACGACGCGGTCCGCGAGTTGGGCGCCACCCCCGTCGACTACCGCGACCCGGGCATGTACGACCGGATCAGGGAGTTGGCACCGAACGGCGTGGACGCGGTGTTCGACCACGTCGGCGGCCCCGGCGTGGAGCGGTCCTGGCAGTTGCTGCGCAGGGGCGGCACGCTGGTGTCCTACGGCACGGCGGCGACGAAGGACGAGGAGGGCGACTCGCGGCTGCCGGTGCTGAAGCTCTTCGCGCAGTTGAAGCTCTGGCACACCCTGCCCAACCACCGCAGCGCCTACTTCTACAACTTCTGGGCCGGCCACCGCCGCCTGGGAACCTTCCGGCGCACCCTGGCCGAGGACCTGACCCAGGTGTTCGGACTGCTCGCCGACGGTGTGCTCGACCCGCAGATCGCCGCTCAGATCCCACTGGCCGAGGCCGCGTCGGCGCTGGCGCTCGCCGAATCCCGCACCGTCGCCGGCAAGGTCATCCTGGTGCCCTGATCACACCTCGACGGGTGATACCACCGCGTCACGGCGCACTGGTCGACGCGTCAACGGGGCACTGCCGGCCGCTCGGGAGGTTTGCCTCTGGCGCGCATCATGTCGGCGGTGGCGATACCGGCCAGCACGACCACGGCGGCGACGGCGACGGTCAGCGGCGGCACGAAGGTCATGGTGGGCGCGATCCCGGCGAGTACGAGTGCGCCGATCACCCGGGAACGGGAGACCCGGGCGAACACCGCGTGTTCCACCAGGGCACGCCCGAACAGGAACAGGATCGGACCGCCGAGGATGGCGACGGTCCAGGCCGTCTCGGTGTGCCCGAACGGGTGCCTGATCACGATCTCGTAGCCGACGGCGACCGCGACGACGCCCGTGATCATGAGGACGTGCGCGATGAACGCCTCCCGGATGAGGCGGGATGGTTCGCGGGCGGCGGCGAGCGCCTCGGGCAACAGTTGGCCCGCCTTGTAGACGTAGACACGGAACAGCAGCACCGTGGTGGCGAACGCGACGGCGAAGGCCGCGACGGCGCCGGCCCCCCGGAACGAGGTGTCGCTGTAGGCCGAACCGGTCGTCAGGATGAGTTCGCCGAGCCCGATGATGAAGAACTGTCGGTAACGCTCGGAGATGTACTCCGCGGAGACCGGCCACTGCTGCGGGGTGGCGAGGGTCCACGGGGCGGGGTAGAAGAGCAGCAGCGCCGTGCCGTCGATGGCGACGGCGAGCGCCCACAGCAGCCCGCGCGCCGGGTCCGGCAGGATCGCGCCGGCGATCCACGGCACGGCGGACAACGAGAACCAGAGCAGCACCCCTGCCGCTCGGCGCTGCGCCTCGTGACCGTGCAGCGCCGGCACGATGACGAGACCACGAATGAGGTGCACCGCGATGTACGCGCCGGCGAACACCAGGCCGGCGTCGCCGAACGCCCGGGGCACGGCCACCGCCATCATCATGGCACCGAGCATGGCCACGTAGACCAGCACCTGAAGCTGTGGCGCCTTCGCGTCGTAGATGTCGGTCACCCACGCCGTGACGAACCAGAGAATGAGGAAGGCCAGCAGCAACAGCAGTGTCTCGCCGGCCTCGACGACGACCGCTCGCCGCTCGGTGAGGTCCTCCACCAGCCGGTGGGAGACCCGGTTCAGGGCGAAGACGAACACCAGGTCGAAGAACAGCTCCAGCAGGCTCGGCCGCTCCGGTTGCCCCGGCTTACGAAGCAGCGCTGCCGCTCTTGTTGACATCCGGCCGCCCGATTCCGCCCGCTTCGTTCCCCCTCCGGGAATTGATACCACGCCCGGCAGGCCGTCGAGGCCGTTACCGGGACGACGGTGATCGCAGGTGGTGGGACAGCGGACCACGCGACAGGGTGGCAGAACGTGAATCTCACCTGACCCGAAGATTCTCCCCCTAGGTTCGATGCGCAGGAGGCCGCCGAACCGGGGAGAGACGTGGACAGCTATCCGGCGATCGAGGATCACGGGCTCATCGGCGACCTGCAGACCGCGGCGCTGGTGACCTGTGACGGAACGGTCGACTGGTTCTGCGCGCCCCGCTTCGACTCACCGAGCATCTTCGCGGCGCTGCTCGACAAGGACAAGGGCGGCTACTTCCGGATCGCGCCGTGCGACGTCCGGTACGTCACCAAACAGCTCTACCTGCCCGGCACCCCCATCCTGATCACCCGGTTCATCAGCGCGGACGGCGTGGCCGAGGTGATGGACTTCATGCCGGTCACCGGCGAGCGGGCCACCGACACGCACCGCCTGGTCCGTCTCGTCACCATGGTGCGCGGCAGCATGCGTTTCAAGGTCGAGTGCCGACCCCGGTTCGACTACGCCCGCGAAGAGCACCAGTTGGAGACCCGCCGCCACGGCTACGTCTTCCGCAGCCGGTCGGCGAACCTGACGTTCAACCCCGTCGACCCGGTCCGGCACCTGATCGCCGAACGCGGCGACGTCCGCCTCGAAGACGGCGACCTGGTCGCGTACGGCACCCTGAACCAGGGCGACACCGGCGGGGTGGTCCTGGAGACGGGAGACGCCGACCCGCGGATCTTCTCGCCCGAAGAGGTCCAAGGGATGTTCGAGTGGACCCGGGACTACTGGCGGCGCTGGCTCGAACGCTCGCGCTACACCGGCCGTTGGCGGGAGATGGTGGAGCGCTCCGCCATCACGCTGAAACTCATGACGTACGCCCCGACCGGCGCGATGATCGCCGCACCCACCGCCGCGCTGCCCGAACTGGTGGGCGGAACCCGTAACTGGGACTACCGCTACACCTGGGTGCGGGACACGTCGTTCTCGGTGCACGCACTGCTCGGCCTCGGCTTCACCGAGGAGGTCAGCCGGTACATGGACTGGCTGGACGAGCGGATCCGCGAAGCCGGAGACCTCCAGGACCCCCTGAAGATCATGTACCGGGTGGACGGCTCCTCCGACCTGCACGAGGAGACCCTCGGCCACCTGGAGGGCTACCGTGGCTCGCGACCGGTGCGGATCGGCAACGGTGCCGCCGACCAACTCCAGCTCGACATCCACGGCGAGGCGCTCTACGCCATGCATCTCGCCGACGAACAGGGCATCCGGGTCTCCCACCAGGTGTGGAAGAGCACCGTGCGGCTCGTCGACTGGCTCTGCCGGCACTGGGACCGGGCCGACGCCGGCATCTGGGAGAGTCGCCACCACCCGCGCAACTACACCTTCGGCCGGGTGATGTCGTGGGTCGCGCTGGACCGGGCCGTCCGCCTGGCCACCCGTACCGGCCGGCCCGGAGACGTCACCAGTTGGACCGAGCAACGCAACCGCATCTACAACCAGGTCATGGAACGCGGGTACGACCGGGGTCGCGGAACCTTCGTGCAGGCGTACGGCGAGAGCGTGCTGGACGCGGCGTTGCTGGCCATGCCGGCCGTCGGTTTCGTCACGCCGAGCGACCCCCTGTGGCAGTCGACGTTGGCCGCGATCGAGCGCGAACTCGTCTCCGACAGCCTGGTCCACCGGTACGACCCGGTCCACTCCCCCGACGGCCTCCCCGGCCACGAGGGCACCTTCAACATGTGCACCTTCTGGTACGTCGAGGCGCTGGCCCGCTCCGGTCGCCTGGACGACGCCCGACTCACGTTCGAGAAGATGTTCACCTTCAGCAACCACCTGGGTCTGTACGCCGAGGAGATCGCCGCGACCGGTGAACAGATCGGCAACTATCCGCAGGCGTTCAGCCACCTGTCGCTGATCAACTCGGCGCTGACCCTCAACGACCTGCTCGACGCCGAGGCCGACGCCCGACGCCGCCGATAGCCCGGGCACGCCTGAGCGCGTACGCCAGCCGCGTCGCGACCTCGGCGGAGGGTGAGCCGCCCGCCCACGCCCTCGGTCGCGGCCGGGGCCTCGTGGTGATTCGCCCGGCTTGTCCTCGCGGGTCTCGCCCGCCGCGCAGACATGGATAGCCTTCGACCACCAGCCCGACGTCGCGTCGGCCACCTGGGTGACGGGGGATCATCGTGTTCAGTAGGCTCGCGCGCGCCCGCGGCGCCGTTCTGGCGACGGCCGCGTTGGCCGGCGGAGTGCTCGCCGGCAGCGGCGCATCCGCGGTCTCAGGTGGCCAGGATGTCCCGGACGGCGGCCACCCGTTCACCGCCAAGGTGATGTTCGGGAGCCTGCACAGCTGCACCGGCGCTCTCGTCGCCAGCCGGTGGATCGTCACCGCGAAGACCTGCTTCGCCGACGGAACGGCGCCGGTCGCCGAGGGTGCGCCGAGCCGTCCCACGAGCGCCCTGGTGGGGCGGACGAACCTCGCCGGCACCTCGGGGCATCGCCTCGCGGTCACCACCGTGGTTCCGCACCCGACGCGCGACGTCCTGCTCGCCGAGCTGTCCGCGCCGGTCACCGACGTCACGCCGATCCCCTGGTCCGGCACACCGCCCACGGTGGCGGAGACACTGCGGGTCACCGGCTACGGGCGCACCGCGACCGAGTGGACACCCGACCGGCTGCACACCGCCACCTTCACCGTCGACGCGGTGGGCGCGGCGACCGTGGACGTCGCCGGCACCTCCGCGGCGGCCACGGTCTGCAAGGGCGACGCGGGTGGCCCGGCCTTCCGGGAGACCGGCACCGGCCCCGAACTGGTGGCGATCAACAGTCTGAGTTGGCAACACGGTTGTCTCGGCGAGACCGAGACGCGTACCGGCGTCACCCAGACCCGCCTCGACGACCTGGGCGACTGGTTCCGGCAGACCCTCCACCTCCAGCCCTACGCGCTGTCCAACACCGTCGTCGGAGAGTTCACCCGCGACGGACGCGACGACCTGATCGCCGCGGAGCCGGGCACGGGCAAGCTCTGGCTCCATCCCGGCACGTCGACGGACCGGGTCTGGGGCGAGCGGCTCCAGATCGAGCCGGAGACCGACTGGAGCGGTTACCGGGACCTGGTCGCCGGCCAGTTCGACGGGGACGCGTACGACGACCTGTTGGGCGTCGAGGTCTCCACCAACACGTTGTGGCTCTTCCCCGGCACCGCGGGCGGGGGTGGTTTCGGAGACCGCGTGGTGGCCGGCACCAACTGGCAGGACCTGGCCGACCTCGTCGTCGGCCGGTTCAACAGGGATGCCTACGAGGACCTGGCAGGCATCCAGCTCTCCACCGGCAAGCTGCTCATGTTCCCGGGCACGTCCGCCGGAGGCACCCTGTGGGGCACGCTGACGGAGATCGGGTTCAGCGGGTGGACGGGCAAGCGCGAGCTGGTCGCCGGGCGTTTCAACCGCGACGGCTACGACGACCTGGTGGTGGTGGACAAGAGCAGCGGTGACATCCAGATGTACGCGGGCACCGCGGCCGGTGGATCGACCTGGGGGCAGGTGTCCACCATCCAGACCGGGGGCAAGGGGCTGACCGCGCTCGCGGCCGGCAAGCTCAACCCGGACGGCTACGACGACCTCGTCGCCGTGGAGAGCGACCAGGTGTGGTTGTACCCGGGCACGGCCGTCGGCGGCAGTCTGGGTGCCCGCGTACAACCCGTCGGCCGGGTTCCCGTCCTGCAGCCGCACGGTCTGCTGGAGTCGGTGACCGGCGAGTTCAACCGCGACGCGTACGCCGACCTGATCGGTGTCGAGAAGGGCACCGGGCGGCTCTGGCTCTACCCGGGCACCGCCGCCGGCAGCTGGGGTCCGCGAATCGCGGTCGGCTCCGGCTGGAACGGTTACCGGGATCTGACGGTCGGCCGGTTCAACCGGGACGACTACGACGACCTGCTCGCCATGGAGCTGAGCACGGGCAGCCTCTGGCTCTACCCGGGCACGGCGGCCGGCACCTTCTGGGGCAGTCGTGGCACGACGCCCGTCGGTTTCAACTGGCTGGGGTTGGAGCGGCTGACCGCGGGCCGCTTCAACGGCGACGGGTACGACGACGTGGTGGCTGTGGAGAAGACGACCGGGAAGCTGCGTCTCTACCCGGGCACCGCTGCCGGCAGCGGTTGGGGCGCGAGCAGCATCATCGACTCCGGCGACTGGAACACCCTGGGCGCGGTCGTGCGGGGCCGGTTCAACCGGGACGCGTACGACGATCTGATGGCCGTGGAGAAGGCCACCGGGAAGCTGTGGCTCTATCCCGGTACCGCCGCGGGCGGCTCCTTCGGCAGCAGGGTCGAGGTGTTCGGCGGTGGCTGGGCGGGCCGAAACGAGCTCGCCGCCCTCCGCTTCGATCAGGACGGTCACGACGACCTGGTCGCGGGCGACGCGGCGACGGGACAGGTCTGGGTCTACCCCGGCACCCCCACCGGCGGCGCGGTGTGGGGCGACCCGACCGAGTACGGGCCGATCTCCTGACCGGCGAGGCCAGCCCGGACACCTGGCGGCGTCGTCGTACGCCTGGCCACTGACCCTGCTGGTTGCCGGGAGGGCGTTCACTCGTAGCGGTACCTGAGCGAGTCGGCCTCCGCCTGCTCGATGTCGGCGATCGTCAGCTCCGGCATCCGCAGCTGGGTTAGCGTCACCTCGGCCGAGGTCGGCTGGGACACTTCTATGCTTGCCGCCGAATGCACTGCGGCTCATCCGGGGCCGGGGGGACACCACCACTGCGAGGGCCTGCGAATGCGCCGGAAGTCTGCCCTGAACGACGCCGCTACCGAGGTCAGCGCAGGACCGCCGGTCGCCACCGCGGAGGGCGTCGCGCGCCGATCCGCGGTCGCCGAGGAGCAGGCGTTTCTCGACCTGGCCACAGCCCAGCGTGACAGGTTGGCCGACCGCCTACGGATCGAGTTGTCGTCGGATGCCCTGGACGCGCTGGAGCAGGCCCGGCAGCGCATGCTTCGTCAGCAGTACGAGGAGCTACGGCGGGCCCGGGATGGGCTGGTCTTCGGTCGGCTCGACGGTCTCGACGGCACCGTGCGACACGTGGGCCGGGTCGGTCTGCGCACCGACGGTGAGGACGCTGAGCCGCTGCTCCTCGACTGGCGCGCTCCCGCAGCTCGCCCGTTCTACACGGCGACGGCTGTCGACCCACAGGGTCAGGCGCGTCGCCGTCACATCCGAACGAGGGAATCGGTGGTCGTCGGGGTGGACGACGAGCCACTGGACGGGACGGTCAGTGGGGAACTCGTCGGGGAGGGCGCGCTTCTTGCCGCCCTCGACCAGCGGCGCACCGGCCACATGTCGACGGCGATCGCCACGCTGCAACGCGAACAGGACGACATCATCCGGGCCGAGGCGACCGGGCCGCTGATCGTCCAGGGCGGCCCCGGCACCGGCAAGACGGTGGTCGCCCTGCACCGCGTCGCCTACCTGCTGTTCGCCCACCAGCGGATGGCCGATCAGGCGGTCCTGGTCCTCGGCCCCTCGCCGCGGTTCCTGCGGTACATCGCGCAGGTCCTGCCCGCGCTCGGCGAGACCGCCGTCGTCTCGGCGACCTGTGACACCCTGCTGCCCGGGGTCCGCGTGGCCCGCGACGAGAGCAGGCTCGTCGCCGAGATCAAGGGTCGCGCTCTCTGGCAGCCGGCCCTGGAAGGCTACGTCACGTCGCTGCTCCCCCGGCCCCGCGAGCTGACGGTGCGCTGGGAAGGGGAGTCCTACGTCATCGCAGCCGACCCGGTGGCGCAGGCGTTCGCCTCGGCGGTGCAGGGACGCCCGTACCACCGCGCCCGCGCGGCGTTCGCCGAGCAGTTGCACCACCTCCTCGCCGAGGCCGTCGTCGAGCAGCGCGAGGCGTTGATGGACGAGATGGAGGAGGGCTTCGAGGACATCCTCGCTCGCGTCGACCGGGACATGCGGCAGGACCACCGGTCCAGCCGGGCGCCCGCGGGCAGCGACATCGACGGTCTGTTGTCCGAGGAGGAGGTCGAACACCTCCGTGACCGGATCGCCGAGAACGCCACCATCGCCCGGTTCGTCGAGGCGTGGTGGCCCACTCTGGACGCCGAGACGGTGCTGGCTGGTTTCCTGGCCGACCGCACCCTGCTGGCCCGGTTCGCACCGCGACTGTCTCCGGCGGAGATCTCGGCGGTCTCGGCGGAGCCGTCGCCGTGGGCATCGAGCGACATCCCCCTGCTCGACGCCGTCGCCGACCTGCTCGGCGAGGTCGACGCGCCGTCACCGCAGGGTGAGTTCGTCGCCGAGCGCGCCCGCCGGCAGCGCGGGTGGGTGTACGGCCACGTCGTCATCGACGAGGCGCAGGAGCTGTCCGAGATGCAGTGGCTCATGGTGTTGCGGCGGTGTCCCAGTCGATCCATCACGGCGGTCGGCGACATCGACCAGGCGGAGGCGGCACACCGGCACACCAGTTGGGCGGAAGCGGTGCGGGCTGCCTTCGGGGACCGCTGGACCGCTGCGGAGCTGACCATCTGCTACCGGACGCCGCGTGAGGTCATGGACCTCACCGCACCGGTCCTGAGGGAGGCGGGCAGCCACAACGCGCCGCCCCGGGCGGTACGGTCCTCCGGCATCACGCCCTGGGAACTGACGATCACACCCGCCGAGCTTGCCGACGCCGCCGCCCAGGCGGTGCGACGGCTGCGGCGACGGTGGTACGGCGGCACGGTCGGCGTCATCGCCCCGGCGGACCGCATCGCCGAACTCTCCTCCGTGCTGAGCGATGTGCCGGTGCTCACCGCCGCCGAGTCCAAGGGGTTGGAGTGGGACGCGACGCTGGTCGTCGACCCGCACCGGATCGCTGCCGAGCCGCGCGGCTGGAACGGTCTCTACGTCGCCCTCACCCGGTGCACACAGGAGTTGGGGCAGCTGATGCTCACGCCGTAACCGTGCGGATCGTTCCTCAGGGCAGAGTTGGATATCGAGTTGGTTCGATGTAGCGTGGGAACGCTCCCAGATCACCACCACCACCCACCTGCTCGAGGAGCTGAACATGTCGCGACGACGTCGTCGCCCGGCCGCCATACTGGCCGGGCTGCTCATCCTCACCCTGTCCGCGCTCCTGTTGCCACAGTCATCGGTGACCGCCGGCCCGCCCCGCACCCGGGCGGTGCCACTCACCGAACTGACCGTGGTGTCCGAACGGGTGGCGTTCGGCCTGCAGCGGCCGATCGCCATCACCGGGCTGCCGGACGGCCGCATGCTGATCGCGGAGAAGGCCGGCACCGTCCGTGCCTACCACCCGGACACCGGTCTGGCCGCCGATCCGGTGCTCGACCTGAGCGCCCGGATCGACACGTCGGACAACGAGCGTGGCCTCCTCGGCATCACGCCCGCGCCGAACTTCGCGCGGACCGGGATCCTCTACGTGGCCTACACGAGCCTGCCGGCCGGCACGCTGACCCTGGCGCGCGTGCCCCTCGGTGCTCCCGACCGGTTGCAGGTGCTGCTCACCCAGGAGCACCCCGAGTACGGCAACCACAACGGCGGGCAGGTGGCGTTCGGCCGCGACGGCTACCTCTACTGGTCGACCGGCGACGGCGGCGGCGCGAACGACCCGTTCAAGTCGGGCCAGAACCTCGGCACCCTGCTCGGCAAGATCGTGCGGATCGACGTCAACCGCAGCTGCGGCGGCAAGCCCTACTGCGTACCCTTCGACAACCCGTTCGTCCGTACGGCGGGCGCGCGTCCGGAGATCTGGGTCTACGGGCTGCGCAACCCGTGGAAGTTCTCCATCGACCCGGTCGACAACTCGCTGTGGATCGGTGACGTCGGCCAGGGTCTGATCGAGGAGATCAACCACATCCGCCCGTCGCAGCGCGGAGCGAACCTCGGCTGGTCCTGCCGGGAGGGCACGCCGGTCTTCGACCAGACGCAGTGCCGCCCGGGCGTGCGGCTCACCGACCCGATCGCCGAGTACGACCACTACATGACGGAGAACTGCTCCATCATCGGCGGCCTGGTGTACCGGGGGTCCGTCACCCCGGAGGCGCGCGGCACCTACGTCGCGAGCGACTACTGCTCGACCCGCGCGTTCGCCATCCGTGCCAAGTCCACGGGTGGCTACGAGTCCGCCGAGATCGGCACCTTCCCCACCCAGCCGACGGCGTTCGGCGCCGATGTGAACGGCGAACTGTACGTACTCAGTGACCTACCGGGGTGGCTGAGCAAGGTGCGGTTCGAGCGGGTCCAACCCGCCTCGAACCGCTGACCCTCGAAACACTTCGCAACACCTGCGGGGACGGCCGCTCGCGTGCGGCCGTCCCCGATCAACGGGTCAGAGACCGGCGGCGTGTGCGGCGGCGGTGCCGCCGACCACGGGTAGGACGATGTTGCTGCTCTTCAGCGCCACCTGCAGGTTCGCGGCGGTGGTGTCCGCCTGGCTGGAGTACTGCGGGTAGCTGGCCACGATGATCACACCGATCCGGTGGCCGGACTTGAACACGTAGTCCTCCGGCAGCAGCGGGAAGCTGAAGTTGTACGACTCCCCCGGCACCAGTGGCACGCCGACGCGGATCGACTGCCGGTTCTGGGCGTCCATGATGCCCTTGGTGACCAGCTCGTAGTCGGCGGTGGCCACCCGCTTCGCCGTCTGCTTGTAGCAGCCGTCGTCGGTCGGGCTGCTCTCGCCCCAGCAGTCCGACGTGTCCAGGGTGATGATCCCCTCGCCGGAGGCCCGGTGCGCGACCCGCTCGTCGGTGCCGTAGTCGACCAGGATCGCCCCGAGGTTGGTGTCGGTCTGGTCGGCGGAGGCCCGCAGTTGCACGGTGGGGGTGCCGGAGATGTGCAGCGGCGCGGTCAGTGGCGCGGAGAGGAACGCCAGCCGGTTCGGCTGCACCACGTCCGGGTTGAGGATCATGGTGTTCTGGCTCTGCGTGCGGCTGTCCTGGAACGCCCCGGTCGCCGGCTTCGCGGTGGGCACCAGCGCGAGGCCGCCCGCGCCGGTGGTGCCGGGCTGCAGGAACACCTCGGTGTCGGCCTTACCGGGGATGGGCCAGTCGGCGTGGGTCTCCCACACGTCGGCGGAGCGCTCCAGATCCACCCGCGGCTCGTCCATGATGCCGTTGACGACGCCCTGCAACCAGAAGTCGAACCAGCGGTGCAGCGTCGACACCCACACCGCGCGGCGCGAGTCGAACGGGTCGACGTGGCCCTCCTGCGACAGCCACAGCTTGCGCGGCACGTTGTTCTCCGCCAGGGCGTACCAGAACTTGCTGAAGTGGTCCGGGCGGACGTTGTCGTCGTTGAGACCGTGGTAGAGCAGCACACTGGCGGTGACGTTGGGGACCTTCTTGACGTAGCTGCGCTCGTTCCAGAAGGCCGTGTAGTCGCCGTGCTCGTCACCGTCGGCGGCGCCGATCGCGTCGCGTACCGGCTTGCAGTAGTCCCGGCGCTCCGGGTTGGTGACCGTGTTGGCCAGCGACGCCACGTAGCTGTTGCCACGGGTGATGACGCCGTTGCTGCGGACGTAGTCGTAGTACTCGGTCGGTCCGCTGATGGGCACGACAGTGGTCAGGCCCTTCACGCCGGTCACCGCCGTGGCCATGGCCAGCGAGCCGTCGTACGACTTGCCGATCATCCCGGTCTTGCCGTTGTGCCAGTCCGCCTTGACGATCTGACCGGCGGCGTTACGGGCGGTGGCCCGGCCGTTGAGCCAGTTGATGGCCTGCTTGGCGCTCAGGTTGTCCTGGTTGGCGTTGGTGGTGGGGCAGCCGGTGGAGTTGTTGGTGCCGACCATGTCCAGCAGGATCACCGCGTAGCCGCGCGGCACGAAGTAGTTGTCGTAGAACAGCGGCCACTTGTCCAGCAGCCCGTCGCCGTCGAGGTCCGCCTTGCACTCGGACTCGTTGCCTCGGCAGACCGTCGAGTAGTAGGGGCTGGCGTCCATCACCACGGGCGCCTTGAGGCCCTGCGCGGTGGCCGCCGGCCGCATCAGGTCGAACGCGATGATGTCGCGTAGACCGTCGTTGTCGCTGTCGAAGGTGGAGTCGATGAAGAGGCGTTCCCGGATGGCGTCGGCGTAGCCGAACACCGGCTGGGTGACGCCGTCCTGGACGACGATCGACGGCGGGCCGTCCGCCGCCAGTGCCTGCGGCGCCGCGCCGAGGGCGGCGAGCACCGTCGCGGACAGTACGGCCACGCATCTGCGCCAGCGCGTTCCCACTGTGGACATGCAGTCTCCTTGATGTGTCCGAGGTTGCGTACGCTACGAGCCGGTGGCCGGTGCCACCACCTGCACGTGTAGGAACTTCGCCCGGTGTGGTTCGACGGGCCTACGGCCGGTCGGCCAGCACCAGCTCCCGCAGCCGCTGGTCGAGTGCCGGGGCGTCCAGGCCACCCGGCCAGCCGCGGAGCAGGGCGCCACCCTTGGCCACCAGCACGACGGTCGGCGGCTCCCGCACCGCGTACGAGCGCCAGATGGTCTGCTGGTCGTCCAGGACGATCGGATACTCCACCCGGTGGGTGCGGAGGTATTCCTGAACGTCGTCGGCGTGGTCGGCACCGGCCACGCCGACGAACACCACCCGGTCCCGATAGGTGCGGGCCAGGTCACTGAGCGCGGCCTGGCGGCTGGCGCAGGTGGTGCACCAGGAGGTGAAGAAGGTCAGCACGACGGGGCGCTGCGCCCACACGTCGGCGGCGGCGAACGGTGTGCCGTCGGTGAGCGCGCCGGTGAACGTCGGGGCGGCCGGTGCGGTGCCGGGCACCGGGCGCAACGCCAGGTCGGCGGGGACCGGTCCGGGCAGCGCCGCAGCCCCTCCGGCGGGCGTCGGCGCGGGCTCGGGCTCGGGCGTGCTGCATCCGCCCAGCAGCGCCGCCGCCAGCAGCAGCGGCAGGAACGCCCGCCTCATGACGGCACCACCGCGACCAGCGCCGGGCCCTCGCTGCTGTCCGGGGTCAGGTCGAGTGGCGGCCGGCCGTCCACCTCCAGTCGGTAGGAGTCGCGCTGCGGCACGCGTACCCCGACGGCGAACTCGCAGTAGGTGGGCAGGCGTTCGACGCCCAGGTCTTCGGCGAAGGCGGCCACCGCGGTCCCCGCCGACAACTCCCCGCTGGCCAGGGCCGCCCCGTCCGGGTCGAGCACGCGGAACGGCGCGCGGTTGTGGAAGTGCTGGTAGGGACCGGTGCCCGCGCAGTCCACACCAGCGGCTCGGATGTTGATGTCGCGGACCAGGACCCGGACGGTCGTCGGGGAGACCGCCTCCTGGGTGGCACCGACAGTGCCGCAGCCGGTCGCGCCGACCAGCAGCAGGGGCAGCAGAGCCGTGGTGCGTCGCCGCACGTCATCCTCCTCTCGCCCGCCTGCCGGGTCCGCGGCGGTGGGCCGCCGTGGACCCGGCAGGAACGGGGTCGACGTCTGGCGTCGGTCAGGACTTCTCGACCCGGCACTGCTTGGTCACCGTCTTCGTCGGGTCGCTCTCCGAGGTCGCGGTGAGCTTCACGAAGCCGGTGGCCGCCGCGGCGGCGGTGGCGCCCACCGACACCCTGACCGTGGTGGCCTTGCCGAACTGGGCGGTGGCGAGCTGGTTGGGCAGCCAGGTCCGCCAGCCCTTGCCGGCCACCTCCGCGGAGAGGCGGTAGACGTCCGACTTCAGGTACGCGCTGACGTCCTCCGGGTGCTGCTGCCCGCCGGCCGAGTAGGTACCGGTGTTGGTCAGCTCGAACGAGCAGGTCACTCCCCGGTTGGTCGGCTTGCCGCCGCCGGTCACCTCACCCTTGCCCAGCGCCACGCCGTGGGCGCTCGGCCCGCCGGTGCCGTCCAGCGAACGCACCGCCACCGTGTACGAGAGCGAGCCGGCCGCGTCCCGCTTGAGGTCGACGATGTAGAAGTGCAACCGGTTGGCCTCGTCGACGTACTCGTACTGGCTTCCGGTGTCCGCCCCGGCGTGGAACAACGCGTCGGAGAGCTGCCGGTAGTCACCCATGGTGATCTTCTGCGGGGTGCCGTCCGGCCGGTAGAAGTCGATCATGTCGATGTCCTGCGGGTTGGCGTCCACCACCCACTGGAACGGCGCGCTGTCGGCGTTCTTCGTCTTACTCAGCAGCACGCCGCTGTCCGGGGTGAAGGAGTCCGCACCCATCCGGTCGACGACCTCGACCGTGTAGTTGTTGAAGCTGCCACCGTCACACAGTGGGTCGGTGCTGACGCCGCACGCGGGTGACAGGTCCTTGTTCAGCGCGATGTTCACCCCGGTCAGACCCTTCGGACCGGCGTCGACCGCCCGGGCCGTGACCTGCGCGACGACCAGGCCCGAGGAGGCCAGCGACTCCCGCGACAGCCGCAGCACGTGCTCCTCGCCGAGCAGGCCGATCTTCAGTTTGTCCCGCACGGTGTGCAGCGAGCCCATCGAGCCGCCGTTGGTGGGCGGGATCTGCCAGCGGGTGTGCGGGCCGCCCGGGCCGTTGAACGACCCGCGCGACATCATGCTCCAGATCCCGGTGTACGCCCGGCGCAGCGGCTCGCCGTACGGGTTGTTGTAGTTGTCGCCGATGCCCAGCAGATGGGTCAGCTCGTGGGCGTACACCCCCATACCGGAACTCTCCCCCTGCGTCGAGGAGCCGCCGCCGGCGTTCGGCCACAGTGTCGCCGCCGCCTTCCACGAGGTCCAGTCCACGTAGCGGGTCTTCGCCCAGTTCGGCAGGTTGGGGTCCGGCGGGCCCCAGGCGTCCGGCACGTCCTCCTTGTTCTGGAAGATCATCTGCCCGAACTCCTGCCAGGTCGACGACTCGTCCTGGCCGGCGCTGAGGATGAACACCAACTCGTACTGGTTGGCGACCTCCTCGCCGACGGCGGCCCGCCACGCGCCCAGGCCGTCGGTGCGGATGTTCTTGCCGCACACGTCCCCACTCGGGCAGGCGCCCGGGTTGAACCCGTTGTCCAGCCCGTACTGGTAGGACTTGGCCGGCATCTGGTACGGCCCGAACCCGGTGAGGTCGACGCCGTAGCGGCCGTTGGAGTCCTGCATCCAGTACTCGTGCAGGGTGTGGCCCTTGTTGAGAGTGTTCGGGGTGTTCAGGAAGTCCTGGTAGAACTTCGGCACGTCCGCCCGGGGGATGTTCGTCGCGACGGACTGGGGGTTGCCGAAGACCGTCGAGCGGGCCCGCTGGGAGACCGCGAACGTCTCGTCGGGATAGTCGAGCGCCACCAGGGCGATCTTGAAGTTGCGGACCGAGCCGGACACGCTCGGGTCGGCCCAGTTCTTGCCGGGAACGGCCTTGTAGTCGTTCCAGGTCATCGTGTCCGGGTTCTGCCATGCCTGCGGGTCGAGGACCTGGAACGGCGCGGTGCCGCCGGCCGGGTTGGCCGGGGCGGCGGCGGCCTGCGCCGCCCCGGTCGCCACGAGCGTGGTCACCACGGCTGCGGCCAGCACGGCCCGCCTCAGCCGGGTTCGATGGGGGGTACGGGGCACGGAACCACCTCTCGTCGGAGGAAACGCGGCGCCGGCGTCCCGGTGGGGGTTGCGCGGGACACCTGTCAGCAGGCCGCGCAGCGAATCTAGGAGCACGGGCCGGTGCCGGTCACCGTGCAGATGTCGGCAGGTGGGCCGGCGACTTCCGACACCTGAAGGACCAGCGCCCACCGGCGGCTCAGTCGGGGGCGGCCGCCGGAGGCCGGTTCGACGGTGGCCGCTAGAGCCCGCAGCACGTCCCGACGCAACCGGTCGGCGTCAGCCACGGGCAGGGGTCCACGTGGTGGACGGCACCGCCCGCCGAAGCGCCCCGCGCAGGCCATGGCGAGCTTGACGGCCTGCACCGACTCCGGCCGGGGGGCCCAGCCGAGGATCGGATGCAGCTCGGCGTAGAGCGGCAGCGCCCGGCCCAGGTCACGGGCGATCACGTCGGCGGCGCGGGCGGGCGGTACCTCGGGTGGCAGCGCGAGCACGCCGTGGGCGCTGGCCCAGGCATGCTCCGCCCAACGGCAGGCCTGCCTGCTGCCGTAGCCAGCGATGCCCGGCACCACCGCGCAGCCGGACGGCGCGGCCTACACCGTCGCCCTCACCACCGCAGCCCGCTCATCGTCGGAGAGAGAGCCCGGTACTCCCGTTACCTCTCAGTGTGCTCTAGCAGGCACACGATCAGCAGTCTCGCCTTGCGGCGGGACGGTCCCGGTCTTCTCCGCAGGTGCGGTGCCGGGTTGACGCTTCACAGCCACCAGCCCACCGAGGCGGGTCTTACGGTCGGCTCCACGTCCAGCCACCGGGCCACTCCCGGCGGTATCGCAGTCGGCCGCTAGAGCGGCCAGGTTACGTGCGGCGTTCAGATCCCGGTCCAGGATCAGGCCGCAGGCGGTGCAGGTGTAGGTCCGCTCGGACAGGGCGAGTTTGGTTTTCGCCACGCCACAACCCGAGCAGGTCGCACTGGACGGATACCAGCGGTCAGCCACGGCCAACCGGCCGCCATTCCAAATGGTCTTATACGCCAGTTGGCGGCGCAGTTCGGCGAACCCAGCGTCGGCGATGTACCGAGCCAACCGCCGGTTACGCAGCATCCCGGCCACGTGCAGGTCCTCTATCACGATCGTGCCGTACTGACGTGCGAGACCGGTGGTCAGCTTGTGCAGACTGTCGCGGCGCAGGTTCGCCACCCGCGCATGCGCCCGCCCGAGCCGGGCTTGAGCACGCTGCCACCGCCTGGACGGCCGCTGCCCGGACAGCCGGTCGGGGCCGACCTTGCGCGACAGCCTCCGTCCAAGAGCACGTAGCTTGCGTTGTGCGTCATTGAGGTGGCGTGGATTGGGGACGGACTCGCCCGTCGACAACACCGCGAGGTGCTTCACACCCACGTCCAGGCCGATCACCGCACCGGGGCGTGCCGGATCCCGTTCGGCGCGCTGCACTTCGACGGTGAATGACACCTGCCACCGGCCACCATCGCGGCGCACCGTGGCGGACATGATCCGCGCCGTGCCCGCCTCGAGACGGCGGGCGAGTTTGCGCGCCGACTCGTGCAGCTTCATCCGACCCAACCTCGGCAACACGACATGTGTGCGGTCAGGTTCGACCCGGATGGCACCAGTGGTGAACCGCAACGATGCAGTGGTGCGACGGCGCGACTTAAATCGGGGAAAACCGACCGCACGGCCGGCACGT
Organism: Micromonospora sp. WMMD1155; assembly: GCF_029581275.1. Lineage (NCBI taxonomy): Bacteria > Bacillati > Actinomycetota > Actinomycetes > Micromonosporales > Micromonosporaceae > Micromonospora > Micromonospora sp. WMMD1155. The sequence goes on from NZ_CP120742.1 coordinate 7,045,837, forward strand.
TTTCCAGATCGAGAATCGGCCCAGTTCCTCAAGGCTCGGGCCAGGGCATCGAGACCGGTGTTGAACGCCTCTTTGGAACACTCACGCCACCACGGCGCTACCTCGTGCTTAGCCGTGTTCCACGTCTTACGCAGCGCGGGTAGCGACCACGACATGGCCGGGGGTAAGCAGGTCCTCTGTTATGCCGTAGGAACGTTCGGCGGCCCGCTGATCCATCACCGCTTTCACCCGGGCCAGCACCCAGTTGTGTGCGACTCGTGCGGCCCCGGCGTGCGCTAGCAGCGTGCGTTCCTGCACCGGAGTCAGGTCGAGAGCGAACCGATACGCCTGAACCGTCTTCACGCCGGACTGTCCCTTATGGCAGCCTCGATCACACGGCGGACACGGTTCACGCCGGCGCGCCGTCCGCACAGATGGGCCCACATCGACGTCAGGATCTCCGTCACATCACGCACTAGGTTGCCGTCCACCTTGGCCGGCTCAACCACCAACAGCCGGCGACCCTGGGCGGACAATACCCTCACGTACTCAGCACCGAACCGAGCGGACCGATCACGATGCTCGACCACAATCGTGGATACTAGCCGGGTCGCGCAACAAAGCGAAGAACCCCTTACGGTGACCATTGGACGCCGAGCCAGCCTCGGTCACCATTCGGTCTACGTTGTGTCTGCCCAGTGACCCAGACCATGACCTGGGCAACCTGCCGGTCGAGGTCCGTCTCCTGGTCGGCCGACGACACGCAGGCATACACCACGACCTGGCCCTTGCCCGAAGCCATACCGATCAACCGCTCACCCACCATGATCAGACGCCCAAGCCAGTAGGTGGGAACAGGCGGCTTCCCAGATTCGAGACGTCTACGTGCGGTCACGTACGAGACTCCGTGACCGTGTGTAGAACTTCAGGAAAGTCGGTGAGGCGTCCGCGCCAGCCGGTGTCAGGGACTTTCCAGTTGACCAGGTGCGCGACCGCTCGTTCGACCGCTGCGCGGGTGCTGTTGATCGCTCGGTTGCTGGCGCGTCGCACGTGGCCGAATTCGGCCCCGCGGGGATTGCGGGCGCCGGTGATCGATGGGGTGCTTAGGTAATCCAGGTCGGCGATCATGCCGGTTCCGCCTGATTTGAGGTGGTTGGCCCACCCGCGCGCCCGGGTCTATCAGTCTCAATTGGCAATCCTCTTCCCACCGACACCGCTCGTCATCCCGCCCGCACCATGCGCGGCGGCGCTGGTGCGGTCCGTACCGGAAACCTAGGAACGTCTGTCTCCCCGGTCTTCGGACAAATGCCGGAACCGTCGCGACGCCGTCCGTCTCTTGTCGCGACTTCGCGAGTGGACCTTGCGCGATGCCCCACCCGCACCGGAGGGTGAGGACTGGCGGTCGCGCGATCCCTGTCACGCAGCGCAACCAGGGGAGTCGAATGCACGGTGAGCTCCAGCGAATCGTCGACGCCGTCGCCGCCCGGGTGGGGCGGCCCGCCCTCATCGAGGACCGACGACAGCGGGTGGTCGCCTACAGCGAGCACGACGGCCCGATGGACGACGTCCGCCGGTCGTCGATCCTGCGCCGGCAGACGACGCCGGAGGTGATCGCCTGGTTCCGGGGCATGGGTGTGCTCACGGCGTACGCGCCGATCCGCACCCCCGCGTGCCCCGATCTGGACCTGCTGGCGCGGGTGTGCGTGCCGATCCGGCACGACGACCTGCTGCTCGGGTTCGTCTGGTTCATCGACGCGGACGGTTCGATGACCGACGCCGACATCGCCACCGCCACCGGCCCGTTCACCGACCTGTCGCTGGCCCTGTACCGGGAGAACCTGCTCGGTGAACTCGCCTCGCAGCGGGAGACCGAGGCCACCCGTACCCTCCTGGTGGAGAGCCGGCAGGCGCGCGAGCACGCGGCGCGGGCGCTGCTGGAGGAGGGCGTGGTGGCCGCCGACGGGTCGACGGTCGCGCTCGTCGCCCAACTCGTGCCGACCGGCGGGCGGCAACCCGACGAGGTGGCCCGGATCGCCCTGGAACAGGCCCTGGTCACCACCCGCCGGTGGATCGGGGTGCGGGAGACACTGCATCTCGTCTGGCACGACCACGGGGTGCTGCTGCTCTGCGGCGACCGGATCGTCGGCCGCCCCTCACCGGAGGCGTCGGCCGGGCACCTGGACGAGGCGCTGGGCACCGCGACCCGGGGCCTGGCCTCGGTGGAGCGGACCGTGACCGGGATCGGTCAGCCTCGCGCCGGTCTGTCCAGCGCTGTCGAGTCCTACCAGGAGGCCGCGCAGGCCGCCCGGGTCGGCACGCAACTGCCCGCGCTGGGCCGGGTGGTGTCCTGGGCCGGGCTGGGCATCTACCGGGTGCTGTCCCAACTGGACAGCCGACACCTCGACGTCGCGGGCGTCCACCCCGGGCTGGAGCGACTGCTGCGTGACGACGCCCACCAGGTGCTGTTGGAGACCCTGGAGGCGTACCTCGACCTGGCGGGCAACGCGCACGCGACCGCCGAGAAGCTCCGGCTGCACCGGACCACCCTCTACTACCGGCTGCAACGGGTGGAGCAGCTCGCCGGGACCGACCTCAAGGACGGCAACGAACGACTGTGCCTGCACCTGGCCATGAAGCTCGGTCGGCTCACCGGCCACTACCGCACGACCTGACACCGCCCGCAGGCCGTCGTCGCTCGACGCCTCAGCCGTCCTCGTCAGGAAAAGGATCTCCGGCAACCTGCGGCTGCTCCGACAACCACCGATCGCCGGCGCTGACCCTGATCTCATGGACGATCTCGTCGGGCAGAGCCGCCCTGGTGATCTCCGGGAGTCCGTCCAACCAGGCGTTGAGCTGATGCGGCAGACCAGGGTAGCCGGCGAGTTTCCACAGGCTGCGGGCGGCGAAGACCTCCAGGACCACCGGCACGAGTTGCAGATCGCCCGCGGCGTCGTCGAGCAGGTCGTTGACGAAGTCCTGGATCACCCAGGCGGGGGGCAGGGCGTCGTTATGGTCGCTGGACATCATCACGAACAGGGCTTGGCGCACCAAGGCCCGGCGGTGGCTCTCCAGTCCCGGCCCCAGCCGGACCAGGGCGCGCAGGAAGCGCCGGATGATCGCGGGTCCCGCCGCGGGATCGTTGTCGATCATCCTGAGCAGTCCGTAGAAGGACTCGGGGTCCAGGTGACCGTCGCGGGCGGAGAGGTGGCTCAGCAGGAGTTCGGTATAGCGGATACGGTCGGTGATCGATCCATGGCGCTCCAGCGTGTCGATCAGCGCGTAGTACTGCCCGTCGCGCACCTGGTCGTCGCGCGCGAGCAGCAGCGTCAGGAGACCGCGCACCGGGGCCTCGTCGCTGCCGCCCGGGAGGAACCCCTCCGCGTTCAGCGCGGCGACGATCGGCTCGACGGCGCGCAGCAGTACCGCCAGCTCCGGCTCCTGGACCAGGCTGTTCGTCCTGATCAGGTCGTGGACGAGGCCGTCTGGGGCCTCGGTGTGCTCGCGGCGGCGGCGCAGTGTGAGCCCCGGGGCCGCCTCGACCACCTCGATCTCGTCGCTGACGACGTGTACGGCGGTGTGGCCCCCGGCTGCCAGCCAGAACTGGGCGAGCCGGTGCCAGCGCACGCGCAGTTCGTCCGGGTCGGCCACATCGAAGGCGACGGCGAGTGGGAGTTCTCCACCGGGCGCCAGGAGCACCGCCAGGAGGAGCAGATTCGCGCTGTAGAAAGCCATCCGCTCGGCAACGTTGCCCCTCGTCGGCCGGTAGTCCGCGAATGCCTGCCAGGCGATCGAGTCGAAGCACCCTCGGAACGCCTCGAGAAGCTGGTCGTAGACCCCTGCCCGGTCGGTCATGACGGTTGCCAGGTGCTCGAAGTAGACGACGATCTGGGCGCGCTCGGCCAGGATCGCGTGCGAGAGGATCGCTGCCAGAAGACTGTCGTTGCGGTCCGGTCGCACACTGGTCAAAGTGCGGGAGATCGGCGGTCGGGGTAGGGCCCGGGCGACGAACCAGGCGACGAGGTACTCGCCGAAGGTGGCGTGCAGGAATTCGTACGTGCGCAGAGTGTCGGCGTATCGAGCGGTCGCCACGTGCACGAAGAAGAACCTGCCGACCAGCCGTTGGGAGCCGGTCTGATGCGCTCGACCCGGGCCGCCGTAAGGGTGCGCGAGAAGTAGTGCCCGCATGTCCTCGTCGAGGTCTTTCTCGGCCACGTACTGGCTACCGCGGTTGAACATCGCCAGGGCGGCGATGGCCAGACGCTCCAGTTCCTCGTCGACGAGTGCGTTGACCTCGGCGTCGGTGAGGTGCGGCCCGTCCTTGCGAACCTCCCGACGGGTGAACGCCCGCAGCAGGCGGTCGTACAGATCCGCGTCGGCGAGCTGACCCGACTCGTCCTGCAGCTTGTTGCCGTCGGCGTCGTAGAGGGCCAGCAGTAACAACAACAGCGGCTGGGCCGCCAGGTGCGGATAGCGGGTCACGACGTCGACCGAGAGGCCGACGAGTTGCCGCTGCCGGAGGTAGTCGGCGTTCGAGCTGTTCCAGGTGTCCAGCCAGTCCGTGATGCGGGCACGGTCGAACGGCTCCAGGCGGACCACCTGCACGCCGGCCGGGATCCGGGCGCGATGAGCGACCACGGTGCGGCTGGTCACCACGACGGCCACCGGTGCATCCCGGATCGCGGCCAGCCGCTGGAACTCGCACATCCGCTCGAGGAAATCGGCTTGGCTGGTAGCGCTGCTCTGCAACAGTTCATCGAATCCGTCGAAGAAGATGACCGGCGTCGCGCTGTCGACACCGGCGGCGAGGTCCGCCCACTCGATGTCGCGCTGCAGTGTCTGCCGCAGGGCGTGTCGGACCTGGTCGACGACCGAGGCGTCGGCCGGTACGGCACGCAGGTCCACCCGCAACGGACGAAAGCCGGTGTCCTGCAGGCGGGCGGCGAACGCCTTGGTGAAGACGGACTTCCCGGACCCAGGGTGCCCCAGCACAAGCATCGGCAGCTCCGTGGCGTCCGGGGAGCTCAGGTACCGGACGAGGAACTTCTGCAGGTCGTCCCGCAGCGCCACCTCGGCGTCCCACCAGTGGTCCTCGGAGACTCGGCTCGCCTCACCGGCGGCGACCACCCGAAAGGCCGGGTTGACGTACGCGGATCCGAGGGTCGGGATCACCAGGTCCGGCGCGGCGCCGTGCTCACCCGGCCGCACCACCGGCCGATCCAGCTCCGCCAGATAGCCGGCGGCCAGCTCTCGCCAGCGCTGGTCCATCCGGCCTGTCGGCTGCACCATCGCCAGGAGCCGGCCGAGTTGGGAGAGCCCTCGGCGGGTCTCCTCGGCGAAACCCGCCGCGGCCGCCCGCGTCGACGTGTACTCCCACTCGACGATCCAGAACCCGAAGATCGGGCTCTCGTGCGCCAACTCCCGCACATACGACTCGTATCTCTCGAGCGCGAGACCGGGCACTGTCTCGGTGAGGTGTTGTTTCAGGCGGGCCTGTTCGGCGGCGGTCAGTTCCTCCACGACGGCGAAGCCGGTGAGGAACCTGTAAAGGTTCGCGCCGAGATCCTCGAACCAGCCGGCAAGCTCACGTCCGAACTCTTCCCGAGGGGTGCAGGCGGCCGGCACCGGAACGACAGCGGTGAGCAGTTCGGCGACCTCGCCGGACCGGGCCCGCATGAGGTTCTGCTCGTCCTCGGAGGTCAGGCCGACCCGAGACACTACCGAACCGGCGCTGACCTCGTCGAAGAAGGCCGCGGTGACCAGAACGGTGTGGGTGGCGATCATGAGGCTGGACCGGGCCCGCGGTGGACCGGCCCGCAGGGCACCACCCGCCCGGCCCCGCACGTCCCGGATCAGCCGGATGAGATCGTTCTTGGGATCGAACAGTCCGATCGCGCCGGTCAGTAGCAGGACGCCACTCAGGACGTGGTCGAGGCTTTTGAGCAGCTTGCCGTCGTCATTCGCCAGCAGACGGACGGCGTCCGCGAAGCGCGTGGGTCTGGCCATGCCTCATTGCATCAGAACGCTATCGCGTCGTCACGAGCTGTTCTCGGCCGGGATCTCGACGATCGGCGGGACCTGACAACCGGCCCGCGCCACGGCAGAGGCCGCTCGTCCGAGGTGAGATCAGCCGACGTGCTGAGCCAGGAGGCCGGGTCGTGACGGCAAGGCACAGACGCTCGTCACCGACGCAAACCCAACCGACGGCAGTAGCTGAGAGAATCGCCGCGACCGAGCACCCGCGACCGCAGATGTCCCCATCCCACGGCAGGAGGCGCCCGCCGATGAGAGGCCGTTACGCCAACCTGAACCGGATCCGCACGCTGGACCCCGAGCGCGACTACCTGGACATCTACCAGACCATGCTGCGTTACGAGTTCCCGTGGGACATGAAGCTCGGCCTCAACCTGGCTTTCAACCGGTCCTTCTCGATCCCCGCCATCGCCGCCGTGCACACGGCCACCGGTGAGCTGACCGAACGCACCCAGAAGCGGATCGACGACACCGGCCTGCTTATGTACGAGATGGTGCTCAACGGCTTCGAGCAACCCCGTGGTCGGGACGCGTTGCGACGCGTCAACCAGATCCACCGCCCCTACGACATCAGCGACGACGACTTCCGCTACGTCCTCGGCTGCCTGGTGGTCGTCCCGACCCGGTGGCTGCAGGAGTACGGTTGGCGCCCGCCCTGCTGCCACGAGCGCCAGGCCACGTACCTGTTCTACCGGGAGCTCGGGCGGCGGATGGGCATCACGGACATCCCCGGGTCGTACCACGAGTTCGAGACCTGGTTCACCGCCCACGACGCGGCTCACCTGCAGCCGAACGACGACGCGGCGGCCATCGAACGGGCCACCCGCATGCTGATGCTCGACCGGATCCCCCGCCTGTTCGCACCGCTGGGCAACGCGCTGGTCAGTGCCATGTACGACGCGCCGCTGCGGCGCGCGATGCGAGTCGACGCGCCGCCGTGGCCGGTCCGGGTCGGCCTACGTGTGGCGCTGAAGCTGCGCTCCCGGTCGCAACGGTGGTTCGGGGCGCCCCGGACGACGGCACTGTTCGCCGACGGGATCAAGACCAAGAGCTACCCCGAGGGGTACGAGATCAGCCGGCTCGGTCCGCAGCAGGACCGTGCCGGCTGAGCGTCAGCAGCATGTCAGCCGACCCCGAGGGTGGCAGCGAGCTTGGCGATCGTGGTCGGGGCGCGCGGGTCGCGGGCAACCTCGGCAAGGATGTCCCGGGCGACGGGCCGGTGCGTGATCTCGGCCGGTGCGGTGCGCTCGGCCTGCACCAGCAACCGAGCGGCATTGGCCACATCATCAGCGTGCAGATGGGCACGCGCGACGTCGAGCAGGTGCGCGGCGCGGTGTTCTGCTGGCAACCACCGCCAGCCGTCCCGCCCGGCGGCCTTGTCGTGCCAGCGGATCGCGGCATGGAAGTCGCCGGCCTCCACGGCTGCGGCGGCACGAGCCACCTCGACGGCGGTCGGCCCGAACGCGGTGCGGTGATGATCGTGCCCGTCGCCGACGCGCTCTGCCATGCCGGCGGCCTCGTCGATCAGGTCGGTGACGGCGGCCTTGTTCCCGTCGTGCGTAACTGCCAGTGCAGCTTCGAGGAGCAGGGTTCCGCACAGGGACAGCTCCGCCGGTGTGCCGTTCTCCACCTCGCGCGGGGCGATCCGGTACGCGGCGGCGAGCAGCACCGACTTCGCCTCCCGCGCCCGCCCTGACGTGCGCAGCACCTGGCCGAGATGCACGGCTGCGGCGGCCACTGACTCCGGCTCGCCGGTGGCGGCGAGCATCGCCCGGTCGGTGGCCAACCACGCAAGCCCGAGATCCCCGAGCTTGACCAGCAGAGCAGCCGTGACCCGGTACGCCTCCACCAGCGGCACCCGGCCCGCCGCCGAGGCTTGCGCGTGAGTGCGCTGCGCATTGGTGAGCAGGTCCGGCAGCAAGTTGATCACCTGCGGGTAGCGGCCGTGCTGAAACGTCGTCCACGCATACTCCACATCCCGCAGCATCCGGTCCACCGGCAACACCGGCCGGTGACCCGCCGGCTGGCCCAACGGGATCTCGTACCGCGCCAACGCCGCCCTGACTCGGTCGACGCCCTCTACGCAGTCGGTCGCCTCTACCGGCGCGACATCGCGGCCGACCAGCACGGCGGCGTCGATCCTCAGCACGCGGGCGATCTCTTGGAGCGTCGACAGCTTGTCGAGCGACCGCACACCACGTTCGACCTTGTCGACCCAGCTCTTCGACTTGCCGAGCCGGTCGGCGAACACCTGCTGCGACAGCTTCCGTCGCCCCCGCCAGTACGCCACCCGCCGCCCCACGGGCAACAGTTCAACGTTGCCCATGACGCCGACTCCGATCCGGCCTCGCCCGGGTCGTCTCCTCGGCCGGTATCCGATCCGCCTCGGCCTCGGCGAGAAGGCGTCGCTTGGCCGCCTCCCGCTCGGCCGCCTGGATCTGCTCGCCTCGGCTCACCGCCGGCTCGCCGCCGTCACCCGCCATCTCCACCTCCGTCAGCAGAAGCACGACGGCACCCGCGACCGTCGCACGTTCACACTGACGTCGCTATGTCGCCGACTGCGACGGCACGAGATACGACAACTCGACCACATTGCCGACGACATTCAGGCGACATGACGCTATCGTGGCGGTCATGGCCGCCCCCAACACCGCCCTCCGCGCCGTCCGTACCGGGATGCGCATGAGCCAGGACGATTTCGCCCGCGCGCTCCAGGCCGCCGGCCACCGCGTCGGTGAGCCCAACGACGCCAACAAGAGACTCGTCCAGCGATGGGAGTCCGGCGCGATCGCTGCGCCCCGACCCGTCTACGCCCGCGCCCTGGAAGTCGTCACCGGCCTACCCATCTCGCTGCTGGGCTTCGCCGCGGTGCCCGGCGGGGAGGTCGCCGACGACGAACACGGCGGCCATGACATGACCTCCCCCATGTCCAACCTGGCCACGCCGACGCCGACGTCCAAGCCCGCCACGGCCCACAGGTCGTACGAGGGTGTGTGGCTCAGCCGCTATCAGTACTACTCCAGCGGGCGGGGCGACTCCTTCGCCGGACAGCACTTCGTGGTACTGCTCCAGCACGGCGATCGACTGACCGCGCGCAGCCTGCCCGGCTCGGCGGCGTCGTCCCTCTCGCTGGACCTGACCGTGGACGGTGCCGTCGTCACCGGCACCTGGGTGGAGCAGACCGACCCGGCCGGCTACTACCGTGGCGCCCGCTATCACGGTGCGATCCAGCTCCTCGCCGAGCCCACGGGTCGACGGATGGCCGGGAAGTGGGTCGGGTTCGGCAAGGACATGGACGTCAACACCGGGCCGTGGGAGCTTGTCTTCCAGGACGCCTCGACGTCCAAGGCAACGCTCGATCGCTACAACATGTCCGCGACGTAGCGCACGAGAGTCACGTGCCTCCGACCCCTCGCTTGTAAGTTCTGGGCGCGTCGTCCGGCGGGGTCCATCCGCAGGCGCGACCTCGGACGGCTGTCTGCGTCCGGCCGCCGGCGGCTGCCCTCCTCTAGGCACGTTGCTGTCACCGCTGCTGTCAGCGACCTCCGTGGGTCTGTGGATCTAACGGTGTTTCCGGCCTGACCCATCGGGCGTTGTGCCTGGTGAGGAGGGTGCCGTGATGACCGCGACACTGAACGACCAGAGCGGACGTAAGAAGCGGGCGGAGCCGTCGGCGGAGGCGAAGGCCGCTGCGGAGCTGGTCCGGGCCGCGAAGGAGCAAGGGCTGTCGTTGACCGGCCCGGACGGGTTGCTCAAGCAGTTGACCAAGACGGTCCTGGAGACCGCGTTGAACGAGGAGATGACCGAGCACCTCGGCTATGAGAAACATGAGTCGGCTGGGGTGGAGTCGGGCAACGTCCGCAACGGCACCAGGGCGAAGACGGTGTTGACCGACGCGTCGGGGCCGGTGCAGATCGACGTGCCGCGGGACCGGGCCGGCACGTTCGAGCCGCAGATCGTCCGGAAGAGGCAGCGGCGCCTGTCCGGGGTCGACGAAGTCGTGTTGTCGTTGTATGCCAAGGGTTTGACCACGGGGGAGATCTCGGCGCATTTCGCGGAGATCTACGGGGCTTCGGTGTCGAAGGAGACGATCTCGCGGATCACCGACAAGGTGATCGAGGAGATGACCGACTGGTCGCACCGGCCCCTGGATGAGATCTACGCCGCCGTGTTCATCGACGCGATCGTGGTCAAGGTCCGCGACGGGCAGGTCGCCAACCGGCCCTTCTACGCCGCGATCGGGGTCACGCTCGACGGGGAGAAGGACATCCTCGGGTTGTGGGCCGGCTCGGGTGGTGAGGGTGCGAAGTTCTGGATGAGTGTGCTGACCGACCTGCGTAACCGGGGCGTGAAGGACGTGTTCTTCCTCGTCTGCGACGGCCTGAAGGGCCTGCCGGAGGTGGTGACGAACGTGTGGCCGGCTACGATCGTGCAGACGTGCATCATCCATCTGATCCGTAACACGTTCCGGCTCACCTCCCGCAAGTACTGGGACGCGCTCAAGCACGACATCAAGCCGATCTACACCGCTGTCAACGCCACCGCGGCCCGGGCGGCGTTCGAGGACCTGGCCGAGAAGTGGGGCGGCCGGTATCCGGCGGTGATCCGCTTGTGGGACAACGCGTGGGCGGAGTTCATCCCGTTCCTCGACTACGACGTCGAAATCCGGCGGGTGATCTGCTCGACCAACGCGATCGAGTCGCTCAACGCCCGCTACCGCCGGGCCGTGAAAGCCCGCGGCCACTTCCCCAACGAACAGGCCGCGTTGAAGTGTCTGTACCTGGTGACCCGATCGTTGGACCCCACCGGAGCAGGCAGAACCCGATGGACGATGCGCTGGAAACCCGCCCTGAACGCCTTCGCCATCACCTTCAGCGACCGCTTCCCAGCCGCTGAAACCTACTAACCAAGATCGCCGGAAACACCCTTAGCGAGACAGGCCCACCTCCGTGGGAGAAGCGATCAGATAGAACCGCTTCGGATCGACCTTCACACTGACTTCCTGCATCGCTGGCACCACAACTACCCTACGTAGTTCAGGCTTTCCACTGCGTTGCGGGTGCGTTACGGTCGTGCCTGTCTATGGTGGACCTTCGGAGGACGCATGGCGCGACGTAAGGGCCTGATTGCTCAGATGCTCGATGCGCGCAAGCAGGCCAAGAAGCTCCAGGCGCAAGCGGAGGCGCGCTGGCACCGCGAGTTGGTTGCCGAGCAAAAGCGCCAGGAGGCGGAGGCACGCCGCGGGGCTAAGCAAGCCGAGGCTGCGGCCAAGAAGGCCGAGGTGGCACGCCTGAGGCATGATGCGCAGGCGAAGCGGCTGGCCGATCAATCGGCGGCGAAGGCAGCGCGAGAGGCTGCCCAACGCGAGCGTGCTGAGGAACGACGCCTAGCTGCCGACGCTCGCGAAAAGGCGCACAAGGCAGCCGCCGCGAAGCGCCTGGCGGAGCGGGAGGTACACGCCCAGAAGATGGCAGAGGCCGAGTTCCGGACCGAGGCCGTCAGCACGAGGATTGCTGAGTATGCACAGCTGCTAGCCCAAAAAAACAGGCGGGCTGCCGAGTCTGACCTCGAACTTAGGGCGGCTTTGTCGAACGGCGGACCATCTGCGTTTGTTGAGCGTCTACAACACGTCCTCGCTCAGTCTCGATACCCGGAGGGCCTGACAGGCAAGGCCGCCGCTCACTATGACCCTGCCTCCAGGGAGCTGCTTATCGAGTACGAGCTACCACTACGAGACGTCGTGCCCACCGTGGTCGGTTATCGATACACGACGGCGAAGGGAATGGTTGCTATACCTCGCAAGGAGCCCGAGACTAAGAAGCTGTACGGTGACGTCCTTGCACGGCTGACATTGCGCACCATTGCCGAGACTTTCGAGGCGACTTCTCAGGACCTCGTCACCGGCATCGTCTTCAACGGCTATGCCTCAACCAAGGACAAGGCGACTGGCCGCGCCATTCGTCCGTTGCTGATGAGCGTGGGTGCCGAGCGGGACCAGTTTGCCGTTGTGCAGCTCGATGAGCCAGAGCTGGACCCGGTTCTGTGCCTTCGCAGCCACCTGAACGCCATCGTTTCCCCGCACCCGTACGACCTAGAAGGCGTCAGGCCAGTAGTCTCCTTCGACCTTTCAAAATACAAGTTCGTTGACGAGATGGACGTCGTCGCCAGCTTGGATAGCCGAACGGACCTACTAACACTCTCTCCCGGAGAGTTCGAGCATCTCATCCGCCGTCTGTTCGAGAGCATCGGCATGAAGTCCTGGGTCACGCAAGCCTCCAAGGACGAAGGAGTCGATGGCGTCGCTGTCAATGAGGATCCAATCGTCGGCGGGCTTTGCATCATCCAGGCCAAGCGTTACAGCAAAATTGTCGGCCTTGAAGCCGTCCACGCTCTTGCCGGCGTGATGGATCACAAGCGGGCCGCCAAGGGCGTTCTCGTTACTACTTCGTGGGTGGGCAAGGCGAGCCGCGACTTCGCCGCCGCGAACGGACGCATCGAAATTATCGAAGGCCGTAATCTCAAACACATGCTGAAAGAACACCTTGGCCTAGACGTCCTAATCGGCCTGCAAAAGATTCCGCCGGGCTGGAACAGGGCAGACTTGGAGTAAGGCATCCTCATCCGGACCGGATGGGGCCCTCGCTTGCAGGCTCTGAGCCTTCGTCTACTAACGTCCGCCACCTCGGGCGCTCGTTCGTGCGCTGCCGTCGCCAGCTGTCGGCGCTGCTGTTACCGCCCTGGAGACACACGGTTTAAGAAGGAGATAGCGCGTGACCGTGGTCGGGCTGGTCTATCAGGAGAAACGTCCGCCTCGCAGGCAGCGCCACCCGTGATCATTCCGTGCCGGTTCCGGATCTTGCGATACTGGCTGACTTGCTCACTACGAGTCAGTCCCCCGGCACTGGTTCATTCCCTGGCCCTCATGGACATGTCGGAGCCCTCGGTCAAAGTGGCGTTAGCCGTAGCTGCCCTGGATGGTCGTCATGTCCGGGCCGGTGGCCCACCACTCTTCCACGAAGTCGGGTACCAATCGGCGGGAGCGGCCGGCCACGCGTTCTCGTTCCCATCGTTGATGCTCAGCCTCACGTTCCCGTCGCCAGCGCTCCTTCTCACGCCTCTTTGACCAAATTTGCCCGAATATCGCGGCACCGAGTGTGCCCAGAACACCGAGCACAGCAACAGCTAACGGGACCCATAGGGGAATCGATCCGCGCCCATAGCAAGGCACCCTACCGGCGATTACCTGCCATCGCGTCTGCCGTCGACCCGCCCTCCTGGGAGCGGGCCGCCACCCGGCCCGCCACGTCAAGACGGCCTTGACACGCGGACGGACGCTGGCGGGTCGGGTGGCGGTCTGCTCGTGCCACACAGGTCTAAAGAACGAGACTCTCGATCGGCGAGAGAGAAGCTGAACCAGCGGCACGCGAGTACTTCCAGCCCCACCACTGATCGCCGGGCAGGATGGCCCCATTGTATAGATACACTCTCTGACTGTAGTCCGTGACCAGGTCACCATCGGTGTTGTCGCTCCAGATATAGCCGGACGACACCCTCCACCGGAACTCGATTATGGATCCATCGCAGGAGGCGCTGATTACCCGGGAGATGGTCACTTGCTTCAGGCAGCGCCCGGTCGCCTCGTTCTGCAGCATGAAGGTTCCCGGGTAGGCAGCGAGATTCTGCATTCGCCACCTTTGCGGCCCGTTACAGCCGGTAAAGGTGTAGACGCTGGTGCTGAAGTCGGTGGCCAGGCACTGCTGTGTTGCCGCGTTGGTGAGATAGTTCCACGCCGTATAGGTATCGGCGCTAGCCGGTGCGGCGGACGAAACGACCAGGGCGCCAGCCGCTGCGACGCTAGCCAGCAGTCCAGCAGCAATACGGCGTAGTCGGCGCTTCATAGCAAATCTCATGCCTCTCACTCTCTGCTCATCCGGACGGACGCATCCATGATCACAAGCATGACAGTCTCCACCACCTTTCGCTGTCCCGTCTGCCGTCGACCCGCCCTCTGGGGAGCGGGCTACCGCCCGGCCCGCCACGTCAAGACGACCTTGACGCACGGTCGGACGCTGGTGGGTCGGTCGGTGGTCTGCTCGGCTTGCCTGGGTCGATGGCCGGCGGGATGGCTTGCGCAACCACTCACGGCCGCAACGCGCCGACGGGGTTGCAACCATCCCGGAGCCCGAGCGCCCGCGCCGGAGGCGCAGTAACCGCAACCCCGCTAGCCGCCGCCAGCTCGCCGACGCGGCCAGCGTGCGCTCCCCTACGCCACGCCGGCTCGTGGCCGCGCGGCCCGGCCGGCTGCCGGTCCATCACCCCCGGCCAACGCCCTCTGTGGTTCTGCGGCGGCCCCTTGGGCTTCTCGCTTCCGCGCAGCCGCCGGGCGTGTTGCGTGCCCGGAGTCGGAGCGCCAGCGAAGCGACGGGCGCGCGCCCCTGTTCTAGAGGAAACCGAGCTGACGCGCCGCATCCTGGTGAACCGAAACGAGTTCAGCAAGCGGGATCAGCTTGCGGGACACCGCCGAGAGATCCTTGCCCTCCCGAGTCCAGGGCGTTGGCAATGCGCTGATCCCCTGATCCAGGGCAACGTTGGCCACCTCGGCTTCCCACCCTGGCCAGCGCAAGCCTTCATAGAAGCCAGTCAGTGCACCCGTGAGCATCGCCTCCAGCCAGTCGCCATACCCAAGCTCAAGGTTCTGCCAAGCCAGGTCCTCCGGGCCGAAGTAATGCACCGTCGGCCTCGCGGCCGGCTCCGCCTGCAACCACGCGAACTGCCCGCCCATCACGTCGAAAGCGACGACCAGACGACCAGCCCCCGGGACTATCTCGGCCGCCACATCCGGCAGCCCGTCGTGCCCACCGCCGAGCACCCGAAGCCAACCGTGATCGATCACCAGCCCGCCGCTGTTGGCGACCACCGCCCCGAGCCACGACCTGGTCGTGATTTCCAGGGCCGCCAGACAGGCTGCCGCCTGCTGCGGATCGGCCGGCAGCACCTCCACCGGATACGGAGCCGCCGCCACCAGCGCCGAAACTTCAGCCCACGCAGACTGTTCCACCCCCTCAGCCTCGCAGGAGGATCCACCCGTGCGACTCTGAGGGCCCGCCGTAAACGAACAAGATCGTCTAGCCGGACGTGTAACCCACGTCCCGAGACCGATCTGTCACGCAGCTCCTGAGCCCCGACATCGCCGGCAGTCCATTGCCGGCAGTCCATGATGACCGCCGGGAGCCGAGCCGCCACGCCGGCACGGCCCCCTCCACACCGGGCAAGAGCCGCCCTTGCGAACGTAGCTGAATGCAAATAGATTGATCTCCGCGAGAACGTGTTGTTCGTGAGCCCTGTTCCCGAGACCGTCGGGTGGTGTGCCTTCATCCGAACGGGGCTGCTCGCGCATTTGATGCGGCAGATGCCGCACCACCAAGTCACACGGGGGTGTCTCTTGAAGTTGCACAGGACGAAGCAGGCAATCGGGGCCACAATGGTGGCGTTGACGCTGATCTGGCCGGCAACCGCCAGCAGCGCGGCGGTAACCGACGAGACGGCGACGAATTCATCCTTTGTCACCGATGACGAGACTCGGGGAATGCTGCAGGCGCTGCAGGCCGAGGTAAACCGGCGCACGACGCTGTCCGCGACGGGCTCCGTCTGCTACGCCGTTCACCTTCAAAACATCGACGGTTGGCTCTACCCGTATTGCGATGGGCAGATCGCCGGCACCACCGGCCAGAATCGACAGATCGAGGCGTTCGCCGTCGCCGGCACGGGCGGCGTCTGCTATTCCGCCCACGTGCAGAACATCGGTTGGCAATCAGAACGCTGCGACAACGAGGATGCTGGCACCATGGGCAGGAACCTCCAGTTGGAGGCCTTCAAGGTCAAGGCCACCGGGGCAATCCACCGAATCTGCTACGAGGCCCATGTGCAGAACCTCGGCTGGCAGGGGCAGCGTTGCGACGGTCAGGTGGCCGGCACCGTCGGGCAGAACCGCCAGATTGAGGCAATGACCATCCAAATGAAGTAACACGCGGGGTGTGGTCGCGGGGCCGGCGGCCCCGCGACCGCGCCGTGGCGGCTCGTCGACCGCGGTGCATCGGCCCGTCCTGCTCGGCACCGAAGGGATCCCGATGGCCGACCCGGCATCTCGGTCGGACCCGTCGCTGCTGTCCGACAACGGCCTACCGGCTACGTCCGGCGATTCCGATTGCGGTGGTCCCGCAGCCGAGCAACGGCGCTCCCTGTAGCGACGATGGTGCAGGCACCGAAGGTGAGCGGAACCCACCACGCACCATCGGGGTCTAGCGTCGTGGCGACCGTCAGCCACAGGCACACCAGCGCAAGCAGGAACCACGCGATCGGGAACCAGGGCACACCTTGTCGAGCCGCCAACGCTCACCCCTCATCCAACCAACGATCTTGCGCTAATCCAGATCAGTCTATAGGTGAGGGCGAGCCGCCATCAGCTTGGGAATCACGACCTTCCGGCGTAGAGAACAGAATCCTGACCGCTTCGGTCCGAAGGAACCACCGGCCATCGAGGAACCGCGCCATCAGCAAGGCTGAGCCCGCCGAACGGTCCGTAGGGTCCATGGGCGTCCGGCGCTGGCCGCGCCCGTCGTCACGCAGTTGGTCACTCACGCAGCTAGGGACTCAGGTTGAGACATCGTTCCCGTGTTCGTCGGGAGGGACCGCGAAATCACTGGGCCGTGTCTGCCTCAAGAACTCCGCCCGCTCGGTGAAGAGGTCGATCGCGCGCTGAAGACTGCATGACTCAATCTCGCGGATGGACTTGATCGCCATGATGTTTCGCCGCTGCACGATGAGGTCATCGACCGACTGCCAAGCATCCACCGGGTCATCCTGCAGGAGGACTGTCAGCTTGGGAACCGGATTGATCTACTGGGCCTATCTGCTGGATCAGAACGGCGATGAAGCCCACGGCTTCGTCGACGGAGCCGGCGCAAGCTGGGTGGAATTCGACCCGCACTGGTACGCCAAGCCCTGCTGGGGCGGTTTCGTAAGAACTGGCCGGCCTGCGGCGGGCCCGGGACGACGCCCGGCGGCGTTGACCGCCCCGTGCTGTCCCGGTCGTCGCTCCGGTGGGTCCGCCGCCGACTGAGGTGACGGCACGGCCGCGCTGGGAAGGGTCTTCACCCGTCCCGGGACGTCCCTTAGGGTTCGGCCATGCTGATCGTCGAAGGTGCGGGCCGGTGGACCGCACCCGCCGGGGCCGCCAACGACTGGATCGAACACCTGAGGGTGCCGGACCTGTCGGTCGGGACGTACTGCATCCCGGCCGGTGGTCTCGACGATCAGAGCCCGCACACCGAGGATGAGATCTACGTGGTAACCGCGGGGCGGGCCCGGATCGTGACCCCGGACGGCTCGGCCGAGGTGGGCCCGGGTTCGGTGATCTTCGTGCCGGCCGGCGAGGAGCACCGGTTCGACGAGGTGACCGAGGATCTGGCGCTGCTGGTGGTGTTCGGTCCGGCGTACGGCTCACGCGCCCCTGATCGGCGCGCCGAGTAGCGCGGCCGAGACGGACGCCTACGCACGCACGTCGGAACAGCAGCGACTCTCGACGACGCCGCGCTCCACCCGACCCGGAAGCGCAAGGACAAGGCCGTCGTTCGGGTGCGCCGGTGATCGCCGATGTGGCACCGCCCGCGCGATGGTCAGGCCGAGCGTTCGGCATGGTGTAGCACCTCCGCGACGAGTCGCCTGGTGGCCTCTCCGTGCAGCGTGTAGGTGACCTCTCGACCGCGCCGCTTGCGCCGGATCAACCGAGCGTCCCTGAGGTACCGAAGGTGGCGGGCGATGATCGTCGAATCCGTCGACATGGCCGCCGCCAGCGAGGCCGGCGTCTGGTCGCCGTCCCGCAGCAGCACGAGGATGCGCATCCGGTGCTCGTACGCCATGGCGCGCAGCACGACGACGGCGCGGTCCAGGACGTGCCTCGTCTCGTCGAGGCGATCGGTGCTCATGCCAGTGCCCGCAGGCGGGCGGCCGTGAGTCTGGCGGCGGGGTACGACACGTGCATGCGTTCCTCGGGGGGCGGCCGGTCGACGGTCAGGCCACCGCCGCCAGCGCCGCGTGCCTGCCGCACCGCCAGAGGATTCCGGCCTGGCCGAATCCGGCCTCACGAGCGGCGGCGGTGTGCCACGACACCGGTGCGGTGAACTCGGCCGGTGGGCGGCTGCCGAAGACCGCCTCCCGCTGCGCCAGCAGCGGGCGCAGCACCTCCAGGTCGGCGATGTCGTTCCACCACTGCGCCCAGGCCAACTCCGCGGCGGCCTCGTTCGGGGCGGGATCCAGCGCGCTCATCAGGGACGGGAGTCCGTCGTCGGGCATGAGGTCCGCGACGACGAGCAGTCCGCCGGGGGCCAGGCAGCGTCGCGCGTCGTCGTAGAACGCCCGCACCTGGGACGATGGCAGGTAGTGCAGGGTCATGACCACCGTGATCAGGTCGTGGCCGCCACCCGTTCGGTCCACCCAGCGCGGTGTCGACAGGTCTCCCTCCAACGCCCGCACCTGCCCCGCCAGGGCGCCGCGCGCCAGCGCCAGCAGCACCGGATCGATGTCCATGAGGGTGACCTCGGCACCGGCCCACCGCCGGGCCATCCGCTCGGCCAGCAGCCCGGGACCGCCGCCGAGGTCCAGCACTCGGCGGGGCGCCCGGCCGTGAACGGCCTCGGCGACCCGGCACAGCGTCTCCTCAAGGCCGGCGAGGTACGGCACGAACCCTTCCATGAGCTCTGACCATGTCTCGCGCCACTGGGCTGTCTGCGGTGGGTCGAGCGCGACGCCGGGCGCGCCGGTGGTCGTTGCCATGGGTGCACTCCGGACGACGTACGGACGGGAAGGCTAACGATAACGAGAGCCATTTCCGACAGGATAGGCGAGTCGAGACGGAGGAGCCGGCCAATCGCGGCGTGTCGGTCAATCGCGGTCGAGTTCCATCAGGACCGACAGGAGCCGGTCCACCTCCTCGGCGGTGTTGTAGACGTGCAGGCTCACCCGTACGGATGCCGTCTTCTCGCCCTGGTCGCCCTGACAGTGACCGTCCGCGCGGACCAGGAGTCCGTGCGCGGCCAGGATGAACCCGAGGTCGTTCGAGCCGATCAGGCGGTGCCGGAAGGCCACGATGCCCTGGCGTTGCTGGGTCCGGCTGTCGGCGGCCAGGCTGCTCTGACAGCCCAGCACCTCGACGGTGGACAGCGTGCGCAACCCGTCGGTGAGCCGTGCGCCGAGAGCGGTGTTCCACCGGGCGACGCGATCCAGGCCGGCGGCGTCGAGCCAGTCCAGTGCGGCCACCAGGCTGATGATGCCGCTGGTGTTGGGTGAGCCGAGCCAGCCGGCCGGCGCGTAGGTCGGACCGCGCTGATTGCGCGCCCAGATCGCGCCGGTCCCGGGCAACGCCATCGCCTTGTGCCCGGAGAACACCACGAAGTCGACGTCGGTCGTCGCGGTGGACAGCGGCAGGTGCCCCACGCCCTGCGCGGCGTCGAGGCAGATCGGGACGCTCGGTCCGGCTGCCGCGCGCAGCCGGTGCACGTTCATGTCGTTGCCGTAGACGTGGTGCACGTGGGTCGCGGCGATCAGACGGGTCCGGTCGTTGACCATCGCAGCGAGCCCGGCGGTGTCGTAGTCGTGGGCGTCGTCGTACGGCATGGCCCGGACGTCGATGGACACGCCCTGGTGACGCAGCAGCTCGGCGGCCTCCAGCCAGGGTGCGTTGTTGGCGGCGTGATCGGCGAACGGCACGATGATCTCGTCGCCGTCGCGTAGCTGCGGGGCGAGCCAGTCGCGGGCGACGGCGCGCAGCCCTTCGGTGGTGCCGCTGACGAAGTGCACCCCGGACCGCTGTGGCACCGGGTCGTCGAGGAAGCGGCGCAGTCGGTCGCGGGCCTGCTCGATGCGGGTGGTGGTCCGGTTCGCCCACGGGTACGTGCCCCGCGCGGCGTTGGCGTTGCCCGTCGTCAGGTAGGTCAGGACGGCGTCGAGGACCGCCTGCGGCTTCTGCGAGGTGGCGGCGCTGTCCAGGTACGCCACGTCCGGGTTCGCCGTGATCAGCGGGAACTGACCACGCAGCCCGTCCTGCCACGTGTGCAGCTCGTCGAGAACACCCATGTCAGTCGCGTACGAGCTCCGCGCCCGCGTCGCGCCAGGCGATGATCCCACCGTCGAGCGAGCGCACGTCCGGATGACCCATCCGGGTCAGCAGAGCGGCGTAGCGGGCGGACTTCTCCCCCACCGGGCAGACCAGGAGCACCGGCTGGCGGCGACCGAACGGCAGCCCACCATGCAGCAGCTCGGCGAACAGCTCGTCGACGATGTTGACCGAGCCGTCGATGTGCAGCGCCTGGTACGCGAACGGGCTGCGCAGGTCGACGACCAGCCCTCGGCGCTCGGCGATCCACCGCTCGGCCTCCGCGACGTCCACCGTCGCCGCCTGCCGCACCTCCGCGTCGGTGACCGTGCGGAGGGAGTTGCGTCGTGGTGGCCGCCCGAACAGCTCGGGGCGTCTCTCCCGCAGGTAACTCATGTAGCTCTCCACCCGGTCGCAGACGATGAAGACCGCCGTGCGGCGTTCGGTGAGCTGCGCGTCGACGGCGCGCAGGTGGCGGACGGCGCCCTGGTATGCGCCGCCACCGGTCGGCCCGGCGAGCGTGCCGCACCGGCGTACGAGAGTCAGTAGACCGTCGATGGCGTCGTCGGCGGTGATCGTCTCGACTGCGTCGTAGACGTCGGGGTCGAAGAGGCCGACCTCGTGCACCTCGTCGATGGTGCGGATCCCCGGGATGAAGTCGGACTTGTGTGCCACCAGCCCGACGACCCGTACATCGGGATTGTGCTGGCGCAGCGCGGCCGCCACGCCGGTGGACGAGCCGGCCGTTCCGACGCAGGCGATGAAGTAGTCCGGGGCTCGGCCGTCGAGGTCCTTCACGATCTCCGGGCCGGTGCCGTTGAGGTGTGCGTCGACGTTGAGTTCGTTGAAGTACTGGTCGGTGTGCAGGTAGCCCTCGCCCGATCCGGCGAGCCGGTGGTACATCCTGGTCAGCGGGTCGTCGGTGTCGGTGGGGTCGAGGCATTCGGCCTGGCCGGGCAGCTCGTCGATCTCCGCGCCGAGCAGCAGGAGCAGGTCCTTGATCTCGGCGACCTTCATGCGGTTGGTGACGCTCTTGAAGGTGAGCCCGTGCATGCCGGCGATGACGGCGAGGGCCTTGGCGGTGTTGCCGCTGGACAACTCCACGACGGTGTCGCCGCGCTCGACGGCCTGGGTGAGCAGGGGCCGGGCCATGTTCCACGCGGCGCGGTCCTTCAGGGAACCGAACGGGTTGAGCAGCTCCATCTTGGCGTACAGGTCGATGTTGCGCAGACCGTGTACCGCGGGGTCGATGCGCACCAGCGGTGTGTTGCCGATGGCATCCGTCATGCTCTCGAACCTCATGTCGCCTCCACGCGATGGTGAACGGGCCAGTACTGCTCGTCGAGGCACCATCGCCACCCGCCGTCGTCGCGGTACAGCGCGACCTTGCGGCCGATCGGCTGGTGCAGCGCCTGCGTGGCACTGAAGTCCATGAGGTAGCCGGCGGTGTTGACGAAGGCGAGCAGGTCGCCGGTGCGGGGCCTGGAGGGGAGGAAGACCTTGCGGCGGGTGATGAGATCCGCCTCGAGACAGAGGTTGCCGAACAGGTACACCCCCGCGGGCCCCGGACCGGCCGGAGTCGTCCGGTGCAGGACGACCGGGTCCATCAGGACGCCGTGCTCCTCGATGCTGACATCCCGTGCGTTGCAGTCCAGGCGCACGATCGTGTCGCCGTCGGCCTCGTCGCGAACCTCGAGAACGCGGGCCAGGACCAGGCCGCACTGGTCGAGCAGGGCCCGACCCGGCTCGATGTGCAGGTCGTACATGTTGTCCAACAGCAGCGTCCCGAGCGGGCGGCGCTGCTCGGGCGAGAGGGTCCGCAACAACCGATCGAGGTACGCCGGCCCCGACACGGGCCGGTGGGCGGGGTACAGGTTCAGCGAACCCCGAACGTGGTCACCTTCGGCGCGCAGTCCGTAGGCGTGCCCGTTCCAGGTCAGCGGCGCACGCCTGCCGAGCACCGCCTCGGTCAACGCGGAGGTGTACCGCTCCCACTGCGCGCCGTCGGCGAGGTAGTCGACGCCGAACCCACCGCCGATGTCCACCGACCACGGTCGCAGACCGCGCCGGCGGCACTCGTCCAGCGCACCGAGGCAGCCCTCCAAGGCCGTTGCCTTCTCCGGCAGCCCGATCGTGTCGAGGTGGAATGCCACTCCGACCAGGTTCAGGGCATCGGTGTGTTTCTCGACCGCGTCGAGGATCTCGCTCGTCTCGGCGGCCGGCACCCCGAAGCGGCTGCGACGGCTGCCGAGCCGCACGCCTGTCGAGGTGAAGCCGGACAGGCGGGCCATCACCCGTACGCGCGGCAACGACCAGTCCGTGACCAGCCTGGCGAGCGTCGCCAACTCGCCGATCGAGTCGGCGCTGACGGTGACTCCGGTGCGGGCGCAGAGCCAGAGGAACTCCTCGTTCTTCGGCCCGGTCGCCATGATCCGCTGCGACACGAAGCCGGCACCGAGCGCGTGCTGCAGCTCAGCCAGCGACGCCACGTCGATGCCCGCGTCGGTGGTGGCGAGCTCGCGCACCAGGGCGCTGGATCGGTTGGCCTTGTGCGCGTAGTACATCTCACCCGAGAGGCGGTGCTCGGTGAAGACCGCACGAAATGCGGCGATGTTGTCCCTCAACCGATGCGGCAGAATCACACCGAGCGGGGATCCCATTGCGTCGGATAATTGCGTCATGAGGGCGATATCGTCGAGCACCGACTGGAGTGTCGGATCGATTCGCGGAGCCAGATGAAGGGGCAATGCGACTCCTCAGGTGAGTCGTGGTGCCACGGACGCCACCGCCCCTCGCGCCGAAAAACCCTTCGTGGCGGCGGCCTGCTTCAACGTAACCGATGTTCCGACGCCCGCCAAGGGGCGATAGACGAACGACTGAGCAAACGTCCTTACATAGTCAATCGTGCATATACGTTGATGTTATCGCCACCATTCGATGCCCCCGCGGCCTCGGCGGAAGTTCTATTTCTTCCGGTGCTCCGTCTCTGGCGCAGCAGGCAGTTGCCGGGGCCGTGACACCGTCCGCCGCGCGGTGCCCGAAGGAGACACCGCGCGGCGGTCGGATCCGGTGTGACGCCTGACTCCGGCCGGAGCGGATACCGACAGTGGCAGGTCAGGTTCGGTGGGACAGATCAGGGAAGGACGTCGAAGGTGAAGGTCTTGGCGCCAGAGCTGACGGTGGCACCGGTGGAGGAGAGTTTGCCGGTGACCTCGAAGGTGACGGCGTAGGTGCCGGCGGCGTCGAAGCCCCAGTTGGCGTGGGCGTGGGTGTTGTAGGTGACGTTGAGGCTGTCGGGTAGGCCGTTCCCGCTGTCGAAGAGCACCGAGGGGGTGCCGCCGGAGACGGTGTAGATGCTGAAGCCGGCAGGTCCGGAGACGCTGGTGAGTTTGAAGGTGACCCGGTTGTTCTGGAAGACGCCGGTGGGCACCTCGGTCGTGTTCCATCCGGCCCAGAGGAGTCCGGCGGTGCTGGACTGCGGCAGGACCCACGCCTGACCGCCCGTGCCCAGGAAGGACCAGGCCGAGCCGCCGGGCACGGTGATCTTGGCGGTGTTCGGCACCCGGAAGAGCACGTCGGCGGGGTTGCGTTCGACGGCAGTGGTGCCGGTGCCGTCCAGGACGTTGACGGTGAGCGCGCCGGCGGCGTAGTCGACATCGATCACGTCGACGTGGCCACTGGAGAGCACGACCGGTGCCGCGGCGACGGGCGTGCCGGTCCCGACGAGCAGTGCGGCAGTCACGATGAGACCGGCGATCAGCCGGCTGCGGATACGCATGGCGTTCACGCCTTGACCGTGAAGCGCAGCGTGGCGGGGGCGGAGGTCACCTGCTGGCCGGTGGCGGCCAGGGTGCCGGTGGCGCGCACGGTCACCTTGTAGTTGCCGGCCTGGTCGAACGCCCAGTTGGCGTGGGTGTGGTCACCGGCGGTCACCGTGATGGCATCCGGGAGGCCGTCACCGCTGTCGGCCAGGATGGTCGGCTGGCCGACAGCGCTTTCGGTGTAGATCGCGAGCTGGCCGGGGCCGGTCACCGACTGCACGGCCAGCGTCAGCGCGTCGCCGGTGAAGACGCCGGCTTCGATCTCCTCGGCGGCGATGCCCGGCCAGATGAGGTTGGTGTTCTGGATCTGCGGCAGGATCCACACCGTGGACGCGCCTGGGGTGCCGAGGAAGGCGAACGCGGGGTCGGCGGGGACCGTGACCTTGGCTTGGCGCTTGACGATCAGCTTGACCTCGTCGGCGCCGTACTCGACGTCGTTGTCCTCGTCGTGGATGCCGACCTCCAGCGCGCCGTCCTCGTAGGCCACGTCCACGAGGTCGAGATGGCCGGAGTTGAACACCACGGCGGACGTGGTGGCGGCCTGGGCGGGCAGGGCCGTGGCGACCAACGCCACGCCCAGGACACCCGACGCCAGTAGATGACGGATGGTGCTACGCACGAAGAGACTCCTCTCCTGCGAAGGTCCCGAGTGGACCAACGCTTAATGGAAACGATAGTCGTTTTAACTGGCCTGCGATAGGGCTGGACGAGGACTCGGCTGCGCGTCATCGTCGAGTTCCTGCCCGCCGGGGCGTCGCCACCGTCGACTCAGGAGGCCGTGTCGCGGGGCGAACAGCCAGGCGGCCAGGAAGACCGCTGTGGCGACCAGGACGATGGTGCCGCCGACCGGCGTGTCGTAGCTCCAGGACAGGTACATCCCGACGGTCGCCGATACACCGCCGATCAGGGGGGCGAGCAGCATCATCACGCCGAGCCGGTCGGTGAGCAGACGTGCCGCCGCCGCCGGGGTGATCAGCAGCGCCAGGACGAGGATGTTGCCGATGGTCTGCAGGGAGATCACCACGGCCAGGGTGACCAGAACGTAGAGCACGATGTCGAGCCAGAAGACCGACAACCCCATCGAGCGGGACATCTCTCGGTCCAGGCAGACCGCGACGAACTCCTTGTGCAGGGCGAGCACCAGGCCGAGGATGACCAGGCCGGTGCCCCCGACGACGTACAGGTCCCGGTCCGGGATGCCGGTGATCGAGCCGAAGAGGAACTGTTGCAGCGATCCGGCGTAGCCGGGGGCCTGCGAGATGATCACGATTCCGAGGGCGAAGGCGCCGACCAGGAAGACGCCGATGATCGAGTCCTCCTTCACGCGCCGGTTCTGCGAGAAGATCGCGATCAGCAGTGCGGTGGCCACGCCGGCGACGGCACCACCGACGACCAGGCTGCCCTGCAGGACGAAGGCGACCGCGATGCCCGGGAAGACCGCGTGCGCCACGGCGTCGCCGATGAACGCCATGCCGCGCAGGACGACGTAGCAGCCGATGACGCCGCAGACGATGCTGGACATGACCGCGATCGCCAGCGCCTTCGGCAGGAACGCGAGGTCGGGGTTGAGCAGGTCGGTGATGAAATCGGTGATCGACATCAGGTTGCCCTCACGAGCTTCAGCAGTGCTGAGGTGGCGCTCACCCCGAAGGTCTTCGTCCACAGCTCGGCGTCCTGTAGGTCCGCCGGCTGCCCGTCGGCGATGATCCGGCCGTTGAGCAGGACCAGTCGGGTGCAGGAGTCCACCGCGGCGACGAGATCGTGGGTGGTCATCAGCACCGCGCGGTCCTCTCTCGCCAGGCTGGTGAACAGGTCGCCCAGCAGTTCCTGGGTGGGCATGTCGAGTCCGGTGAAGGGTTCGTCCAGCAGCAGGATGCGCGGCGCGAGCGCGAGGGCGCGGGCGACCAGGACGCGTTGCCGTTGCCCGCCGGACAACTCACCGACCGGCCGGCGCCGCAACCCGGTCAGCTGTACGCGGTCCAGTGCGTCGCCGACCGCCCGCCAGTCGGCGACGCCAGATCGGCGCAGCAGGCCGATGCGCCCGGTCCGGCCGCTCATCACGGCATGTTCGACCGAGATCGGGAAATCCCAGGTGAACTCGTGACGCTGGGGGACGTAACCGATTTCGGAACGGCCGGGACGCGATGGCTTGCCCTCCACTGTCACGGTGCCGCCACGGGTGCGGGTCAGTGCCAGGATGGCGCGGAGCAGGGTGGTCTTCCCGGCGCCGTTGGGCCCGAGCAGCCCGACCAGTTCGCCCCGGTCCAGGTGCAGCCGGATGTCTCGCAAGACCGGCCGGCCGCCGAGGTCCACGTCCAACCCTTCGATCTCGAGTGCTCTCACGGCTGACCCTCCGACGCTGCGGCGGCCTGTTCCGTCTCGGCCCGGCGCTTCGCGCCGCGTCCGCGCAGCAGCAGGAGAACCAGTCCGACGGCGAGCAGGGCGGCCGCGCCCGCCAGCGCGATGAGCAGCAGTGTCGTGCCCATGCCCGCTGACTCGTCGTCGGCGGCCCGGTCCTCGCCAGCTGGTGCCGGCCCTGCTGCTGTGGGGATGTCCGCCGCGGCGGCGAACGCCTCGTCGGCGCTGGTGGTGTCGCCCACGGCGAAACGCAGCGTGCGGGTCGCCGAGACAGTTTCACCGTTGACCAGGTCGGCCGACGCCCGCACCGCGACCAGGTAGATTCCTGGCGCGGTGAACACCCAGTTGGCGTGGGTGTGGGTGTTGACCTCGGCCCAGAACGGCTGCGCCGTGGAATCGGCGGAGCGCCAGAGCGGCTGGGGTGCGGCGAAGTTGCCCGACTGCAGGTAGGTCGTGAGGTTCCCCGGTCCCTGTACGCCGAGCAAGGTCAGGGTGACGCCACGGTCGATGGTCTGCATCACCCGGGGGTCCTGGGTGTTCCAGCCGAGCCAGACCACGTTCTGGTTCTGGGTCTGCGGCACCACGTACACCCGCTTGCCGGCGTCAACGCCGAGGAACGCGTACGCCGGGTCGTCGGGAACGGTCTGCAACGCGGCGTCGGAAATTCGAAGCAGGGTCTCGTCGGGGTCGCGCCACACCGGTTGCGCCTGTGTGCCGTCGTGGATCAGCAGTGTCCACCGGTTGTCGACGTAGCGGGGACCGATGTCGACGTGACCGGTGGCGAGTTCGGTCCGGCCGGTGGCCAGGGGCTGGTCGGCGGCGATCGACTGGCCGAGGCCCGGTGTCGGCTCCTCGGCTCGGGCCGGGGTATGCGTCGTGGCCAGCACGATGACCGTGGCCACCGCGCACCGCAGGATGGCGCTTGTCGTACGAAGGCGGCGCCGCGCCCGTCCTGCCGTCACTGGCTCCTCCATCACTTGTCCGTGGTCAGGCAGTCGTGCAGCGATTCGGCGTTGAACCGCATCATGTCCGCGTAGGTGGTGACGTCCCGGTCGAACGTGTCGCCGTAGATCGGGCAGACCCGCAGCCCCTCTTCACGGGCCACCTCGGTGAGGGTGGTGGATCGGGCCGCCAGGTTGGGTTCCAGGAAGACGGCGGGGATCTTCAGGTTGCGGATCGTCTCAGTGAGCCGGCGGCGGTCGGCGAGGCTCGGTTCGGTGGCGGGGTTCGGGGTGACGAAACCGGAGATCTGCATCCCGTACGCCTGGCCCAGGTAGCCGAACGCGTCGTGGGTGCTGACCAGGTGCCGGCGTGACGGCGGGATGCGGGCGATGGTGTCGCGGACCTGGGTATCGAGCGTCTCCAGTTCCCGGATGTAGGCCGAGGCGTTCGCGCGGTAATCCGCCGCGCCGTGCGGGTCGACGCCGATCAGGGTGTCCCGAATGAGCTCCACATAGGAGATGGCGTTGCGGACGTTCTGCCACAGGTGCGGGTCGATCTCGCCGTGCACGTGCTTGCCGAGCACCGCCTGCGGCAGCTGGTAGACCTGGGTGCCGGGCCGGCCGAGAAACCGGAACCTGCGGTCACCGGGCACCTCCAGCAGCGCCTTGTTCGGCACCTCGATCACGGTGCTGGCCGGGTCGTACACCCGCTGGTTGGCTTCACCGCTGCCCTCCGGGTCGGCGAACAGGTAGAGCCGCCGCTCGTCGAGGTCGACGGTGACGTCGGCGTGGCCGGCGTTCAACACCTGCGCGCCTGCCATCCCTGCCACCGAGTGCGGGTCCACTCCGACGGCGAAGGTGAACGCCTGCTCACCCAGTGGGACGGGCGCGGTTTCGGGGGTCACCGCCAGGTGGGCCCGCATGGTCAGCCGGTAGACGCCGGGCTTGGTGAACGCCCAGCTCATGTGAGTGTGGGCGTCGGGTGGCAGCGTGGCGGTGTCGTCCCGGTATCCGTTGGCGGCGTCGAACCCGTCGCCGGAGTCGACGGAGAACGACGGGTTGCCGAACGACTCGGTCAGGTACGCGAGTAGCCGGCCCGGTCCGTCCGCGGCGGTCGCGCTGAGCAGCACGTCGGAGGAGCGGTTCGCGCCCTGCGCCGCACCGGTGCCGCGTACCCGCATGCCCAACCAGATGGTGTCCAGCGACACGTCCTCGACCAGGGGGATGATCTCCGCGGCGTACTTCACCGCTCCCTCAGCCAGCGAGATGTTCGGTACGCCGTCGCGCAGGTTCGCGTCCAGCGCCTTGATGACGGCCTGCTCCTCCAGCAGCAGGTAGTTGCTGAACGCCACGTCGGCGTAGACCACATCCCGGACGTCCCGCAACGACGGCTCGTAGCTGTGCGGGTCGGCGCTGTCGGGCACCAGGGACGTGACCGCCACCCGCTCACCACCGACGTTGCTCACCAGATCCCGCAGGATGCCGGTGGTCGTGACGACCTGGAGCCGGTCGTCGTCGGCGGTCAACGCCACCTCCGACCGGCAGCCCGCGATCAGCCCCACGATCAGCAGCGGCAGGACCGCCTTCCGCAGCCGTGGCGCGACCAGTGGGCTCATGCGTCTGCCGTCGCGAGGCCGGCGCGGCGGCGACGGGTCAACAGCACCAGCAGCACCCCGACGGCGACGAGAACCACGCCGGCCGCGCCGGCCGTCAGCACCCAACCGGCACCGGTGCGCGGGAGACGGCCGGCGCCGCCCTGGTCTCCCCCGTCGTCGTCTCCGCCACTCCCGGTGCCACCGCCGGAGCCGAAGCCGCTGTTCGGGTCGGTGCTGTCGCCGACGGCGAGGGTGAGCGTCTTCGTGTCGGTGACCGCCTTGCCGGCGCTGGTGGTGCCGTTCATCTGCACGGCGAGGCGGTACAGGCCGGGCTTGCTGAACGCCCAGTTGCCGTGCGCGTGGGTGTTCAGCGGAACGCTCAGTTGCTGCGGGAACGCCTTGGCCGAGTCGAAGAGCACGTCGGCCTTGCCGAACGAGCCGGTCAGGAAGAGGGCGAACCGGCCGGGCCCGTCGACGCCCTTCAGCGTCCAGGTGACGTTGCCCTTGATCCCCGAGACGACGGACTCGTGCTGGGTGTTCCAGCCGGGCCAGACGATGCCCGCCTGCTGCGACTGCGGTAGCAGCCACACGGCGTCGCCCTGCTTGCCGAGGAAGTCGGCGCCGGCCGGTACCGTGATCTTCGCGTTGTCCTTGACCTGCAGGACCACGTCGGCGGTCTCCCGCCAGACGGGAGGGCTGGTCCGGTCGTCCTTGATCCGGATCGTCCACGTCTCTCCGGACAGTTGAGGGCCCATGTCGACGTGCCCGTCGGCAATCACCTGTCGGGCACCCGTGGCGGTGGTGGCCGCCGCCTTCGCGGCCGCAGCCGGTGGGGCTGCGGCGGGTTTCGGCGCGGCTGCGGGCTTCGGCGCAGCCGGGGGTGCGGCGAGTGCGCGCGCTGCCGACTGCTCGTCGGGCCCCGGCACCTGCTTGGCGGGAGGCGCGAGCGGCGCCTGCTCGACCGGGCTGATCGCCGGCACGCGCACCCGGTACGTGGTCTCCGCGCTGACCTTCCGGCCGGAGCGCAGGGTGGCCGAGCAGGTCAGGGCCAGCCGGTAGTCACCGGCCGCGTCGAAGGCCCAGACCACCCCGCCGGTACGCGTCGCCACCGGTAGCTGCGCCGTCCGCGCCAGACCCGGGCCGCTGCCGAAGAGCGGAGTCGCCGTGCCGAGACCGGACAGGGTGTACGCCGTGAACGTTCCCGGGCCCTCGACCGAACGTACGGTGAGGGCCACCGTGTCATCGGTGACGACGCCGGGGCGTACCCCGGTGGTGTCCAGCGCTGGGAACCCGCTGTCGCCGGCGGACAGTGACCACACGGCGTGCCCCGGCGAACCGAGGAACGCGAAGCTCTTCCCTGCCGGCACTCGGCCGGCCAGCCCGCCAGCCGGGCCGAGCACCACCTCGGCCGGGTCGTGTCCGGCCGCGTCGTGGGACACCTGCGCGGCGTCGCGCAGCCGCAGCGACATCGAGTCACCGTTCAGGGCGACGGACACCAGGTCCGCGCCGGCCGCGGTGACCGCGGCCGGTTCCGCGGCTGCCGGCGCACCCTCGAGGGCCACCGCCAGTACGGCTAACGCAAGGCCGGCGGCACCGGCGCGCATGGTTCTCATCCTCATTTTTTGGCTCCCCAGACGGCTGCGTTCCAGTTCGACGTGACGCGGCTCTGACGCCGCTCGGTTCGGTTGGCGTGTCATCCGTCGTTCCGCACCGTGCGGTCGACGTCCGGCTGCCGGCTGTCCGTTTTTCGGCTGGCCTCGGCACGACCCTCCGCCCGGGCGATGGCCACCGCTCGAGCGATCTGTCGGGTCCGTCGCCGGTGGGCGGTGATCAGCGCCCAGCCGACGAGTGCGAGCACGGCCAGGAGGACCAGTTGCGGCCAGGGCACCGCCCAGACGGAGAACCGGGCTGCGTCGGCGGTCGGCTGCGGGTCGAGGACCTGGTCGCCCACGGCGGCGGGTGTGACGGCGGCGTTCACGGTCAACCGGAACAGTGGCGGCACGCCCGTCATGCGGACGGTGGTGGTCAGTTCGCCGCCGGGCAGGATCTCCGGCAGGGCCGCCCCGTCGGTCGAGCGCCGGCCGAGGCCGAACGGCCCGGCCGCGGTGAGCGTGGGCTGCCCGGTGAGCCGGACGTTGCCGGTGTTGCGGACGGTGAAGGTCGCGGTGAGCGTGCCACCGGCGAGGGGGTTCAGCGAGCCGGTGTGCCGTACCTGAAGGTTTTCGACGGTCATCGCTGGTTGCAGCTCGCCGCTCACCCGCAGGTAGATCCGCGCGCCGACCCGGTGGTCGACGGCGACCTGGTTGCCCTGTGCGTCTGCCGCCGTGGAGGCGAGCGAGGCGACTATCCCACCAACGTGGTCCCCGGGCGTGGCATTGTTCGGCACGGTGAGCGTGAACGGGATGTCCAGGCGGGACGTGGACGGGATGGTCACGGTGCCGCCGGTGAAGCGGACCCAGGCGCCGACGTCGGTGGGCTTCTGACCACCGGCCAGCAGGTCGAACCCGCCCTGCGCGGTGGTGAACGCGTCACTGGCGTACAGGTTGAGGGCCAGTGGGCGCGCCGAGTGATTGGTGACCGCGACGTAGTCGGTCACTGTGGCACCGGGGTCGAGCTTGTAGGTGAAGGCCGGGCGGCCGTTCGGGCCCTTCGCCGTCGACGGCGTCACTCCCCAGGTCACGGCAGGCTGCGCCGACGGCGCGGGAGGCGTGGGCGGTGCCGCGGCGAGCAGGACGATGCCGGTGGCGATGGCGGCGAACAGGCGCATGGATTTCGTTCCTGGATGCGAGAGGTCAGGCGGGGTGGGCGGGTGGCGGCAGCGGCCCACCCACCCCGCGGCCGTCCGGTGGCACGGTTCAGCGCCGGGCCACCGGACGGGTTCGGGCGATCAGATCGCGGTGAGGGTGAGGGTCGCGGAGTACGTCCCAGCGGCCGTCTCGGTGGGCAGGCTCAGCCGCAGACCCGCGCCCAGTTGCGCGGTACCCCGCCCGGCACCGTTCGGCGCTGCTCCCAGCACCGCGCTGTTGCCGAGACCGCCGCCGGACCCGACGACGTACGGTGTGACCTCCGGACCAGCGACGACACCCTGCCCGGCGCCCTGGGTGATCACCCGAGGGTCCCAGCCGAGGTAGCCGGAGCTGAACGTCGCACCGTCCGGCCCGGCGAAGTCCGCCGGGATCTGACCGGACGCGCTCCACCCCGGTTGCCCGGCGCGGGTGTCGGTCACCGTGACCGGGCGGAGTTCGCCGTTGCTCTCCCACCGGTCACCACCGGCGGTGAGCTGTGCCGGTGGCAGCACCACGGCACGGTCGTCCGGGTTGACGCTGATCACCAGGGAACCCTGCGTCTCGTCGATCGACGCGGTGATCGTCTGCGAGGTGCCCGGCTCCTCCGGCGGGAACGCCACCCAGAGGGACACCGGCTCGCTGGTCGCTACCACCTCGTGACCGTCGCCGTACAGCTTGGCCACGTACTCGCAGGCGTTCAGCTCCCGGGTGGCCGTGAACGAGTAGCTCGCTCCCGCCTCACCCGCGATGATGCTCCAGTCGTCAGTGCCGGGGCACCTGCTGAACCAGTGGTAGTGGTCCAGCTCGGTCTGCGGCGTCTGCACCGCGTTGAGGGTCACCGTGTCGTTGGGCTGGTACTCGTCGGCCATACCGCTGACCGACAGGCTGACCT
This sequence comes from Micromonospora sp. WMMD1155, assembly GCF_029581275.1. Lineage (NCBI taxonomy): Bacteria > Bacillati > Actinomycetota > Actinomycetes > Micromonosporales > Micromonosporaceae > Micromonospora > Micromonospora sp. WMMD1155. The sequence goes on from NZ_CP120742.1 coordinate 7,078,388, forward strand.
CCGGCCCACCGCCGGACAGCTCGCCGACGACGAACGAGTAGTCGACCGGCCCGGTGCTGACCGTCGTGCCGTTGGTCAACGTCGCGTCGGCCTGGAACTTCAGGGTGTAGCTACCCAGCGCGCCGAACGTCCAGTTCGAGTGCGCGTGCGTGTGCACCGGCACGTCGATCGCGTCCGGCAGGCCGTCGTCGGAGCGGAACTTGATGATCGGACCGCCGAACGAGTCCTGCGTGAACAGCGTGACGCTGCCCGGTCCCTGCACATCGACCAGGCTCAGCCGCACCTTGTTCCCCTCGAACACCCCCGAGTCGAGCGTCGTGGTGTTCCAACCCGGCCAGAGCAGATCCGGATCCTGGGTCAACGGGAGGAGCCAGACCTGACTGCCCGCTGGCCCGAGGAAGGCGAACCGCGGATCGTCCGGTACGGCCATCGCCGCCTCCGGCAGAACCTGGAACGTCACGTCCGCCGGGTCCCGCGTCACCGAAGGGCTGACCGTGTCGTCGTTGACCTTCAACGACAGCGCCCCACCCTCGTAGTGCACGTCGAGCGCGTCGGTGTGTCCCTTGGACAACACCACCTTCTCGGCCGCCGACGCGGCGGTCGGCGCCAGCACCGTGCCGGCGACCACCACCGCCGCGGCAACCAGGGCCGCGAAACCGCGAGCCCTCACTTTCGGATTCATACCTCCCCCTTCACGCCGCGCGGACCTGCGCGGCGGTGCATGTGGTGGCATCACCAGGACGCCTTGCGCACCCCGGGCAGCTCGCCGCGCAGAGCCAGCTCGCGGAACCGCACCCGGGACAACCCGAACCGGGTCAGCACGCCGCGTGGGCGGCCGTCGATCTGGTCGCGCGAGCGCAACCGCGCCGGGCTGGAATCCCGTGGGAGCCGACTGAGCCGACGGACCGCGTCGGCGCGTACCTCCGGGTCGGTGTCCGGGTGGGCGACCAGCCGCTTCAGCTCCGCGCGCCTCTCGGCGTACCGGGTTACCAGTTCCTCGCGACGCGTCTGCCGGTTGACCAGGCTCTTCTTGGCCATCAGCGGGCTTCGCGGAACTCGACGTGCCGGCGGACGACCGGGTCGTACTTACGCAGGACCAGCCGGTCCGGGTCGTTGCGACGGTTCTTGCGGGTGACGTACGTGTAGCCGGTGCCGGCGGTGCTGCGCAGCCGCACGATCGGTCGTACGTCGGTCTGGCGGGCCATCAGAGCTTCACCCCCCGGGCGCGCAGCTCGGCGACGACCTTCTCGATGCCCTTGCGGTCCACGGTCTTCAGCGCCTTCGTCGTCAGGGTGAGGCTGACCCATCGCCGTTGCGACGGCAGCCAGTAGCGGTGGTTCTGCAGGTTCGGGTTCCACCTGCGGCGGGTGCGCCGGTGGGAGTGGGACACGGCGTTGCCGAAGCTCGGCTTCGCGCCGGTGACGTCACAACGTCGGGACACAGTGAACGCTCCTTGCTGAGGTAGACGATAACGACAACGGTTTTCAGTTCTACATCATCCGTTCGGTCAGAGCCGCATCGGGTCGGGGCGGCAGGGCCGCAGCCGGGGTGAACTGCCCGCGCCCCCCGGGGCCGCTTCGACTCGCCGACCCAGATATGCCTAGAATGACAATCGTTTTCATTAACCGTCGAGAGGAGTGCAATGTCCTCGTCACCACACGCCCCGACCCACGTCGTGGCAACGGACGCCGACACCCGCCCGTCGTTGACCGTGCTGTCCGGGTTCTGGCCGGCGGCGACCTTCGCCGTCGCTCGCGCGTTGCTCGCCACCGACGAGTCGCTGCTGCTGGTGCGGCACGACCTCGGCGGGATCCGCGACGGCGTCGTGCGTCGAGTGGTTCGCACCGGCACCGGCATCGTCGAGGACGAGCAGGTCGAGCTGAGGCACGGGTGCGCCTCCTGCACCCTGCGCGAGGACGTGCTGCCCACCCTCGTCCGACTCGCCCGCGACCATCCCGGTCGGGACCTGGTGCTGATGCTGCCCGAAGTGGTCGAACCGGAGGCGGTCGCCGCCGCCTGCGCCCGCTGCCTCGTCGACGGCGACCCGATCACCGAGGTCATCCGCGTCGACTCCTACGTCACCGTGCTCGACGCCGAACACCTGCTCGACGGCCTCGCCAGCACCGACGACCTCACCGCACTCGGCATCCAGGCCGCAGAGAACGACGACCGTGCGCTCGCCGACGTCGTGGTCCGCCAGATCGAGTACGCCGACACCCTGGTGCTGTGGGGGCAGTCCCGGGAGGGCGCCTTCGACACCAGCCGACTGTCGGTCCTGCTGCGGCGAATGGCGCCGTGGGCGGTGCACATCCGCGTCGACGGTGACCTCGTCGACGCCAGCACGCTGACCCGCCGACTGCGCCACACCCATCGACACCGACCCGAGACACCCGGGCTGCTCGCCCGCGGTCTGCAGGGCTACACGCTGGGTTCACACGAGCCGGAGTCCGACTGCGGCGTGGTCTCCGCCGTCTTCCGCGCTCGCCGCCCCTTCCACCCGCAACGCCTGCACGACGTCCTCGAACAGGTCAACGCCGAGGCGATCCGGTCTCGGGGTCACCTCTGGCTGGCCAGCCAGCCCGACACGGTGGTGGCCTGGGAGTTCGCCGGCGGCGGTCTGGCCATGGGCTCGCTCGGACACTGGTTGGTGAGCCTGCCCGAGAGCCACTGGGAGCACGTCGAGGACCAACGTCGGCTCGCCGCCGCCATGGAGTGGGACCCCTACTACGGCGACCGTCACCAACACCTGGTCTTCATCGGCCTCGACGTCGACCCCGTCGAACTGCACCGCACCCTCGCCCGCTGCCTGCTCACCGACGGCGAACTCGCCGACGGCGAGGCGACCTGGCGCACCTACCCCGACCCGTTCGCCGGCTGTTTCCCCCTCGGGGTGGAGGAACCGGCAGACACCGACACCGAAGGAGCGCGACCCGCATGAAGCCCGGAATCCATCCCGAATACCGACCTGTCGTCTACCGCGACAAGGGCGCCGACTTCGCCTTCCTCACCCGCTCCACCGCCTCCAGCGACGAGCGGATCGAGTGGACCGACGGCAACACCTACCCCGTCATCGACGTGCAGATCTCCTCTGCCAGTCACCCCTTCTGGACGGGGAGGAAGCGCCTGCTCGACACCGCGGGCCGGGTCGAGAAGTTCCGCCGGAAGTACGCCCGCCACCGGCCCAAGGCACCTGACCATCGGGGCGCTCGTCGTCGGGGCGACAGGCGTCGCGACTGGGCGACGCCGCCCGGCACGACCGGGCCCGGCGCCTGACACCGCCCGTGAGCTGGTTGCTCCGGCAGCCTGCTCACGGGCGATCAGCAGTGGTGGGTGGTCGACCAGCGCCACCACCGGAGACGCCGCGAGATCCAGACGGCGGCTTGCTCCTTGCTCAGCAGTGCGTGCTCGCCTTTCAGCGCACGCACTCGGCGCAGGTGCCGAAGATCTCCAAGGTGTGGCCGACGTCGACGAACCCGTGCTGTGCGGAAACCTGATCCGCCCACCGCTCCACGGCCGGTCCGGCCACCTCGACCGTGCGCCCGCAATCCCGGCAGACCAGGTGGTGGTGGTGCTTGCTCTGGCTGCACCGGCGGAAGAGCTGTTCGCCACCCGGCAACCGAGTCGAGTCGATCTCACCGGCGTCCACCAGCAACTGCAGTGTCCGATAGACGGTGGTCAGACCCACGCCCGCCTTGCGCGCCAGCAGCATCTGGTGCAGTTGCTGTGCCGAGTGGAAGCCCTCGACCTCGCGTAACAGCGTCAGCACCTCTGCCCGCTGTCGGGTGTTCCGGGTCACATTCGGCATCGCCTGGTTCACCGTGGCCGCCATCCTCCCGTGATCTGGGCGCCGTCGGCCTACCTCTTCCGACACCTCGCCTCGCTGCGCGTCAGACCCATTATGCGTCGTCGGGCATTACCGCACGCCGCGCCGCCTCCCCGGCCCTTCCCTGGTGCCGAGCGGCCCAGATCGGCCCGTTGCAGAAGGACGGAGCACGCCGACCATGTCACGGAGAGGTCACAACGCTCGATCACCTATCGACATCGACTACCAACACCAAGAAGGATTCGGCCAGACGTCTCCTGTCGTCTCAGGACCGGTTCTCCGGAGGAGAGAACATGAGCAGGCTCGCATCCGGAGCAGCCGGACCTTCGCCTCGGTCTTCGCGGTCGGCGCCGCGACGGTCTCCGGTGACGCCGCCACCGCGCGCACCGCGTCGTCCACCCCCGACACTCCGCGCAACCTGCAACCGCGCTGGTCACGAGCTTCTGACACAGACGGCTGACCCCTGCGGTTCCGCGACGAAGACCCGCCGCGCTCGATACACTCACATCGCTGTCACGCCATATCCACATGCCCAGCACAGAAGGGGGCGGCGTGGCCGCATCCGAGCCGACCACCTCGTCGAGCACAAGCACATCGGCCGATCCCCCGGCGATGTCCGGCGACTCCGACACAACGCCACACCCCGACGCCGTTAAGCACCAGCACGGTCAGCGGTCCCCGTTCCCCTTCGCCGGTCGGATCGGTTCGGTCGAGATCCTCGCCGCCGTGCTCGTCCTGCTCGTCTTCCTGCGCGACCCCCTGGCGAGGCTGCTGTCCGCGCCGTCGCTGGCGACCTGGACGACGGTGTTCGTCTCGGTGATGGTGCAGGCCGTGCCGTTCCTCGTCTTCGGTGTGCTGCTCTCCGCCGCCATCGCGGTGTTCGTACCCCGGTCCTTCTGGGCCCGGGCCCTGCCCAAGCACCCCGCCCTCGCCGTCCCGGTCGCCAGCGCCGCCGGGGTGATCCTCCCCGGCTGCGAGTGCGGGGCCGTACCGATCGCCGGCTCCCTGATCCGCCGCGGTGTCACCCCGGCGGCGGCACTGGCGTTCCTGCTCGCGGCGCCAGCGATCAACCCGATCGTCCTCGCCGCCACCGCTGTGGCATTCCCCAACAATCCCGAGATGGTCCTCGCCCGCGCGGTCGCCAGCCTCATCGTCGCCATGGTCATGGGCTGGCTCTGGCTGCGCCTGGGCCGCACCGACTGGATCCGGCTGCCGCGCCGACCTGATCTGGACGGGCTGCGACGCGGGGAGGCGTTCTGGTCCGCCGCGCGACACGACGTGGCCCACGCCGGCGGGTTCCTCGTCATCGGCGCGATGGCCGCGGCCACCATCAACATCGTCGTCCCCGAACAGTGGCTGCAGACCCTCGCCGACCAGCCGGTGCTCTCCGTGCTCGCCCTGGCGGCGCTCGCGGTCCTGCTGTCCATCTGCTCCGAGGCGGACGCGTTCGTCGCCGCCTCCCTGTCGCAGTTCTCCCTCACCGCCCGGCTGGCCTTCCTGGTGGTCGGCCCGATGGTCGATCTGAAACTCATCTCCATGCAGGCCGGCATCTTCGGCCGGCGCTTCGCCGCCCGATTCGCGCCGGCCACCTTCACGGTCGCCGTCGCGGTCGCCGTCATCACCGGGATGGTGCTGCTGTGAACCGGATGACCCAGGCCTGCATCATGATCTTCTTTGGCGCGGCGGTCCTGCACGCCAGCGTCACGGACCTCTACCTGCGCTACGTCAAGGAAGGGCTACGACCGTTCCTCATCGCCGCCAGCCTGCTGCTGATCGCCGCCGCGGTGATGACCCTCTGGTACGAGCTGCGCCCCGCGGCTGACGTGTCCGAGGACCAGAGCGACCCCACCGGCGAGACTCGGCGGGAGGGCGCCGAGCAGCACCCGAGCGGGTCGACGGCAGACGCCGTTCACGACGAGCACGCCCACCACGAACCACGAGTCGCCTGGCTGCTCCTCCTCCCCGCTCTCGGACTGCTGCTCGTCACTCCACCCGCCCTCGGCTCGTACGCCGCCGGCCAGGCGGGCACCGCACTCACCGCCCGGCAGGACGACGACTACGACTACCCTCCCCTGCCCGCCGGCGATCCGGCGACGATCACCGTTTTCGACTACGCCGCCCGAGCCCTGTTCGACAAGGGCCGGTCGATCGGCAACCGGCGCGTCCAACTCACCGGCTTCATCACTCCGGGGCCTGACGGACAACCCATCCTCGCCCGCATGATCCTGTCCTGCTGCGCCGCCGACGGTCGCCCGGTCAAGCTCGGAATTGCCGGCAACGCGCCCAGCGGTCTGGCCGGCGACACCTGGATCCAGGTCACCGGCCGATACTCCGACCGAGTGACCCGTGACCCCATCAACGACGAAGAGATCCCCTATATCGAGGTGGAAACCTGGCGACAGGTGACCGCGCCCAAGGATCCGTACGAGTAGCCTTCCGCAGCGCCTGGCCAGGCTGTATTCATCCGCCGGCCCTCCACTCGAAGCCGTCGAGGTCGGTGAAGGTCCCGGCGCTGCTGCTGCCGATGACCAGCCGGTGTGACCCGGTGCCGTCGGGCGCGACGCCCGCGTCCTTGGCGGCCGCACGACGGCCGTACAGCGCCAGCTTGATGTTCGAGGTGGCGAACTCGACGTACTTGCGGCCGAAGCTCTTGGCCACGGTGAGGCCGCGATCGACGTAGAACCGCTTGGTCGCGGCGACGTCGTCCACTCCCAACAGGATCACGATCTCGTCGATGTGCCGGGTGGCCGGTCCGGTGTCCTTCTTCGCCGATGTCGCGATCTTCCAGATCGTGCCGTACGGGTCGCGCAGCACCCCGCCGTAACCCCAGAAACTCTTCGCGGCCGGCTTCAGTGTCGTCGCTCCACCATCGAGGGCGGTGCCGAAGAGGCTGTTGACGGTGCCCGGCTGGGACACCACGAGCGACATGGCGAAGCCACGAAAACCGGTCGTGGGTTCCTGTGAGGCGCTGACACGCAGACGGGGGCCGAGATCGAAGGCCGCGGTGTAGAAGTCCTGGGCGGGCGCCGGATCCGGGACTTCGAGCGTGACAGAGTCGATGGCGAGCATGAGTGGTCCTTTCGGGCTGCGCGGTCCGCGATCGGCAGACCGCGAAGAAGGAGAGGTGGTCGGATCTGGCGATGCTGCTGGCGGTGACGGGCTCGGACGAGCACCGTCGCTCAGCTGTCCTGGATCAGCCCCAGCACGTTCCCGTCGGGGTCGGCGACCGTGGCCACGAGGCGACCGCCGCCGACATCGTGTGCGGCCTCGGTCACTGTGGCGCCGGCGGCGCTCAGCTCGGCCAGCTTCGCGTCGATGTCCGTGACATGCCAGTAGGCCACCGGCGCGGTCAGGCCCTGCGGTCCGCCGTCCGGCACCAGGCCGATGTGCTGGCCCGCGGCATTGAAGCCGACGTAGTAGACCGACTCGTCCGTCGGCGGCACGCCGAGCAGTGCCTCGTACACCGCCGTGGACTTGGTCAGATCCGACACCGGGTGCAGCACGGTCCTGATCCCCTGCGTGGAAGAGCTCGCCATGGTCACTCCTTGGGTCGTGGGCCTCGGCCCGGTCGGTGCGTGCTCACAGCATGTCCTCGGCACGTCCCGACCGGATCCGTGGTGACCACGGAGTCGACCACGGAACCGGCTCACGTAGAGCCGTGCGACAGAATGGGGTGGTGGTTGACGTCTCCCCTCGCGAAGCCGAGGTGCTCAGGCTGGTCGGAGACCATCTCAGCAACGCGGAGATCGCAGCGCGGCTCTTCATCTCGGTGCGTACCGTCGAGACACACGTCTCCTCGCTGCTGCGCAAGCTGGAGGTCCCGGATCGCCGGGCGCTCGCCCAGCGCGTGCGTGACGCGGCTGGCAGCGGCTCCGCGTCCCAGGCGTCGGTCCTGCCGGCTCCGCTGACCTCGTTCGTCGGCCGGGTGAGCGAGCGGACCGAGTTGGCCGAGCTGATCCGGGCTCACCGTCAGGTGAGCGCGGTCGGCCCGGGGGGCGTGGGCAAGACCCGGCTCGCGCTCGCGGTGGCCGCGCAAGCCGCTGGTGACTTCCCGGACGGTGTGTGGTTCGTCGACCTGGTTCCGGTCGCCGACCCTGAGATGATCGCAGCTGCGGTCGCCGTGTCGCTCGGCCTGGGCGAGCAGCCCGGTCGGGACATGACCGAGTCCGTTCTCGCCGCGTTGGCCGACCGTCACGCGTTGCTGGTTCTCGACAACTGCGAACACGTGCTGGACGGGGTGGCGGTCTTCCTCGAGCGGCTTCTGGTGGCGTGTCCCGCGGTGACGGTGATGGCGACCAGCCGGGCACGGCTGATGGTGCCGTTCGAGCGGGTGTATCCGGTGCCGCCGCTGTCGCTGGGTGTCGACGGCGAGTCGGACGCGGTCGCGTTGTTCATGCAGAGGGCGGCGGCGGTGGGCTGGCCGTTGGATCCTCCACTTCGCGACCAGGTCGCCTCGATATGCGCGCGGCTCGACGGGATGGCGTTGGCGATCGAGTTGGCTGCCGCACGGTATCCGATGCTGGGACTGGATGGCATCACCGCCGCCCTGTCCCATCCGCTCCGAATGCTCACCGGGGGTGCCCGCACCGATGACCGGCACCGGTCGGTTCGCGCGACGCTGGACTGGAGTCACGCCCTGCTGGAGCCTGCCGACCGGGCGCTGCTGCGCAGGGTGTCGGTCTTCGTGGCGCCGTTCACCGCTTCGGCGGCGGCGGAGGTAGCCGGGACGGAGGAGGGCATCGTCGCCGATGGGCTTGCCCGGCTCGCGGAACAGAGCCTGCTGGTGGTGAGGGGCTTCCCGGGTGGCACCGAGTACCGGGCGCTGGAACCCATCCGCCAGTACGGGACGGAGCGGCTCACCGAGGCCGGCGAGCTGGTGGAGTCCCGGCAACGGCACCTTCGCTGGTGTCTGGCCACCGCCGCTGACCTGGCCGTGGTGCGGGCGGATTGGCGTGCCCGGTTCGACGCGGTCGCGGACGAGCTTCGCGCCGCGCTGTCCTGGGCGACCGGCCGGCCGGAGCAGCGCTTGGACGCCCATCGCCTTGCCCGCCATCTGGCGGAGATGACCTTCATTCGTAACCTGATCGGCGAGTCTCAGCTGCGCTACGAGCAGGCGGCCGCGCTGGCTGTCGAGCCCGCCGCCGAGGCATCGATGCTCCGACAGGCCGCTGCGGTGGCTGGATGCCGCATGCGCGGTGATGACATGTACCGTCTTCAGCGGGCGGCCGCGCAGGCGGCCCGCCGAGCGGGAGACGCCGCAGGTGCCGCCGCCGACCTGGCGACCGCTGCCACCAACGCCTTCCGGTTCTGGAGCAAGTTCGAACTACTTCCGCCGCCGGAGGAGTCGATCGCGCTGATCGCCGAGGCGCGGGAGCTGGCCGGCGACGACCCGGCCGCCCGGGCCGCGGTGGCTCTGGCCGAGGCCGGCGTGCTCAGCGACGCCTTCGGCGCCGCACAGGGCCCACCCGACAACGCGGTAGCCGAGACGATCGCGCGCGCCGAGTGGGCCGTCCAACTCGCGCACCGTACACGCGACCCGCTTGCCGAGTCCGCCGCGCTCGACGCGCTCACCGGTGCCCAGTGCTGGGCCGGCGAGACGTTCGCCAGCGCGGCGACGGCGCGGCGTCGGGTCACGCTGCTCTCGTCCCTACCGGCCGCTCCGGCCAACACCCATGAACTGCTCGACGCTCTCGGCAACGCCACCGAGGCGAGCCTCGGCGCGGGTGACCTGCCGGCCGCCCGCCGGTGGGGACGGCAGATCGCCGACCATCCGCTGCTCGCGGAGGTCGGTCATCGTGCCACGAGTTGGTTGTTGGTGGCCGACGCGCTCGCGGGTGACACCGACGAGGTACTCGCCGGCAGTGTGCGGTTCCTCGACGCGTGGCAGCGGGCCGGCAGCCCGGCCAGATCGGTCCTCGGTCCCGCAGCAGCGGGGGTCGCGATGATCCATGGTCTACGTGACGATCGGGAGGCCCAGAGCGTCTGGGCCGCGGTCCTGAATAGGCTCGGTAGCTCACACGAACAGACCTATGGCTACGGAGCGGTCTTCGACGCGATGGTCCTGCTGCACCGGGGGCAGGCGCCAGAGGCGCTGGAGCGGATGGCTCCCGAGCCGGGCGACGTGTGGAAGTCGGTCACCTGGGTCTGGCTGCACTGGTATGTCGCGCTGCGCGCCGAGGCCGCGGTGCTCGCCGGGGGGCCGGGCGCTCGTGACCACCTGGCCGAGGCCAGGACCATCGTGGCCGGCAACGTCGTCGCCGAAGCCATCGTGCGACGAGCTGGTGCGCTGCTCGACGGCGATCAGCAGGCGTTGCTCGCTGCGGCGGACGCGTTCGACGCCGCGGGTTGCCGATACCAGTCCGCACGAACCCTGGTGCTCGCCGGTGGCGTCCATGCCGAGCGGGGCGCGGCCGCACTCGGCGACCTTGGACTCGCCCCGATGGTCTCCTGCCGACTTCAGAACACCGCGACCTGAGCGCGCGCCGGCGGGTGGGGCCTCAGCTGGTGCGACCCGGGGCGAGGACCGCACCCGTCGGCAGGCCGACGACTAGCCTGCGTCGCGGGTGCGGGCCGCGATGCGGATGGTGGTGCCGGCGGGTCCGCTGTCGACGAGAAGGTAGTCGGCCATCTGACCCACCACCCACAGCCCCATCCCGCCGGCGCCGGACAGGGGCGGTCGCTCGACGCGCGGAACATAATGAGCAGCGTTGAAGCCCCGACCCTGGTCGGTCACTTCACAGGTGAGCCGTCCGTTCAGCAGCAGACGCATCGAGCCGCTACCGCCCCCGTGCCGAATCACGTTGATCAACAATTCGTTGACCGCCGTCACCCAGTCCTGAATCTCGTCCTGGTCGAGGCCGCACCGACGACTGACGGCTTCGATCTCGATGCGGACCCGAGCGAGGTCGGTGAGGTCGAACGACGTCGAGAAGAGGGGCCTCCCGGCGGTCGGCGCATGCTGGTCGCGAGGCGGGATCGCCACTGCTTCCCCTCTCTGTGCGGCCGTCAAGGTTGATGACCGTGCCGGTGGCGGGTCGGAGTCTGCTCTCCGAGAAGGTTCACCGCACGACGGAGGCATCAATGTGACATGGGAAGGTACCCCACGTCGCGCGCGACACCGCCATCTGGATGCGGGCGCGGCGTCGGCGGGGTGTCCGCGTCTAGGCTGCCTGAGTGACCGGTGCCGAGATGGTGACGACTGAGGAGCGGCTTCGTCGTATCGAGGCGATCACCGACGCGGCGTTGTCGGGGCTGGACATCGCCGAGTTGCTCGACGAGCTTCTCGAACGGGTCCGGGACCTGCTCACCGTCGATACCGCCACCATCCTGCTGCTGGAAGGCCACACCGGCGAGCTCGTCGCGACGGCGGCGAAGGGTTTGGAGGAGGAGGTGCGCCGGGGCTTCCGCGTCCGGGTCGGGCGCGGTTTCGCCGGCCGGGTGGCGGCGACACGTGCGCCGGTCACGATCTACGACGTCACCCCCGACGACGTGGTCAATCCCATCCTGCTCGCCAAGGGTGTACGCGCCCTGCTGGGCGTGCCCATGCTCTCCAACGGAAACCTCGTCGGCGTGTTGCACGTCGGCTCGTTGACCCTGCGGCGATTCGGCCCCGACGACGTACGGCTGTTGCAACTCGTCGCCGACCGCGCCAGCTCGGCGGGTCAGGCCCGAGCACGGGTCCTCGACCGGCAGGCAGCGCTGGCCCTGCAACGGAGCCTCCTGCCCGCCCGGCTGCCCGACATTCCTGGTCTGGACCTGGCCGCCCGGTACGTACCCGGCCACGACCTGGGCATCGGCGGCGACTGGTACGACGTGTTCACACTGCCCTCGGGCTGGCTGGGCGCCGTCATCGGCGACGTCTCCGGCCACGGGTTGCCATCCGCCGTCATCATGGGGCGCATCCGCAGCGCGCTCCGCGCCTACGCACTCGACGCCGACGACCCCGCCGAGGCGCTGACCTCCCTCGACCGCAAGATCCACCATTTCGAGGCCGGCACCCTGACCACCGCCGTCTACGCCCTCATCGCACCCGACCGCACGACGGTCCACCTCTCCTGCGCGGGGCATCTGCCCCCGCTGCTGGCTGCCCCCGACCAGCCCGCCCGAGCCGTCGACCTGACGGTGGACCGGCCACTCGGTGTGGGCCGCCCGGTGACCGATCGCCACACCACGGTTCTCGACCTGCCGCCCGGCGCGGTGCTCGTCTTCTACACCGACGGACTCATCGAACGCCGCAGCGAGCTGATCGACACCGGCATCGAACGCCTCGCCAGCGCCGTACGGCCCGAGCCGGCCGAGGCGTTGTGCGATCGCATCATGGCCTCCACCGCGGAGGAGCACCCCAACGACGACATCGCCGTGCTGGTCATCGGCCGCCGACCACCAACCGACGAAGCCCTTCCGGCAGGGGCGAGCCAGTGAGTACGGGCAGCACGAACCTGGGTACGCCGAATCACCCCCGATGGGTCCGAGTCGTACGGCGGCGCGGTAGCACCAAAGCCGCCCGGCCTCACTCTCGCTAGCCGGCGGTCGCCTCACGCTGGATCTGCTCGAACTGGGCGGCCATCGCGGCGGCCAGGGCCTGCGCGGCGGACAGCGGCCGAACCATGACCGTGAAGTCGTCGATCAGGCCGCTCTCATCCAGGTGCAGGAAGTCGCAACCCTCGACGTCGACGTCACCGATCCGCGCCTGGAAAACCAGCGCGTGATCGCGACCGTCCTCGCCGCTCAGCTCACGGACGTACCGGAAGTCCTCGAACACCCGCAGCACACCCCGCAGGATCGCCGCGGTGATCGCCTTGCCCGGGTAGGGCTTGAACGCCACCGGGCTGCGAAACACCACGTCGTCGGCCAGGGTCGCCTCGATGGCATCGAGGTCGCGTGCCTCAACCGCCGCGCGAAAGTCGATCATCGCCTAAGCGTACGGGCTCTTTCGCCGTCGGCCTGTGGTCAGGCAGCCGGCATGTATCAGCGGCAACGCTACGGCGTTGACTCCGCGCCGGGAAAGCGCAACGCTGCGGAAGCGCTCCCATCGTCGAGCTTCTATCTATCGAGAGGAAAGCTCGTGCGTCCCATCACCGCTCTGCTCCCGGTCGTGCTCGCCACGACCCTCGGCGGTCTGGTCCTGCCGGAGCCCGCCCTGGCCGCGGTCGGCCCGGCGCTGGCCGTGGACACCACCGCCGCCCGGCACCAGATCAGCCCGTACATCTACGGCATGAACTTCGCCGACGAGGCTCTGGCCCGCGACCTGCGGCTGCCGGTGCACCGCTACGGGGGCAACGCCACCACCCGTTACAACTTCCGTGCCGACACCACCAACCGCGCGTCGGACTGGTACTTCGAGAACATCCCCAACGACAACCCGAACCCGGACGATCTCCCGGACGGCTCGGAGAGCGACCGGTTCGTGCAAGAAAACAAGGCCACCGGCGCGGCAACGGTCATGACGATGCCGATGCTCGGTTGGATCGCCAAGGACCGGTCGCGGGCGTGTGGTTTCAGTGTCGCCAAGTACGGCCCGCAGGAGTCCACCGACCAGTGGGCCCCGGACTGCGGCAACGGCAAGAAGCCGGACGGGTCGCTGGTCACCGGCAACGACCCGACGGACACCAGCGTCGCCGTCGGCCCGGAGTACGCCACCGACTTCGTCAACCACCTCAAGGGGCGGTTCGGCGCCGCCGCCGACGGCGGGGTCCAGTTCTACAACCTGGACAACGAGCCGGACCTGTGGCACGCCACCCACCGCGACGTCCGCCCGACCGGGCTGGGCTACGACGAGCTACGCGACCGCACCTACGAGTACGCCGCCGCGATCAAGGCCGCCGACCCGGGCGCGAAGACTCTCGGTCCCGTCGGCTGGGGCCTGAACTCCATCATCTTCTCGGGCCTCGACCAGGACACCTGCTCGCGTACCGGCTGCTGGTCGAACCCGCCGGACAAGGCCGCGCACGGCGGCCAGGACCTCGGCCCGTGGTACCTGGACCGGATGCGCGAGTACGAGCAGCAGCACGGTACCCGCATCCTCGACTACTTCGACGTCCACCTCTACCCGCAGCAGTCCGGCGTGCTCGGCGAGGCGGCCGGCGACGCCGACACCCAGGCGCTGCGGCTGCGCTCGACCCGCCAGCTCTGGGACCCGACCTACGTGGACGAGAGCTGGATCAACCAGCCGGTCCGCTACATCCCGCGCCTGCGCGAGCTGGTCGACCAGCACTACCCGGGCACGAAGATCGCGATGACCGAGTACAACTGGGGCGGCTTCGGGTCGCTCAACGGCGCGCTCGCCCAGGC